>NZ_PIPL01000001.1:611490-917235 GCF_003987145.1 Aliidiomarina minuta | reverse complement strand
CGACACGCCTGGTAGCGCCTTTACTGAAGAAAGATTGATCTCTGCGCGCCTGAATTACGTTTAACAGGTATGAGCAAAATAAAGCACAGTGAAGACCAGGAAGCAGCGCAGTTAACCATCTTTTACGATGGTGGCTGCCCTTTGTGTGTACATGAAATGCGGCAGTTAAAACGGCGTACTCATGCTAAACACATGGAGTTTGAAGATATCCATCAGGCTGACTTTAGTAAGCGATACCCCCAGGTAGATAAAGACGCGGCTAATAACATACTGCATGCGCAGACAGCTGATGGAACTTTTCTGTATGGTCTGGATGTGACTCACCAGGCCTGGAAACTGGCAGGGCGGGGCTGGTTAACAGCTCCTTTGCGCTGGCCTCTTATACGCTTTTTTGCTGACAAATGTTATCTCTTTTTTGCCCGCCACCGCTATAAGATATCGCGCTTATTAACAGGGCGTTCACGTTGTGAACAATGCTCCCTGGATGATTAATCATTGTCGCTGATTACAATGCTGTCTTTTCCTTTCCGTTTGGCTGTGAGCAAAGCATCATCTGCGCTTTTGTATAAAGATTCAAAACACGCCACCTTGTCTTTGCTACAGGCAATGCCAAAAGAACAGGTTATTCCAGGTGCTTTTTGTAACCGTTTGCGAAGCCTGCTGGCTACCTCGGTTGCTGCCTTAGAGCGAGCGTTATGTAAAAATACTGCAAATTCATCGCCGCCGATGCGAGCAACCATATCTCCTGGGCGTATCTGATGAGATACCTGTTCCGCCAGGTTGATAAGTGCCTGATCGCCTGACAGATGACCTTGTTCGTCATTGACTAGTTTAAAGTTATCTATGTCCAAAAGTATCATGCAGGCTGGATCGGTGTGCGGCATGTCAAAATGGGCACTGACATGCTCGACAAAGGCTCGTCGGTTACTTACCTGAGTTAATTCATCGGTATTGGCGAGTCGCCGAAGCCGACGTTGCTCATTAGATAAGTCATTGGTTTTATCTACCAGATCTGTAATTTCAACGCCATGAAGGAAGATGTACCCAGCCGTGTCGCAGGTTTCACTGACCATGTACCAACGACCCTCAGTGGTATCCAGTTGGAAACGCCTATGGGGTACGCTGCGACGCTTCTCGTTGGCATATGCCAGCCAGGCGTCCAGGTCGTCAGTCTCAATTAAAAAACCACGCTGTTTTTCATAACAGTTGCGTATTAAGTCAGAGAAAGTTAAGCGCCGATTATCACGTTGCGATAAGCCATAAATATTTCGCAAGACAACATTTGCATATAACAGAATATCGTCAGGAGAAAACCAACCAAAGATATCCTGACTACGTTCCACGTAATGTTGCAGTTGCTCGTTTTGAGGAAATTTATTCATGAACTTATTCGCTTGTAAATTATGGACTTTAGTATAGTGAATAACTCGTTATAACTGATATAAAAGTTCACTTTGATACCACTTTCATATCCGTTTTATATCATATGCCTATAACTTCTATATTTGCTTATGCAAATTATATATCAGTTTTATATCATCTACGCACAACTTTTATACACCTGATGCAATTTGTATAAATGACTGCGTGTCAATTATGAAAGTGGTAATTAGAGAAGGTTCGTAAAACTTGTGTAAACCGGGCTGACAGGGCGGTTACAAAGGCCGAAAATTCACTTCATTATAATCCAGTCACCCGGAGCGCTCATGCGTTATCAGATTTATGTACTCAATAAAAAAGCAGATACCAGCAGACTGGAGCATTTTCGCATTCAGGCACAACGCCTGCGTCAATCCTATGTTCGGATTGAAGCTTATGAAACCGAAGCCGTTATGGAAACTGAGCTCGCACAACGTTACGACTCAAATTTAAACGAAGTTAAGTATTATCGTAGCCTCACTCCGTCAGAAATTACAACGTACGTAAATCACCGCCAGGTGTGGCAGCGGGTTATTGATGATGAAGTTGATTTTGCCATAGTACTTGAAGATGACGTATTGTTGGCAAACAGTTTTACTTATGTGCCCCGGACTGTTACTCAGCTTGAGAGTGAATGGGATATTATTAAACTGGCGGAACCCTATCAGCGGGTGAAGAGCGTTGGTCTGGAACGTATTGGGGCGGCGACTTTTGTGCGCTACCCGAATATTCCGCTGGGACTTTGCGCTTATGTTATCAGTGCTTCAGCGGCGCAAACAATGCTGGATTGGAGTGATAGCTTTTTCCGGCCGCTGGATGTAGACATGCAGTGGTGCTGGCAGCCGGGTATTAAAGTCCGGGGATTGCGTCCTTATCCGGTGCAAATGAGCCATCGGTTGGGGCGCTTGCCAATGCCCGTTGCTTTAATGAAAAAACATCAGGTGCGCCGCTTTGTAGGTTTTAAAGAGAAAATTAAATATCGCTGGCAAAAACGCTTACAGGGTAATTAAGCGTCTTTGCCCAGGATTTATCGTTGCCTAATTAAACCTTCCTGAATAGTTGATGCAACCAGCTCTCCCTGACGATTGAAAACCTGTCCGCGCACCAGGCCGCGAGCGTTTGTGGCACTGGGGCTGTCGATTGCATAAAGCAGCCAGTCATCCATACGGAATTCGCGATGAAACCACATAGCGTGATCTATGGTGGCCATTTGCATCTTTGGATGAGCGAAACTAAGTCCATGGGGCTGCAGTGCTGTGGGCAGGAAATTGAAATCAGACGCATAAGCCAATAAATACTTATGAATACGGTGATCATCCGGCATGTTGCCGTTGGCTTTAATCCAGACATAACGTTTGGCTTCGTCGGGTTTAGGGTTAAAGGGGTTATATTCGGTGACAAAGCGCATCAGAATAGGCTTGTCACTGGTAAATTTACTGCGCAGCGGTTCCGGAATAAGGTCGGCATGTTCGCGATGTACATCCAGATCAGAGACCAGGCCTTCGGGGCCTGGAACATCAGGCATTTTATCCTGATGGGTGAGTCCTGGCTCTTGCCCTTGAAAGGAAGCCGTCATATAGAAGATAGGTTTACCGTACTGGATTGCCTGAATACGACGAGTAGAAAAGCTTTTACCGTCACGGATATTCTCCACATCGTAGACGATAGGTTTGTTAGCATCTCCAGGACGTAAAAAATAACTATGGAAAGAATGCACAGCCCGGTCTTCGGGAATAGTCTCTTTCGCCGCGGATAAGGCTTGCCCCATGACCTGGCCCCCAAATACCGCAGCAAAGCCAAGATCCTGACTTTGCCCCCGATATAAACCCTGTTCAATAGTTTCCAGTTCTAAGAGGTTAAGTAAACCATCCAGTACCTGACTCATAATTTAAAATTCCTTGTTGTTAGTCAGTAGTTGTTAGTCAGTAATCTTTAGCCGCTTAGGATAACATCCGGATTGCCATCGTTTGTTGCGGGTCCGAGCTGTAAAATAATAGTTATCACGTTATGCAAATCAACAGTGATAGCTTTAGTTTTTATTTCGTTCTTAAAACCTGGCCCGTGCACAATAAAATTATAGCTTTCATTTCTTCAGCTTGATTATCATAACCGTGACTGCCTCTGGGGTGGAAGTAATTATCCTCCGCCTGCATAGACTTCAGCGCTTGTTGATCGGCGTACAAAGCTGAGCTGAGTACCATGCTAATCATAATGAATGTCGAGCTGACTAAAGTTTTAAGGTATCGTAACGTACTATCGGGAAACAAAATTTCGTATTTCAGTTAGTTAGCGATGATGCCAAGTATACCTAATGGTCGTGAAAGTTTCATGGTCATTTATATTCGCTATTTGGCCGCTAAATATTGAGAATCCCTTGATTTTTTCTATAGTAATAAGATGTAGTAAGAACACACTTGCTGTCGCTTGGGCAGCATTAAGGCCACTGAGGAGAAGGTTATGGCAGGTCAAGATAGTCTCGGCACCCTGAGTCAACTGGACGTTAAGGGTAAGACTTACCACTACTACAGCCTGGAAAAAGCCGCTGACAAGTTAGGCGACATTAAGCGCTTACCAGTTTCACTGAAAGTATTATTGGAAAACCTGCTGCGTTTTGAAGACGGCAGCACGGTTACTAAAGACGACTTGCAAGCCATGGTGAGCTGGCTGAAAGAGCGCAAGTCTTCTACTGAAATTGCTTATCGACCAGCTCGTGTACTGATGCAGGACTTTACAGGGGTACCTGCCGTTGTTGATTTGGCGGCTATGCGTGACGCAGTTGAAAAAGCTGGCTTGCAACCGGATAAAATCAATCCTTTGTCTGCAGTTGACCTGGTTATTGACCATTCGGTAATGGTAGATAAATTTGCCAGCCCTGGGGCCTTTGAGGAAAACGTAAAAATTGAAATGGAGCGCAATAAAGAACGTTATCAGTTTCTGCGCTGGGGTCAGAAGGCCTTTGATAATTTCCGTGTGGTTCCGCCGGGTACCGGTATCTGTCACCAGGTGAATCTGGAGTATCTAGCCAAGGTGGTGTGGACAAAAGAAGAAGACGGTAAAACCTTCGCTTATCCAGACACGCTGGTAGGTACGGATTCGCATACGACTATGATCAACGGCCTGGGTGTGCTGGGCTGGGGTGTGGGTGGTATCGAAGCCGAAGCCGCTATGCTGGGACAGCCTGTATCTATGCTGATTCCGGAAGTAGTGGGTTTTCGTCTGGATGGCAAGCTCAAAGAAGGAGTGACTGCGACTGACTTAGTGTTAACTGTGACGCAGATGCTGCGTTCAAAAGGAGTAGTTGGCAAGTTTGTTGAATTCTACGGTCCCGGCCTGGACAATCTGCCATTGGCAGATCGCGCTACTATCGCCAATATGGCGCCTGAATATGGCGCGACCTGTGGTTTCTTCCCAGTCGACAAAGAAACTCTCGAATACATGAAACTGACCGGGCGCGATCAGGAAACCATGGATCTGGTGGAAGCTTATTCGAAGGCACAGGGTACCTGGCGTGATAATAGCGTGGAGCCGGTATTCAGTGACTCTATGGAACTCAACATGAAGGAAGTAGAACCTTCGCTTGCCGGCCCTAAACGTCCGCAGGATCGGGTTTCGCTGCCACAATTAAGCGACAGCTTTGATTTGTTGATGAAATCTTCCGGGATATCGACAGACGATGATACGACTGTCCCTATTGAAGGCACTGAACATAAACTGACACACGGTGATGTGGTAATAGCGGCTATTACTTCCTGTACCAATACTTCGAATCCCAGCGTCATGATGGCGGCTGGTCTGGTCGCGAAAAAAGCACTGGAAAAAGGGTTGCAACGCAAGCCCTGGGTTAAGTCCTCACTGGCGCCGGGTTCTAAAGTGGTTACTGACTATCTGGAAAAAGCCGGTCTTAATGTGTATCTGGATAAACTGGGTTTTGACCTGGTAGGTTATGGTTGCACAACCTGTATTGGTAATTCCGGTCCATTGCCAGATGAAGTGGCTAAAGCAGTGGATGAAGGTGAGCTTGTGGTGTCATCTGTGCTCTCGGGTAACCGTAATTTTGAAGGCCGTATTCACCCGCAAGTGCAGGCAAACTGGCTGGCGTCACCACCGCTGGTAGTTGCTTTTGCCCTGGCTGGAACAACGCGTATTGATCTGAGTACAGCGTCACTGGGCGATGATCAGGATGGTAATCCGGTCTACCTCAAGGATATCTGGCCCAGCGAAGCAGAAATTGCCGAGCAAGTGCAACTGGTGGCCAGCGAGATGTTCACTAAAGAGTACGGTGCCAACCTGTTTGAAGGGGACGAGCACTGGCAAAGCCTGAATATTCCTGACAGCCTGACTTATAAGTGGCAGGAAGACTCTACTTATGTAGCTAACCCGCCGTTCTTTGAAGGTATTGATAAACCTGCGGCAGGCTTGAAAGATGTGGAAGACGCCTATGTACTAGCGTTGTTTGGTGATTCCATTACCACTGACCATATTTCGCCAGCGGGGGCTATCAAACCCGATGCACCGGCCGGTAAATACCTGCAGGAGCAGGGCGTTGCGGTGAAAGACTTTAACTCCTACGGTTCGCGTCGGGGTAATCATGAAGTCATGATGCGCGGGACTTTTGCCAATATTCGCATTAAAAACCTCATGGTCGAAGGCAGCACCGGTGGTGTTACCCGCCACGTACCAAGCGGCGATGAAATGTCGATCTATGATGCGGCTATGCGTTACCAGGAAGAGGGTACGCCTTTGGTGGTATTAGCTGGTAAGGAATACGGCACGGGTTCCAGTCGTGACTGGGCGGCTAAAGGCACTCGGTTATTGGGTGTTAAAGCCGTTATTGCTCAGAGCTTCGAACGTATTCATCGTTCTAATCTGGTGGGCATGGGGGTTCTTCCACTGCAGTTTAAAGATGATGAAAGTGCCGAAGGTTTTGGTTTGACCGGGGCGGAGAAAATCACGCTGAGTGGCATTGATGATGATATTAAGCCAGGGCAGATTATTCGTGCGAAAGCCGAGAAAGACAATGGTGAAATCGTAGAATTTGAACTGCTGTGTCGTATTGATACCGCTAATGAAATTCGCTACTTCAAGAGCGGCGGTATACTGCACCATGTGCTGCGTGAGCTCATTGCAGCTTAACTACTGAGTACGTGTTGGCGGCAACAAAGGCAGGGATTTTTCCCTGCCTTTTTTCTTTCTACATGTTGTTTCTACAAAAATACAACATTGGTTGAAAATTTCTATACGGATTGCTAGCCTGATCGCTTCGGAACGCCGGGGAACACCGCTATGTTAAGAGTTGTGAAACAGGTCTCAGCCGCGTTGTTAATAATAGCAGTCAGCTGGCAGGGAAGCGCGCAGGAGAGTGATATACAGCTTTCAGGGCCCTCTGGTGCTGTGGCTGAAGGTTACTTCCGGCTAACTCTGCAAGGTTTGCCTGATAGCGAGCGTTTCACTATTGAAATGGCGGAAGATGATCAGTTTTCAGCCATCATTGCCGAATATCAGCCCATGGGCATGTTTCGTGAATTGTCCCTGAGCGGTTTTGATAACGGCATCTATTATTTCCGCGCTCAATCCGGAGATCAAACCAGTAATACCGTCAGTGTTGAGGTTCGTCATTATCCACTTTGGCAGGCGTTAAGCCTGTTTGTTGTTGGAGCCATACTCTTTTTCCTGCTCATAATGACTATCATTAAATATCATCGATTGGAAAAAAGACGCCAGGCTAACCCTGGAGATGCCGTTTAATGCAGGAATTTGCGATAGATGCCAAAGTTGGCTTTGCCATTGTGGCCGTATTTGGGCTGGCCTGGATAGCCTTTGGCTGGTATCTGGGGCGTAAAAATGTGACCCATGAAGACTTTGCCCTGGCTGGCCGTAATGTCGGTTTTGCTTTTGCTTCAGCAACGGCAATGGCAACCTGGGTGACCAGCAATACAACCCTGGTAGCGCCTGAGCTGACTTATCAGTTCGGTATCTGGGGAATGATAGGTTATTCCTTTGCAGCCCTTGGACTTATTCTTTTTGCTCCTTTATCTGCACGCATAAAAAAATTACTACCAAACGGCTATACCAGTGGTGATTTTATTCGCCTGCGTTATGGTCGCCCGGCCTGGTATGTGTTCATTCTGATTTCAGCGGTGTATGCCATGGGCTGGCTGGTGAGTTTAGGGATGGCGGGTGGTATTTTATTACAGGCGCTGAGTGGTCTGAATTACCATATTGGGATGAGTGCTATCCTTCTGATCTGCGTGGTGTATACACTCTTTGGTGGTCTGCGTGCCGTCATTGCGACGGATTTTATTCAGGCATTGATTATTATTACGGGCGTGGTGTTGGTTGCTTTTCTGCTGTTGACCAACATAGGTATGGACGAGATTCATGCCAACCTCAGCGACAATCACCCCCGGCTCCTGGATGTGCTTTTCCCGGCTGCTATCATGTTTTTATTTAATAATATCTTCTTCGGTTTAGGCGAAATATTTCATTCCAATGTCTGGTGGTCGCGGGCACTTGCCTTTAAACAAAAAGTCGCTTACCGGGCGTTCATCACTGGTGGTCTTTTATGGTTGCCGATACCAATCGTTACCGGTTTTGTGGCCCTGGCCGCGCCGCAGCTGGGCATATTCCCGGCTAGTCCTGATATGGTAGGGCCCACGGTAGCGGCTGCTGTGCTGGGTACTGGAGGCGCTGTGATAGTGTTCATAGTGGTCTTCTCTGCTTTAGCGTCCAGCCTGGATTCCGTGCTTGCGGCAACCTCGGATTTGGTCACTCGGGATATTTATCACAAGCGCCTGCGCCCGAATGCCAATGACAAGCAGTTATTTAGGGTCAATCGCTACGTCATTGCCTTGCTTGGTATTGTAACCTGGTTACTTTGCCTGCCGCAGATTGCCACCCTGGGGGCCTTACTGAATTTCACCGGTGCTTTTGTTGCCAGTACTATCTGGCCGGTGGTGGTTGGGCTGTATAACCCTAAACTGACGGGGCGTTATGCGGCTGCAGCGATGGCTATAGGCACTTTAAGCGGACTCATCAGCTATTTTGCAATAGGTTTTTATGTGGCGGCGCTGACAGCCTGCCTGGTATCAGGCCTGATTACTTTAACCGGCTTGTTGCGCAGCCGACAGACTTTTGACTGGGAACAACTGAATGAAAAGGAGCCTGCCTTATGATCCCCTTAAGCGCACTGAGTTTACTGGTGTGGCTAGCACTCATTCTGGCTGCGGCAACGCCATTAATTTTGCTCACGCTATTCTTTATTGATTATAAAACAAAAGAGATTTGGTAACTGTATGAATGTAAGCGACGCGTCTTTTGATCGTGAACGGCCTGATGTTTATGGCGATGCCCATCCGAAGGCGTTATTGCGGGCAGTCGAGGAAGATGGCGATTATCTGTTGAAGCTTTCAGATCAGCACATAGTGTCCTCTGATCAGTTTTGTGCTGATACCATGCGACAATTGTTCCGGTTAGCGGCGAAGTACGAAAGCAATCCGACCCGGTTTAGTTCGCCACTAAAAGGTAAAATTCTGATTAGCGCTTTTTATGAGCCGAGTACCCGAACCCGCCTCTCTTTTGAAAGCGCCTGGCATCGGCTGGGTGGCGATATTATGTCGATCACGGATCGATCCACCACGGGCATTGCCAAAGGCGAATGTATCGAGGATGTGGCGGAGATGTTTAATAATTACGGCGATTGTGTGGTACTGCGCGACAACAATACGGAATCCTTAGCAAGAATGATGGATACCCTGCGTATACCTATAGTGAATGCGGGCAATGGTTCAGATGAGCATCCGACTCAGGCGATGGCAGATATGTATGCTATTTTTAAGTGGCGTCCGGAACTACTGACGGCAAATTTTGATCCGGCACGCCGGGTTCGTATTGGCATCGTAGGTATTCCAGGGCGTATGCGAACGGTACGTAGTCTGTTAAAAAATCTGGCGGTGTTTTCTCATATAACTCATGAAGTAGTGATTATTCATGAGGCTAGTGCAGATGCTGATTTGTTTGCCAAGGGGCAGCGCGAAGAACTGGAAAGCGCAGGGCTTAAGATCCGTCTTGAAAGTGATCTGGATGCGGTGTTACCTGAGCTGGATATCACCTATATTAATGCGATTGCCTGGGAAGGAGACTCCTTTGAAACCTATGGTAAAAAATTTATATTAAACGCCCAGTCACCGCTGAAAAAGGATGGCATCATTCTGCATCCGCTGGCTCGTGGTGAAGAACTGGGGAAAGACTTAGATAACACACCGCACAACTGGTATTTCAGCCAGGCTCGTGGCGCGGTATTCCTGCGTATGGCACTGCTTACCTGCATGGTGCAGCGGGCAGAGCGTGTAATTGATGTAGTTTAACAGCGAGGAAGAACAATAATGTGTGGAATTGCAGGCGTTTTTTATAATCAGCCCAAGCACCTTATGGACCCGCAAATACTGGTGAACATGGCGGCTATCATGCACCACCGGGGGCCGGACGGTTATGGTTACGAAACCATTAACGAGCGGGGCGTGGGTTTTAGTCATGCTCGCTTGTCTATTATTGACCTCAAAGGTGATCGTGCCCGGCAGCCATTTATCTCCGCTGATCAACGCCTGATGCTGGCGCATAACGGTGAGTTTTATGATTTTAAGCGATTGCGGGCTGAGCTGACCGCTGATGGCGCACATTTTGCCACTAAAAGTGATTCTGAAATTGTGATGCAGCTATATCCGCGTTACGGCATGTTAGGTATGTTGCCGCACTTGCGTGGTGAATTTGCTTTTTCACTGTACGACCAGGCTGAGGATACTCTGTTTCTGGTGCGTGACCGTTTTGGTGTTAAACCTCTTTATTACAGCATCACTGAACGGGGCGTGGTCTTTGGTTCCGAGCTGAAAGTTCTTTTTGCGCATCCCGAGGTAGAGCGTGAGTTTTCTGATGAAGGGCTATATCACCAGTTGATCCAAACTATGGTGCCTGGTTCGACTGCTTTTAAAGGCATTCATCAGGTAATGCCGGGTCATGTGGTGAGCATTAAACGGGTTCACGGCAAGCTGCACGTTGAAGAAAATAAATACTGGGATATGGAATTTCCATTAGAGCATGAACATGACAAAGACGATAAGCGGGCTGACGAATATGTAGCTGGTGTACGTCGCGAGTTGCTGGAAGCGGTGCAGCACCGATTGACGGCAGATGTGCCCGTCGGTTGTTACTTGTCCGGTGGTATTGATTCCTGTTCTATTCTGGGTCTTTCAGCGGCGGCTAATCAAGAGCCGGTTAAAGCTTTTACCATTGGTTTTGATTCCGCCGCCTACGATGAAACCCCCATCGCCCGTGAAATGGCAGAAGCTACGGATGCCGATCATCATGTGATGAGTCTGAATTCTAACGACCTCTATGACCACTTTGAACAGACGCTTTGGCATACCGAACGCACTATCTACAATACTTTAGGCGTGGCTAAATACCTGATGAGCCAACAGGTGCGTGATGTTGGTTATAAAGTGGTTATGACAGGTGAAGGCGCTGATGAACTCTTTGCTGGATATCCTTCGTTCCGCAAAGATTTATTTATGTACGGCCTGGACCATTTGCCACCGGAAGAGCGTGCTCAATGGCAGGCGATGCTGGAGAAGAACAATCAGATGTTCAAAGGCGCTATGCTGGCGCGTGAAGAGTTTGTCAGTGACGCTTTTGTCGCTAAAGTTGGCTTTACACCCAGTTGCCTGCAGCCCTGGTTATCCTGTTCTGGTTTTGCCGACAAATTACTGGCTCGGGAGCGCCGCGAGCGCATGCAGGGGTACGATGCAGGGAAAGCTATCGCTGATACTCTGGATGCAGATATGCTGGCAGAGCGCCATCCGCTGGATAAAGCTCAGTACGTATGGACTAAGACTATGCTTGAAGGGCAGATTCTGACCTGGGGTGGTGATCGTGTAGATATGGCCAATTCGATGGAAGCACGGCCAGCGTTTCTGGATCATCATTTGGCTGAATACGCATTTAAGATTCCACCGCACCTGCGAATTCGTGAGAATAAAGAGAAGTGGGTGTTACGTGAAGCCATGAAAGGCCTGCTTCCAGAGACTTTATATAAACGGGAAAAATTTGCTTTTATGGCACCGCCTGCACATACCGATCCAGTTAAATGGGAAGCTATGCGGGCTTTATCGCGTAAATATCTGAACAAAGAAGCGGTTGAAAGTGCAGGCTTGTTGGATCATGAAGAGGTGAATGCGTTGTTTGCATTGCATGATGCAGACGATGCACCAGCAGAACTTCAAGTACAGCTAGACGCGGTGATCAATCATATGCTGGGTGTGCAAATTCTGCATAAGCACTTTATTGCTACCGATGTTCCGGCGCAGGCGGCGGAACGTGCTAAAGAGCTGAATTGGCACGCTTAACATACGACTTTAAAAAGGGGCTTTCAGCCCCTTTTTTTATCGAACTCTGGGCACTCTCTTTAAATCTTAGTTGTTATGATATAACATCATGAAAGTGGTGTTATGTTATATTGTTTCATAACACCTGGATGAAAAAATATAAATAACTCCCAAACTTTAATTAAAAGAGAGAATCACCATGATGGCGAAGCATGTATTTCAGCGCAGCTCATTGGCTCTGGCTATTGCATCTGTATTTTTCCTCAGCGCCTGCGATACCAGTGTTGATGTGGTTGCAGACGACAACGATCATGACCATGATCATGAACATGAAAACGGCCACAGCACCGGTCGTCTGGTAATTACAGAAGATGGAACTACCAATGCTTTTGTCTATGACCTGGGCGAAAATGAATTATTCGGGCCTATGGATTTAGGTTTTGAAAGCCGTCTGTACACCAGCCCTGGTTATCGTTATGCCTTAGCGGTTCAGCGTTCGCAGAATCAGGTGCGTTTTATCGATAGCGGTTATGAGTCTGAAGATCATGATGGCCATTCTCATGATCATGAGCATGATCCTGAATTGCTTAGCTATATGCTGACTGGCGAAATGCCAACCCACTACGATTATTTTCTGAACCGTGGTGCTGTTTTTTATGACGGTACGGATGGTACGCCAGCCAAAGTTGAAGTTGTTAGCGACCACAGCATTGCCCATGAGCGCCTGGTGGGAGATGTAACTTTGGATGCGCGCATGCATGGTGCGGCCGAAGTGCGTAACGACTGGTTGTTTACTTCTTATCGTAGTGACCCAGGTGCTGAATCTACTTTACCTGATTATGTTGAAGTTTATGAATTACATGACGACCACTATGATTTTGTGGATCGCTTTGATGAGCCTTGTGAAGGACTTCATGGCAGCGCCATTAATCAGGAACACGTAGCCTTCGGTTGTAGCGACGGTGTGCTGGTAATCAGTGACCATGAGCATGATCATGAGCATCATTTTGAAACGAGTAAAATAGCCAATTTGGATGGTCGTATCGGCACTCTTTATGGACATCCTGACTCGCATATTTTTGTGGGTGTTGCTGGAGATGAACTGTATCGGGTAGATCCGGACCATGGTGAAATGCAGCACATTGACTGGCGCGATGCGGATCATGCAGATGCTGAAGTTGTTAGCATGACTTTTAATTACTCAGGCAACCGTTTTGCTATTCTGGACGACCATGGTTACATGACCATAGTACGTTTCCGTGACGAAGGTCATGACGACTATCCATTCCAGATACAAAGCCACTTCTCTGTACTTGAGCATGTGCATGATGGCCAGGCTGCGATGACTGCCAGTGCCATTAATCACGACGCTTACATTATGGATGTAGAACATAACCGAGTGGTTATTGTTGACCTGCATGATGGTGAAGTGATTGATGAGCGTGATCTGGACTTTACGCCTGCCGGCGCTGTTTGGTTAGGGCCTGTTGCAGCAGAAGATGATCACGACCACGACCATTAATTCAGCTTAATCTTCCCTGGTATAAAGCCGCACATATAGAAAGTGCGGCTTTTTTTATCGTCGGTGTGACAAAGAGGTCCGTCTGATTTGCACGATAACGCCAAATTCCGGATGGTCAAAATAGTGAGTCTCGTGGCTGATAACCCGGCGTAACTGTTTAAAATAATAAGCCCGCAGGAAAGGGACTTCAGGCATACCCTGGGGTAGTTCATATGCCACTTGCTCATCAAAAGTACTGGCTTGCAGAGGCAGTTTAATCTCTTCGCGCAGATTAAATTCGCCGTCTATATGCAGGTAGTTACCCACCAGATAAATATGCATCAGACCGTCAAACTCCCAACTCTGCTCGGGCAGATTAGCTGGCCAGTTTGTTGGTTTCGCCGGCAGGCTAAGCACATTAGGATCAGGTTTGCTAAAGGCGAAATCCCCGCGATCAACCCGTGTTAATAAGTTGTCCAGTTTACCCATCTGCTGCTCAATATTACCTTCAAATGTGGGCATAAAGGTATCGGTTGAACTGACTAGCTGACTGCGGCTAAAACCCAGGTAATCAAATTCGGGGCTGAAGTCATGGCCACCAAATAGACGCACTTTACGCCCTTGTGTGCGATTAACTACCGGCTGTCTCCAGCTCAAGTGAAGTAATGCTTCTTTACCACGCTGGCTTTCCAGTCGTTGCCGGATACTATTCATCTCATGGCTATCCGCGGGCAGCAGAAATGGCTCGCGGGTTTCATGCATATCGCCGCCTGGACCATCGACTATTTTTTCGCTACGTTTGCGCGGGATACTGCGCATGTTTTCATGGTCAGGAAAATACCAGTTGCTGACCAAAGCGTGCTCAAAATCTTCGCGGCACCAACGGGCCTGAGGCGCGGCGGGAGCGGGGATGCGGGTAGGATTTATTTCAGCGCGAATACTGGGTAATACCGGTAACCAACCGTACTTACTGTCCTCACAGGGGGGCAGGGTATTTGCCAGACCGCTGTAAGTTTCAGAAAAAGTTTCACTTAGCGGGTCGTACATGCGATTCAATGGGATTGCATTTACGGGCAGGCTAAAATGTTCTACATCGGCCTGATTCTGAGAGTCCTGCTTAAATACAATGACCTCTACTTCAAACCAGCGTAAATCACTACCAGCAAGGGCAACACCGGAGGTGGCAAAGGCAACCAGGCTACCTAACAAATAAGCTGTTTTTTTCATCGTTACGCGTTGCTCCCTTTGCCTTGTTCATCAGCTGTAAGCTCTTGTAACAGGGACTGTACCAGTTTTATACGACCATGAGTATCTTCTGCACTCTGCTTTACTTTTAAGCGGTTCGGCCCATCCATGCCATAGTAGTCAGGTTGTTTTTGTAGCAGGCCGATAATGGTACCGGGATCCACCTGAGTCTGGCTACCAAATTCAATGTGACCACCTGCTGGACCCAGTTCGATTTTGCGTATGCCTAAAGGCTCGGCGAGCAATCGAAGCTCACTGATACGGATTAGATTTTTGGCTGAATCGGGCAGCAGACCAAAGCGGTCTATCATTTCTATTTGGAGGTCTTCCAGTTCACTTTCGGACTTAGCACCGGCAATCCTTTTGTAAAGACTTAAGCGAATATTTACATCCGGAATGTAGTCGCTGGGCAAAAGTGCCGGGATGCGTAACTCAATTTCGGTTTGCTGACGCAGCAATAAGTCGAGACTGGGTTCTTTACCGGATTTCAGGGCGGTGACCGCTTCTTCCAGCATTTCCATGTACAGAGTGAAACCTATACTTTCAATCTGTCCACTTTGGTCATCGCCAAGCAACTCGCCGGCACCACGAATCTCAAGATCGTGCGTGGCCAGTACAAAGCCGGCTCCTAAATCTTCTAACTGAGCAATAGCTTCCAGGCGTTTGCCCGCGTCTTTGGTCATACGCTTAGGATGCGGTGTTAATAAGTAAGCATAAGCCTGATGATGAGAACGCCCAACCCGGCCGCGAAGCTGATGCAATTGGGCCAGACCTAACTTATCGGCACGATCCATAATAATGGTATTGGCACTGGGGATATCAATTCCGGTTTCAATAATGGTGGTGCATACCAGAACGTTAAATCGCTGATGGTAAAAGTCCGACATGACGCGCTCGAGTTCGCGTTCATTCATTTGACCATGAGCGGTAATGACTCGTGCTTCTGGTACCAGCTCTTCTAACAGCTCAGCTGTTTTAGCGATGCTCTCGACATTATTGTGCAGGAAATAAACCTGCCCACCGCGTAAAACTTCACGCAATATGGCTTCGCGAATGGTGGCTTTATCAAACTCACGGACAAAGGTTTTAACGGCCAGACGCTTAGCGGGTGGGGTAGAAATAATGGATAAATCACGCACCCCGTTCATCGCCATGTTCAACGTCCTTGGAATAGGCGTTGCGGTAAGAGTGAGAATGTCCACTTCGGCACGCAGACGTTTAATTTGTTCCTTTTGACGCACACCAAAGCGATGTTCTTCATCGACGACTAGAAGGCCCAGGTCTTTAAATTCAATATCCTTTTGCAGCAGCTTGTGGGTGCCTATCACAATATCGACTTTTCCCTCTTTTAAGTCCTGCAGAACCTGAGTGGTTTCTTTGCTGGTATTAAAGCGGGATAACACTTCAACCCGTACTGGCCAGTCGGCAAAGCGGTCGCGGAAATTATCATGGTGTTGCTGGGCGAGCAGTGTGGTTGGTACTAGCACGGCAACCTGCTTACCGTCATTAACCGCAGTGAAGGCGGCGCGCATAGCCACTTCTGTTTTACCAAAACCGACGTCACCACAGACCAGACGGTCCATAGCCGTAGGACCTTGCATATCTTCTAATACAGCGCTGATAGCGGTGAGCTGATCGTCGGTTTCAGTGAAAGGGAAGCCGTCCGCAAAACGACGATGATCCTGTTCATTGACGGTAAACGCGTGGCCAGGCTTAGACTCACGGTTAGCGTACACTGCCAGTAACTCTGCTGCGACATCGCGTACTTTTTCAGCCGCCTTACGGCGCGCCTTTTCCCAGGTATCGTTACCAAGCTTATTCAGTGGCGCACTGGATTCTTCGCCGCCACTGTAACGACTGATTAAATGCAGCGCGGACACGGGCACAAACAGCTTCGATTTTTGGGCGTATTCTATGCTCAGGAATTCGGTGTCGGTGCCTGCAGTATTGATGGTGGTTAAGCCCTGATAACGGCCAACACCATGTTCCAGGTGCACCACCGGCTGTCCCACCGAGAGTTCAGCGAGGTTCTTAATCAGCGCATCGGCACTTTGTGCCTGACGTTTGTCATGACGCCGGCGCTGGGTGATTTTATTACCCAGTAGTTCCGCTTCGGTAATGAACCAGACACCAGGCAGGTCATCATGGTTTTCTGCGTAAAATGAATGACTGACACTGCTGACGACAATAGCGCAGGGGGCTTCAATCTTCATGAAGTCGTTAAAGCTATGCACTATCTGAGGGTGAATACGAGCACGGCCCAGAAGTTCCAGCAGACTCTCGCGCCGACCTGCAGACTCTGCGGCAAAAAGCACACGTTGACCTTTTTGCAGCGCTTTTTGGTGTAACTGACGGATACGCGCCAGTGGATCCTGCTGTTTATGCTCTACCTGAATGTCGCTGACCGCTTTTGTCGCAAATTTAACCGGTCCGGGTTGACGTACACCTTCGGGAACATCCATGCGGATACGGGGGCGTTTTTTTAATAAGCCATTTAACTCATCCGCCTGAAAAAAGAGCTGTTGCGGCGGTAACAAAGGCCGTGCAGGGTCCCAGCGACGGTCCTGATAGCGGTATTCAATGTCTTTCCACAGACGTTCAAGCTGACTCTGCAGGTCACCCTGAGTGACCAGCAGAATATCTTCCGGCAGGTAGTCAAAGAGGGTTGCGGTGTTTTCGAAAAACAGCGGCAAATAATATTCGATGCCAGCCGGCCAACTGTTGTGGCTGACTTGCTGATAAACCGATTCACGGGCGTTACTGGCGTCAAACTGTTCGCGGAACTGACGGCGAAAAAGCTCAATGCCTTCTTTATTAGTTGGAAATTCATGGGCGGGTAGTAGCTGAATGCTCTCAATTGGCTCACCTGAGCGCTGAGTTTCAACATCAAAGGGCCGGATACTGTCAATTTCGTCGTCGAAGTAATCCAGTCTGAACGGGTCATGACTGCCCATGGGGTAAATATCAATGATCGACCCCCGCACACTGTATTCGCCATGTTCCATGACCTGAGTCACTGAGCGATAACCGGCTTGTTCCAGTTGCATGCGAAAGCTTTCAATTGGTTTTTGTTGCCCTGGAGTCAGTAAAAATGCCTGGCCATGTATATAGCTGGGTGGTGCTATGCGGTGTAGCAGGGTGTTCAGGGAAACAATCAGAATACCCTGTTCGCTGTCAGGAAGTTTTGCCAGTACACGCAGACGCTCGGAAATAATATCCTGATGCGGCGAAAAGGTGTCGTAAGGCAATGTCTCCCAATCGGGGAAAACACTGATATGTTCCGCAAGCGTGGGACTGAAAAAACGAATTTCATGTTCCAGCCGATAGGCTGCTGGAGCATCTGCGGTAATCAATAAAATACGACGTTTTTCGCGCTCGGCCAGAGTGGCCAGTGCCAGCGCGCTGCTGCTGCCTTCTAACTGGCGCCAGGTTTTGTCCTGGTCACCGCTGGGGACAGCATCAGCTTGAAATACAGAAATAGCAGCCATGAGTAGTTACGACTTATTCATCAGGATGTAAAAGTGCGCCTAGTGTAGCAAATTATTTATGCGCTGGGGTTTGTATTACGCTCCGCAGCGCGCTTTTTAAGCAAGCGGCTTTGCGCGTGCAAACTGGCTCTTACTATGACTTCCCTGTCATCATCACTGATACGCTCAAACAACAGACAAATGCGCTGTTGCTCGCCCTCAGGCAGACAGTCAATAACCCGTGCATAGCTGAAAATGGCGGCTGACTCGTCAGGCATGAAGAGTTTAAGTTCAACTAGTTGCTGCAAGGGCAGTGCTGCATCTGCCAGATAGGAAACCCCTCCGCCGCCATACTCCAGTGTTTGGTAGCGATATTCGCTGGCGTCTTCACGACTGAGCAGGTAACCCAGCAAGGCGTTCAGTTTACGGTTTTGCTGACTTAAAATATCAGCGATCAAACGGCCGTTGTCGCCAATGTTCCGGATAGCTGCAATAGACTGTGCATCAGCACCATGCATCTCACTGGCCAGGCGGAAAACTTCGGGGACCTCTTGCAGAAAACTTTCTTCGTCTGGTAGCTGGCTATCAGCATCCAAGGGCAATACATTAATTTGAATAGGCTCTTTAATGGCATAGTATTCACGGTATTCAGCCATTTGTTGCGCTGCTGTCTGAGTCGTGTCGTCTGTAGTCATGAACCACCCGTATGTGTAAGCAAATATGATTGCCAGTTGTGCCTGCGGCAGATTCTCATTATCCTTGCAAAACTCACTTTAGCAAATATCAATTCATCAGGCGTCTTTTTTATGTTCCAGCCCGTTTCTCTGTTTATCGGTTTACGTTATAGCCGGGCACGACAGGGCTCAGCTTTTACGGCCTTTATTAATCGTTTCTCGCTGGTAGGAATCGTGCTGGGTGTAGCGGCGTTAATTGTTGTGACTTCAGTAATGAATGGTTTTGAACAGCAGTTAAAAAACCGGATTCTGGGGGTCGTGCCTCAGGTCACTGTAAGCCAGTCTGATGGTTCTTCAATGAGTGACTGGCGACAGGTGGAAGAAGAACTGGTTTTGCCTCGCCAGGTTGTACACCATAGCCCTTATGTGCAAATAGAGGGCATAGTGCAAGGCCAAAGTCAGCTGAATGCGGTCATGATCCAGGGTGTTTTTCCGCAGTTTGAGTCGCGCCATAATGTTATTGCTGAGCATTTTCTGCGTGGCAGCATGGATGCGCTTCAACCTGGTGAATACGGCATTATTCTGGGCCGGCCACTGGCTAACCGGCTGGATGTTCAGCCAGGCGAGCAGTTACGTGTATTGGCGGCGGCAGGCGGTCAGTTTACTCCGGTTGGTGTTATGCCGGCGCAGCGTTTGTTCAGAGTACAGGGTATTTTTGAAGTGGGTGCTGATATTGATCAGCAACTGGTGCTGGTGCATGGCCAGGATCTTGCGCGTTTGCTGCGCTACCCGGAAGACGCGGTCACTGGCGTTCGTTTGTATTTGGAGGACGCCTTTCAGGCCACCGAGGTCGCGAGTCAGCTGCGTACTCAGGATGGCGCTGCGGATCTTCGGATCGATGACTGGAGCGAACGTTATGGCCGCTTATTTGCTGCGGTACGCATGGAAAAGGGCATGATGCTGTTTATGCTGGCCGTGGTAGTTGCTGTTGCCGCTTTTAATGTCGTTTCCGCACTGGTGATGGTGATCCATGACAAGCGACATGATATCGCTATTTTGCAAACACTTGGACTAAGCAGGCGTCAGGTTTATTACATGCTGACGGTACAGGGTTTATATAATGGGGTAGTCGGAACTCTTATTGGCCTGATACTGGGGCTGGGCCTTACCTTTGTGCTGAATGATTTATTAACGATACTGAATGTCGAACTTATGCAGCAGACGGCAGGAGAAGGTTTACCTATTGTATTGCAGGGAAGCCAGATTGCCAGTATCGCAGCACTGGCTATTGGCATGACTGTACTGGCCACTCTTTACCCGGCCTGGCGTGCCGCCCGGGTGCAACCCGCTGAAGCACTGCGTTATGAGTAACTTATTATGAGCCTATTACTAAATTGCGAAAATATCAGTAAAATTTTTCAGGATGGAGAGCAACAGGTTCCGGTACTGCAGAATGTAAATTTTCAACTGCATACCGCCGACATGATGGCTATTGTGGGGTCTTCCGGATCAGGCAAGAGCACACTGCTGCATATTCTCGGTAGCCTGGATAAACCAAGCAGTGGTGAAGTTTTTATGCAGGGGCAGGCTCTCAGTAGCCTGAACAATTCTCAGCGTGCGCGCTGGCGTAATCAGAAACTAGGGTTTATTTATCAGTTTCATCATTTACTGGGTGAGTTTAACGCGCTGGAAAATGTTGCCATGCCACTGCTGATTGCCGGACTTTCGCAGTCTCAGGCGAAGAAGAAAGCGACGGCAATGCTGGAGCAGGTCGGTCTGTCACATCGGGCTACGCATCCACCAGCAAAGATGTCCGGGGGAGAGCGACAACGGGTGGCAATAGCCCGGGCTTTGGTTAATGACCCGGATTTAGTTCTGGCTGATGAGCCGACTGGTAATCTGGATGAAGAAACTGCGGAAACGATTTACAGTTTAATGCTGGAATTAAATAAGAAGCTGGATACGGCCTTTATTGTGGTTACTCACGATCAGCATCTGGCGGCTCGTTTGCCAAAACAGACACACTTGCACAATGGTGAATTACTGGATGGCTTGTTATGACATCAAGCTGGTGGTTGCCCTGGAATCTGGCACGGCGCTTTCGGCGCAGTAAACATAAAAACCGTTTTGTTAATTTTATTTCGGCATCTTCTACGCTGGGTATCGCTCTTGGCTGCTGTGTATTAATTGTTCTGTTATCAGTGATGAATGGCTTTCAAAAAGCTTTAGAAGACGAACTATTGTCGCTGGTTCCTCATGTCGAATATCAGGCGGTGCACGATGGACTGCGCGACTGGCGTCAGGTAGTTGAAGATGCCGAGGCACACCCTCGGGTTCTGGCCGCAGCGCCGGTGACTGTGGTGAATACCATGATCCAACAAGGGCGCGGTTTTAAAGGAGTCAGTGCCAGAGCTATTGATCCTGAACTGGAACCCCGGGTTTCGTCGTTACCGGATTATATCAGTGCGGCGGACTGGCAACGTTTTAAAGATAATCCTCAAGGCATGATTCTGGGGCAAGGACTCGCGACTGAGCTGGGACTGGAAGTAGGCGATGGTCTTACTTTGCTGGTGCCTCGAGTTGGACAGGATCGTTCGCGCATGCAAGCACCGCGGCGATTAACGGTCACTTTAGCTGGCACTTTCCGGTTGGGCGGCGAGCTGGATTATCAACAGGCTTATCTGCATTTAGCTCTGGGCCAGGAGGCTATGGGGTTAAGTACCGAAGCCAATAGCGTACGCCTGCGAGTCGATGATTTGTATCAGGCTCCGGTGATTGCGGCGCAGGTAGCGGCGACTTTGTCCGAACATGCGTATATTCGCGACTGGACACGTAGTGAAGGCCATCTGTACCGTGATATCCAGTTAGTGCGCACTGTGATGTATCTGGTACTGGTGCTGGTGTTAGCGGTTGCCAGTTTTAATATTGTGTCGACTTTAGTCATGGTCGTACAGGAGAAAAAAGCCAGTATTGCTATTCTCAAGACCATGGGTGCAAGTGACGCATTGATTATGCGCACTTTTATATTGCAGGGCAGTTTAAATGGTGTATTAGGCATCCTGTTAGGGGGCATTGCGGGCGTGTTATTAGCCTGGCAACTGCCTGCTATTTTTCAATGGCTGGAAAACACTTTTGCCCTGGTTCTGCTGGCGGATGATATTTATTTTATTAGTTCTATTCCCACTCAAATAGCCTGGTATGACGTCTTGTTGGTAATAGGAGTTGCCTTGCTGTTGAGTATGTTAGCGACTATTTATCCGGCCTGGAAAGCAACTCAGGTAGATCCGGCTAAGGCTTTAGTGAGTGCGTGATGCCTTGCGGCGCGCTGAACGTAGCTTTTGCCGTTCTCGCCAGGCTTTGATGGCGGCCTGACGCCACATGATACGAATGGTAAAAAAGCCTGTCAGGCTGGCAATAGTACCTAACAGCAAACAGCCGAAGAGGAAAGGTGGAACTACTGAACCTATACTGGCGGCAAACCAGGACCAGGATAATTCAAAGAGGAAAGGTTCAGGACTTTGTCGCAGCACAAATACACCGAACTGATAGGAAGCAAAAAATATAGCTGGCATGGTAATAGGGTTGCTGACCCAGACCAGGGCGACAGAAAGGGGTAGGTTGGCCCTTGCCGGAATAGCAACGGCAGCCGCCACTACCATCTGAAAAGGTATTGGCATGAAAGCGACAAACAAACCAATAGCAAAGGCCCGCGATGCAGAGCGGCGGTTCAGATGCCATAAATTAGCTTGCTGAGCGACACGACCGAAGATGCGAATAGCTTTGCTATTTGCAATCTTGGCCGGATCGGGCAGAAAACGCTGAATCGTCTTTTTCGGCATCTATGCTTAAAACCTACTACAGGTAACTACTATGGATTGGTGGTTAACAGGAGCCGTTCTGGGCGCCTTCAGCGGTGTATGGATTGACCCCAGTTGGCCCATCTGGCCGCTTATAGTATTAACCTTTATCTGGCTAATACTAGGGTATATTTTACCAGCTTTCCGCTTTTGCACACCATTTAGCCGCACTGAAACTTTATTTATGGGGGCATTGTGCGGGATCTTGTGGGCTTTAATCAATGCCCGCTTTGCAGTTTCGTGGTCTTTACCTGAGTCTGACTATCGCCAAAGCCTGCAAGTTACCGTTACGGTGACTGAGATTGTAGCTCAGAACGACTGGCGTTGGCGCATTGATGGAATCTTGCTACAAGGTCCGGAACACTGGCAACTTAATAGTCAGTGGAAGAAACCAAAGGTACGGCTCAACTGGTATGCGGCAGAGGGCGAGCTTCCTAAACTGGGCGAAACCTGGTTGTTGCAGGTTCGTTTGCGGCCCGCTGCAGGGCTTATGAATCAGGGCAGCTTTAATTATCAGGCTTATCTGGTACGTAAAGGAATTCGGGCTACCGGCAGCATACAGCAGGCTGAATATCTGGATTCGCCACGCCTGCCACAACCACGGCAGTACATCTTCGACTACTTTGAGCAATATCAAGCAGAACTAATACATGCTGGCGTGTTACTGGCTTTAACGCTGGGAGAGCGTCAATGGCTGAGTAATGAAGACTGGCGACTGCTGCAGCAGACTGGAGTCGCGCATCTGATGGCGATTTCCGGGTTGCACCTGAGCATGGTTTTCGCAAGTAGCTGGCTTATTTTCCGCTGGCTACTGGCATTGCTGCCCCGCAAGGACCCGACACAGCAGTACAATCTCAGTTATCAGGCTCTCGTTGTCGCCTGGCTGCTAGCCTTGACGTATGCCGCTCTGGCGGGTTTTGCCGTGGCAACATTACGGGCGCTACTGTTAATTACAGTGGCTGTTTTTTATCGTTTACTTGCGCGCAGAATAACTACACATCGTCTTTTGCTCAGGGTTCTGGCTGCCGTACTCGTGTTAGACCCCCTGGCCTGGCTGGATACCGGATTCTGGTTGTCCTTTGTTGCTGTATTAGCGATTTTCAGTTGGTTGTGGCGTCTGCCTCATCATGCTCAAAGTCGAGGATGGAAGCACTCACTTCTGCAGCTTTGGCGACTGGAGGTCATGTTAACCTTGTTGCTCTGGCCTTTGTCTGTCTTTTTTTTCCAGGGGCTATCTTTATTAGCGCCGCTGAGCAATCTGCTTATTATTCCGCTGTTTAGTTTTGTTATTTTGCCTGCAGCATTATTGGCTGTGCTGCTTTTACTGTTGCAACTACCAGGAAGTTACTTTTTATTAAAGTTAGCCGACCAGGTTTTGCAGTTTGTCTGGTGGGCTCTGGAGGTCGCCGGACAATGGTCCTGGATCTGGTTTGATGGCTGGCCGCTTACGACGACCTTACTACTCTTTGCTGCCTTGCTGTTAAGCTACCTGCCGCTCTCACTGCAAAGGCGTGCGCTACTCATGGGCGCATTCTTATGCAGTGCCCTGAGCTGGCACTGGCAGCGGCAGCAGGATACTAGTCTCTATCTGCATATGCTGGATGTAGGACAGGGGAGTGCATTGGTTGTGCAGCGTGGTGACAGGGCGGTGGTGGTGGATGCCGGGCCTGCTTATGTTGGTGGTTTCGACTTAGGGCAAGCTGTAGTGGTTCCTTTTTTGCAGCGTCGTGGGTTAACTCCTGATTACCTGATTTTAAGCCATTCACATCAGGATCATACCGGGGGAGCGGCTGCGGTGCGTCAGGCTTACCCGCAGATTATTAATATCACGACTGACGGCAAACACTGGCCCTGTGAGTGGGGGCAGGTGTGGTTGTGGGAAGAGGTTCATATCAATGCGCTGGCCCCTTTGCCTGGGCCGTCATTTGGGCCCAATAATGATAGCTGTGTTATTCAGCTTAGCTACCAGGGGCAGCGAATACTGTTACCGGGGGATATGGAACGCATTACTGAATTCCGACTGCTGCGACGTTATGCAAAAACCTTAGCCAGCGATGTGCTATTAGTACCGCATCATGGTTCGCGCACATCCAGTGGTGAGGCTGTTTTAGCCGCAATTCGACCAAAAATTGCACTAATCAGCCGTGGTTACCTGAACCGTTTTAGTATGCCGCATGAAGAAACTTTGCAGCGACTGCGGGCTAGTGGTGCGCGCATCTACGATAGCGGAGAGTCAGGCCAGGTAACGCTTCGTTGGCACAAGGGAAGCTGGCATAGCTATCCGTATCGAACCCGATTGGCGCCTTACTGGTTTAATCAAATTTAACTCAAGGGGGTGGAAGCTGGTCATGGGGCTACCCTTTCAGGTAAAATGCCCGGGTTATAATTCAGAAATGGCGAATGCATGGATTCAAATAAAGAAGTCCGACAAAAAACGTTCCGGCGCCTGTTAGGTTATGTAAAGCCTTATCGTCTGGCCTTTATTGCAGCGGTAATTGGTATGCTGGGTTATGCGGGTATTGACACCTTTTTCTTTTCTCAAATTGAAACGCTGATAGACGATGGCCTGGGTGAAAGTAACCCGACCATATTACTGTATGGTGCGCTTTTTGTGCCCTTGGTGTTTTTATTGCGTGGTTTCTTTAATTTTATATCCACTTATTTTTTAAGCTATGTCGGTTTTCGTATTGTCAGCGTCATGCGCCAGGAGCTTTTCGAGCACCTGATGCGGGTGCCTGTGTCCTACCATGACAAAATGTCGACAGGTGATTTGATTTCTAAAATCACTTACGACACCCAGCAATTAGCTGAAGCTACTAGCCGGGCTCTCTTGACTCTTATTCGTGAGGGCGCTTTTGTAATTGGGTTATTGGGCCTGATGATCTATCACAGTTGGCAGTTGTCGTTAGTATTTCTGTTAGTCGGGCCTTTAATCGGCAAAGTAGTTGTTATTGTATCTAAGCGCTTTCGCCAGGTCAGCAGCCGCATTCAAACTGCAATGGGTAATGTAACTACGACAGCTGAGCAGATGATCAATGGTCATCAGGTTGTGGTTATGTTTGAAGGCCAGAAACGGGAAGCTGAACGTTTTGACGATATCAACAAAGTCACTCGTCAGCAGAATATGAAGCTGGTGAATACCCGTACTATCAGCACTTCAGTAATTCAGTTTATTGCCTCCTTGAGTTTGTCTATGGTGCTGGTTATAGCCAGTTTCCCAAGTATGCTGGATCAGTTGACTCCAGGGGCTTTTACGACCTTGCTTACCGCCATGATTATGTTGTTACGGCCGTTAAAGCAGTTAACTAATGTGAATGCTGATTTTCAACGAGGCCTGGCCGCTGCAACCAGTATTTTTTCGGTACTGGATCAGGATAAAGAAGTGGATAAAGGTAAGCGCATACTGGACAGAGCTCGGGGCGATATTGAGTTTAAAAGTGTTACTTTCCGTTATCCGGATACCGAAGAGCCTGCGTTACATGATATTAGTTTCTCAGTTGCCGCCGGCCATAGTGTGGCATTGGTTGGCCGCTCGGGAAGCGGCAAATCTACCATATCCGCGTTACTGACGCGCTTTTACGACTATGAAACCGGGTCTATTGAGCTGGATGGACATGATATTCGTGAATATAGCCTGAAATCATTGCGTCGTCAGTTCGCTGTGGTATCTCAGAGCGTTACTTTATTTAATGACAGTATCGCCAATAATATTGCGTATGGCGCGGCGGGGGACGTCTCTCAGGAACGTATTGAGGAAGCCGTGCGCTTAGCTTATGTGCATGAATTTGCGGATAACCTGCCTCAGGGGCTGGATACTATGGTCGGTGAAAACGGCGTAATGTTATCCGGTGGTCAGCGGCAGCGCATTGCTATCGCACGAGCACTATTGCGAGATGCACCGATATTAATTCTGGATGAGGCTACCTCAGCATTGGATACTGAGTCAGAGCGACATATTCAGGAAGCCTTGGATAATCTGCAGGAGAACCGAACCTCACTGGTGATTGCTCATCGTTTATCAACTATTGAAAGCGCGGATGAAATTCTGGTGCTGGAACATGGTCGCGTTATTGAACGGGGAAGCCATGAAGAACTGCTGGAGAAGAATGGTCCCTATGCGCAATTACATAACATGCAATTTGGTGGTCTTGAGTGAGTCAGAAGATTCAATCCTGGTGGTATGCTAAGCGCTTACCTATCTGGTTATGGCCATTTTTGCCATTAACCTTTTTATTCATTTTCTTTAGCATTCTGCGGCGTATCGCCTATGCCATAAGGGTTATTCCGAGCTGGAAAGCGCCGGTGCCAGTTATTGTGGTAGGTAATATTACGGTAGGCGGTACCGGGAAAACACCGTTGGTACTGCGCCTGGTAGAAGAGTTGCAAAAAGCCGGGCTGCGCCCCGGGGTGGTTAGTCGCGGTTATGGCGGTAGAGGACCTTTCCCACAATCGGTAAAGGCTGATTCCAATCCACTTGAGGTTGGTGACGAACCTGTGATGCTGGCGACCATTAGTGGTGTTCCGGTGGTGGTCAGTCCTAAGCGCGTAGATGCCGCAAAATATTTACTGGCTGAACATCAGTGTGACGTTATTATTAGTGACGATGGTCTACAGCACTATGCCTTACGTCGTGATCTGGAAATAGCGGTAGTCGATGCAGTCCGTGGCACGGGCAATGGTTTTCGTTTGCCCTGTGGCCCGTTACGCGAATCCAGACGTCGTCTGAAAAAGGTCAACTGGGCTCTTATTAATGGAGCAGAAACAGTAACCGGCAAGCAGGTAGCCATGCGTCTGGTATCTGTTGGCTGGCGCAGTGTGCGTACTAATGCTGAGATTGAAAAACCAGATGGTGAGTCAGTTATTGCCATTGCTGGTATAGGTAACCCACTGCGTTTCTTTAATCTGCTGAGCCAGGAAGGTTTGCATGTGGAAGAAACCCGTATTTTTGCTGATCACCACCAGTTCTCTGCGACTGACTTCTATGATGTGAGTAATAGGTTCCCGGTAATTATGACCGAGAAAGATGCTGTCAAATGTCACTCGTTTGCTCGTCCTCACTGGTATTATTTAAAAGTGGGCGCCCAACTTCCCAGCAGTTTTATTGAGGACTTTATTAAGCAGGTTAAGGAGTTACGTCATGACGCTTAACGCAAATTTACTGGCGGTCATTGCTTGTCCGTCGTGCAAAGGTAAGCTGGTATGGGATCAGGATAAAACGCACCTTGTGTGTCGTGGTGAAAGTCTGGCTTACCCGGTAAACGATGGCATTCCAGCTTTATTGGCTGATGCCGCAAAACCACTAACCCCTCAAGAATTGGAGAAGGTACCTAAGTCATGAGTTTTACAGTTGTCATTCCGGCACGTTATGAATCAACTCGCTTACCGGGGAAACCGTTGGCAGATATTGCTGGTAAACCCATGGTGCAGCATGTGTATGAGCGAGCGCAGGCGAGCGGAGCGGCTGAAGTTGTAGTTGCTACGGATGATCAGCGTGTGTTTGATATTGTCAGCGGCTTTGGTGGGCAGGTCATGATGACCTCAAAAGAGCATCGTTCGGGTACTGAAAGACTCGCGGAAGTTATTCAATTAATGGCGCTTGCAGATGATGAGGTGGTGGTCAATGTGCAGGGCGATGAGCCTCAGATTCCACCGCAAATTATTCGCCAGGTGGCGGAGAATCTGGCTTCTCAGCGACAGGCACCTATGGCTACCCTGGCTGTTCCATTGCAGTCCGTGGAAGAAGCTTTTAACCCCCATGCAGTGAAAGTTGTACTGGATGGCAGCGGTTATGCGCTGTATTTTAGTCGTGCACCTGTGCCCTGGGATCGTGAGCATTTTACTGATAAGGATAGTTTGCAGGAATTGTCCGCAGGTTATCTGCGCCATATTGGTATTTATGCGTATCGTGCAGAATTTATTCATCGTTATGCAGACTGGAATGCCAGCCCTCTGGAGCAGCTGGAGTCGCTGGAGCAATTGCGGGTGTTATGGCATGGAGAGCGCATTCACGTAGCTCAAGCGATTGCAGATCCGCCGGCAGGCATTGATACTGTTGAAGATCTGGAGCGGGTACGGCAGTCGATGAGCCAGTCACCAGTCACCAGTCACCAGTAAAGTAACCAGCAAAAGAAAAGGGGCAGCTAAAAGCTGCCCCTTTTCTGTCTAGCCCATACTGGACATTTGTGCGTATTCATCTTCCCAGAAGAACTTCTCTTCCCCGAAAGCGGGTTTAAGATCGTGCAACCAGGTTGCTTTCTCATCGTATTGGGCAAAGAAAGGGTGCTGCACCCAGGCTGGGTTGCGTCCCTGAATAAAACGCAGCACAAAAACCTTCTCACCATGAATCTCAGTTACACCCTGAATTTCCACTTTGCCCGGACCAGCACTCATTGAAGGGCCACGTACGGTACGGGCCAGGCCAGAAACCTGCTGGTAGGCATCACGGAATATCTCCCAGGTGCGGTACAGCGGTACTTCAAAATAACGTTTGGCACCCGTATCACGCTCTACGAACATATAATAAGGGACCATACCCAAACGTACCTGTTCCTGCCACATTTCTGCCCAGGCATCCGCATCATCATTCAGATTACGTAATAGTGGCGCCTGACAACGGATTTGAACGCCAGTGGCACGGATACGGCGAATCGCTTCGCGACAGACTTCGGTACGCATTTCCTGCGGATGGTTAAAGTGCGCCATGAAAGAGACGTGCTTGCCTGCTTTTACCAGTGTTTCCAGTAGCTCCAGAAGTTCTTCGGAATCCGGATCTGTGATATAGCGGTAAGGCCAGAAGGTCAGTGACTTACTACCGATGCGTATGGTCTGTACATGATCATATTTAGCGTCGGTTAGTGGCAGCAGGTATTCACGAAGTTTTTTCGTGCGCATGACCATAGGGTCGCCGCCAGTTACCAGCAGGTCGGTCACTTCTTTGTGCTGCTCAAGGTAACGGTGTAGCGAGTCAGCATCATTTGAGTTCATGCGCAAAGATTTACCGACAAACTGCGCCCAGCGGAAACAAAATGTACAGTAAGAATGACAGTATTGCCCCTGCGATGGGAAGAAGAGCACGGTTTCCCTGTATTTATGCTGCATACCGCGCAGTGGTTCGCCGTCTACTGTAGGCACATTCATTTCCACCTGGCCGGCAGGGTGAGGATTCATTTCCTCGCGTAATTGTTCGGCTAAGTTAAAAATTTCGTTGGTAGTGCCACCGTTTTTCATCAGTGTCGCCATGCGATCATAAGCGGATGGTTCTATCATCTCGCGTTGTGGGAAAACTAGTTGGAAAATTGGATCATTAGGTACTTTTTCCCAATCGATAAGTTCGTTAAAGACGTATTCGTTGACCCGGAAAGGCAATACATTAGCGACAACCTTCATTTCGAACAGCATTTCTTCCGGCACCCGTTTCAGGGCCTCGATCTTATCCAGCTGGCGATGCTGGTAAACTTTAAATTTACGTGGCAAAAACTCTGGCGGTTGGATGGTGACTACTTGCTGCATAAATGCTTATCTTCCCCGTTCGTTTGCTTGGGCGTATTTTCAATAGCGGCATATTATACCGGAAAACCCCGTTCATTTCAGCATTAGCGCCAGCCTCCAGCTGACGGGGGCTGGAACGGAATGATAGTACATTTTGCCTATCCACCGATGTGACAGCCGCAAAAAGGTTAGCTGGATTGCCCACTACAGGTTATCGGCTAAGTGTTGGTGCTAGCCTCAGAATAAAATTATAAATAAAACGATAAAATTACAAACAACCCTATAGACACCTAGCCATCTAAATGTTTAGACTGCCTCATCGTTGGTTTTATTATTGATTAGGGCAGGTTATGAAATTAGAATCTTTAGCGTTACATCATGGATACAGTTCAGAAGCTCCGGTGCGGGCCGCAGCGGTTCCTATTTATCAGAGCACTTCTTTTACCTTCGACGATACCCAGCATGGTGCGGATCTTTTTGACCTTAAAGTAGAGGGTAATATTTATTCGCGCATTATGAATCCGACGAATGCGGTGCTGGAAGAACGTTTGACGGCTATCGAAGGCGGCATTGGGGCTTTAGCCGTTGCCTCGGGCCAGGCCGCTACCGCTTATACCATTCAGACCTTGACTAAGGCCGGCGATAATATTGTCAGTATCAACCAGTTGTATGGTGGTACTTATAATTTATTTGCTCATACCTTACCGCAGCAGGGCATTGATGTGCGCTTTGCCAGCCATGACGATTTTGCAGGACTGGCTTCGCTTATTGATGAAAAAACCAAGCTGGTTTTTTGTGAATCTATAGGTAACCCGGCGGGTAACGTAGTGGATATTCAACGTCTGGCTGAAATTGCGCATGCTGCTGGCGTGCCTTTGGTTGTCGACAACACAGTAGCGACACCGGTTCTCTGTCGTCCTTTTGAGCATGGCGCTGATATTATTGTGCATTCACTGACTAAATATATAGGCGGTCATGGAACTACGGTTGGGGGTATTATTATTGATGGTGGTAAATTCGACTGGACAGCTCAGCCGGAGCGCTTCCCACAATTGAACGAGCCGGACCCCTCTTACCATGGTGTGGTTTATACCGAAGCTCTGGGCGAAGCTGCCTTTATTGGTCGTGCCCGGGTGGTACCTTTGCGTAATACTGGAGCGGCGCTGGCCGCGCAGAGTGCATTTAATCTGTTGCAGGGGCTGGAAACGCTGGCACTGCGGGTGGAGCGCCATTGCGATAATGCATTGCAGGTTGCGCAATACCTGCAGCAACACCCAAAAGTAAGCTGGGTGAACTACGCCGGATTGCCGGATAGTCCCTATTATGCCAACGCGCAGAAGATAAGTAGTGGTAAGGGCTCGGGTATTTTAAGTTTTGGCATTGTAGGGGGCCAGGCCGCAGGGGCTCGTTTCATCGATGCTCTGCAGCTTATATTGCGTTTGGTTAATATAGGGGATGCAAAATCATTGGCTTGCCATCCAGCCAGCACAACGCATCGACAACTGGCGCCGGACGAGCTGGCCAAAGCCGGAGTATCTGAAGATCTGGTGCGCATTTCAGTGGGCATTGAACATATAGACGACATTATCAGCGATATTGAACAGGCACTGGCCGCGGTATAATCCGTTAAAGAGCATTCAGCCAGTTGCGTAGCAGAATAACACCACTGTGTTGCCAACTGGCCTGCGGAAGCCGCTCAGGATTGTTGTCTGGAAAATAATGAAGGGGCATTGCAGCGGCAATGCCCTTTTTTTGATCGCGAGTAAATTCCTGCGCTAAGGTATGAGCTTCGTATTCAGGGTGTCCGAGCAGAAATACTCGCTTGTGCTTATCATCGCTGACCAGGCAGGCGCCAGCTTCGCCAGAGTTAATAAGCACCTTAAGTTGAGCTTCCTGATGTAATTGTTGTTGGCACACTTCCGCATACCTGGAATGCGGAATATACAGACTGTCATTTAAGCCCTGAGTCAGTTGGTGTGGCACCACACTCTGATGTTGGAAAACACCACTGAGCTTTTGCTTCTTGAGTACTCTGGGCAACTGATAAAAGTGGTGAAAGGCAGCGTTAGCTGCCCAGCATAAATAGAGACTAGGGATCTGTTGCGCAGAGCTACGGCTGAAAATTTGAATCAATTCCTGCCAGTAACCGACATCGTTAAAAGCAAATTTCCCCAACGGGGCTCCGGTAATGATCAAAGCATCCAGATTGTTGGCCTGCTGCCAGTCGCGATAAAATTGCTCTAAATAGACCAAGGGTGTATTTTTAGATTGCCAGTTGCTGAGTTTTAACAGGTCAACGTGCAGCGGCAGCCCGGTTTTAGCCAGCAGGCGTAACCAGTGACGTTCGGTTGTCGGCTTATCTGGCATCAGGTTAAGAATACCTACGCGCGGACCGCTAGCCTGGCTACTACGGGCTAATTGTATGGGCAGACCTTCATCCTGCAAAAGGGTACAGGAAGGAGGCAGGGCGCTAAGGCTAATACCCTCAACTCTTTGCATTTGTAGGCATCCTTAGATATGTTTGCGCTAGCTCCCTATACTAAAGCTTATAGGACCTGACTTAAAAGACTATTTCCTTATTTGTGGTAGTTCGGAGGAGTATGGATAGCCAGTTAAATACACTTGCACGCTCAGTATCAAACGCGAGCAATCTGGAAGACTTAACTCGCTCATTGCTGCGGCTTGTTCAGCGGATCAGTGGCTTAGAGTCCATTTACCTGACGGTAGTTGATAAAGAAGCCCAGATTCAGCGCGTGCTCTATGCTGAGAATGCTGCTGACTTAACCATCGCTGAAGGGCTATCGGTACCCTGGAAAGACACCTTGTGCCGCCGCGCATTGCAGGAAGGTCGTTTCGCCACTGATGATGTACCTGGATGCTGGGGTGACTCTATGGCAGCCCGTCAACTGAATCTGCAATCCTATGTTGTGGTGCCTGTATTGAATGAGGATCATTCCTTATTTGGTACTTTGTGTGGTGCCAGCACGATAAAAACTGAGGTGAGCGAGGAGGTCGTCGAGCTGCTGCATTTATGTGCCGAGCTGATTTCCCATCAGCTGGAACGGGAACGGCAGGCCGACCTTGCTGAAAGCCGCGCTTCTTACGCTGAAGCCCGGCTGAGCCAACTGCAGATGATTACTGAAGTCAGTCGAATTTGTCTGGCCGCTAAACGGCTACCCGATGCGATCATTCAAATTACCGATATACTCAGCAAGGATTTAGCCTGGAGCCATATCACACCTGTTTTAGTGGCCGGCACTGAACTCGAATTGTTGCGAGCTAACGGCGACCATGAAGAAGCCCTGCGTTTGGTGAAGCAGATGCTGAGCAGCGATGAGAAACAAATACAGTTAATTATAGAAAACCAGCTGGAGCCCCTGATATGGGGAGATGCCGATACTGAAGCACAAAAGATGATTGTGGTTATCACTTCGGATGAAGGTGTTGAAGCGGCGCTGGTGGTGCAGCTAGACACGCAGAAGCTTCCTTGTACAGATAGTATGAAGCTTCTGAATGGTACCGCCAATGCCTTGTCTTTGCTGGCGGCCCGGCTTGCTGATCATGAGCAGCTTGAAGCGGCTAATCAGGTATTGGAGCATCGATCTATGCATGATGTACTGACCGGATTACCTAACCGTCGTTATCTGATCGAGGCACTGGAAGATAAGCTGGTGCAGGCAGAGTCCTTAGGCACTTTGATTTATACAGCCTTTATTGATTTGGACGGCTTCAAAAAATTAAATGATGAGCACGGCCATGATGTAGGCGATGAGTTTTTGCGCGCTTTTGCCGCACGCATCAGTCGGGTTATGCGTGGGCATGATCTGATAGCCCGTTATGGTGGAGACGAGTTTGTTTTTGTGGGTGAAGGCAGTGCGGATGGGGATCCTGACAAAACTGGTAAACAGATTGTTGAACGAATTCGCAAAGCCTGTACCGGCCGCTATGAATTACCCAGTACAGAACTTGACTATGCAGGCCCCAGTATAGGCATTATTCACTGGCAGGCCGGAGATGTGATGGACGCTGACATTGTTTTGGCCCGGGCGGATACGGCTATGTATGCGGATAAGCAGGCCCGCCGCAAGCCCACCAATTAACTGGTGGGTTTTTCGGAAATGTAAATAGTGATAAAACCACTGATAACAGAGGTTCCATCAGCTCTGAAACCCTCTACCTTTACATCCAGATCACCAGGTTTCCAGTCATCCGGCGAGGTGTTCGCGGTGATGCGGATATCCGAGTCCGCTTTCGCCGTATAATTAACCTGCATGCCTTTAGGTATCCAGCGTAAGTGCTTAGGTATGCTGGCTTCTGCCACAGCCCCCATCGCCATTTCCAGCCCGTTGCATAATGCTATCGCATGCACAGTGCCAATATGATTATGCACGGCTTTACGCTTCTTGAATGTTAACTCACAAAAATTCGGTTCCAGCTCGGTGATGAGCGGACGAATGCTGGCAAAGTAGGGCGCTTTGCGGGCAAATAAAGCAGAAAAAATGCGCTTTCCAGCGGGAAAACGCTGACACTTCTGGTACAAACGAAGCAAATAATTTGACGTGGACACCGGGCACCTCGAGGTCTGACCTGTAAGTTAATATTGCCTGCAATATAGCATAAATATGAGTCCAACTTGCAAAATATGGATTTGCCTGCAAAGCTGAATACTGCTTTCTAAGTATTATTTTGCTGTTAACAGTCGGTTGAAATATAAGAGGTTTTATGAACTTTCAGAGGCGTACTCAAGACGCAGGGAGTACTGAATAGTGATTTGGCTGTTATCCTTGCACATCATGGCCTTGTCGATCTGGTCTGCTGGCGCGCTGTATGTACCTGCTGTGCTAGCTGGTGCGGGCAAAGAGGTCAACGAGTTTAGCCGCACGCCCATTGGGCAGGATTCTATTCCTCGTTTTGTGTATACCCATATTGCTACGCCGGCTGCGCTTATTGCCATCATAGCGGGCAGCCTGGTATTTCTGGTCAATAACAGTATCGAGTTCTGGCTGATTGCTAAACTCACACTGGTGGCTATGTTGGCTGCAGCCCATGCCTGCATGGGGCTTTTAATCATTCGCGTAGAGCGTCAGCAGTTTAAGTTTGTAAGCGCACTAAGCTGGATTTTTATTGTTTTCCTGTTGATTATACTGACTCTTATTATATGGCTGGTGCTGGCAAAACCCGGAGTACCGGAGGTGTTGCCATGGTCACTTTGAATTCAGGGTTTAACATCCCGGCTTGTGGCTTCCCTGATATCTACGCCAACACCATACTCGTAAACCAGCTGGCCACCGAGAAAACCAGTGATATTGACCAGGGCGAATGTGAGCAACGACATGTACAGACCCCAGGGCATTATGTACGCGCTCATGTCGTCCAGCCTGAGCATGAAATTAAAAGCTGCCAGCGACAACAACATGACCGCCAGAATACCGTGGGCCCAGGCTGTTACCAGGCGCCGTATGCGGGCCACAGTAAAAAGGTCAATAGCACCGGCGAGTCCGGAAACTGCCCCGCCTACCGTGCCTACGGCCGCCAGCCAGAAACCAGCCCGGGCCCAGAAGGTATCGTGGGTAAAAACAAAAGCGATATCGCTGGCCAGCAGCATCAGCAAGGCCGCGATGGGAAAGTGGATAAGCACTGGATGCAGTGGATGTCCGCGCAACGCGGCCCGACTTTCAATTTTGGCGGTAGGCATCTGTCAGGTGATCCTCATGCGTAGTTTGGCGAGATTTATGAGAAATAGAGTAGCAGAACTGATACTGGCTGCCACCCTGTTGTTCATGACAGGCTGCAGTGGCCCTTATTCAACCTTGGATCCGGCTGGACCGGCAGCATCTTCAGTCGCTGCACTTTGGTGGGGCATGTTTATTGTTGCCTCTCTGGTGCTTATAGTCGTCTGTGCTTTGTGGTGGTATGCCATGCGCAGAAAAGCGCTAAACATAAGTGACGAAGAAGCTCAAAAACTGCAGAACCAGTGGGTGATAGGAGGCGGTATAGCTTTGCCTACGGTAGCTATTACTGTGTTGCTGGCCTTTGGCATTCCAATAGGTCACAACATGCTGCCATTGCCACTTGAGGATGGCGAAGTGACGCGTATTGAAATAGAAGCGCATCAGTGGTTCTGGCGGGTGAGCTACCCGGAAGAGGGCTTTGAGCTCATTGATCAGATTTATATTCCGGTTGATACGCCAGTGGACTTTTATATCAGCAGTGAAGACGTAATTCATTCCTTTTGGGTACCCCGACTAGGCGGCAAAATAGATGCCATTCCCGGGCGCACCAATGTACTGCGTTTAAGTGCGGATGAAGCAGGCACCTATGGCGGGCAATGTGCAGAGTTTTGCGGTCGGGGCCATGCATTTATGCAGTTTGAAGTCACTGCATTAGCCGCTGAAGATTATGAGAACTGGCTGTTGCAGATGGAGGCTGAAAATAATGAATAATACGGAGACCTTGCATCAGCGCTTTGAAAAGGTCTGGGGTAATTTACCGGGGCTGGGCACCTTATCTGCGGTAAACCATACCTCCATAGGCCGCCGCTTTATGATGACAGGGGCGGTTTTTTTCCTGATTGGTGGCTTACTTGCCATGTTAGCGCGCACACAACTGGCGTTGCCTCAACAAAACATCCTCAGTGCGGATGTTTACAGTCAGGTCTTCACTATGCACGGCACTGTGATGATGTTCCTGTTTGCTATCCCCATCCTCGAAGGTACCGCCATTTATATGATACCCAAGCTGATAGGTGCGCGCGACTTAGTTTTCCCGCGCATTAGTTCGCTGGGTTATTACTGCTATCTGTTTGGCGGCATTATTATTATGTCGAGTCTGTTTCTGGGGGTTGCGCCTGATTCTGGCTGGTTTATGTATACCCCGCTTAGCAGCGCCGAGTTCTCCCCCGGTCCAGGTTCTGATTTCTGGTTACTGGGTATTACCTTTGTTGAGATTTCAGCTGTGGCAGCCGGGGTTGAGCTGACCGTTTCTATTCTGCGCTCCCGCGCGCCGGGCATGACGCTGAGCAAAATGCCTATTTTCTGCTGGTATATTCTGGCCATGGCATTGATGATTGTTTTTGGTTTCCCGCCGCTGATCCTGGCTAGTGTTCTGCTTGAACTGGAACGGGCTGCAGGCATGCCGTTTTTTGAAGTGGCCGCAGGTGGCGATCCTATTCTATGGCAGCATCTGTTCTGGCTGTTTGGTCACCCGGAAGTCTACATTATCTTTCTGCCAGCTGCGGGCATTATCTCAACCATTATTCCGGTGTTTTCAGGACGGCCTATTGTGGGTTACCGCTGGATAGTACTGTCTATTATTCTGACCGGTTTTATTAGCTTTGGCCTTTGGGTGCATCATATGTTTACCATCGGCATCCCGCAACTCGCACAAGCGTTTTTTGCTATTGCCAGCATGATGGTAGCGATTCCCACCGCCATACAGGTATTTGCCTGGCTGGCTACTTTGTGGACCGGAAAAGTGGTGTATAACCTGCCGATGCTGTGGGTCTTTGGTTTTCTGATCGTTTTTGTCTGCGGTGGCCTCACTGGGGTAATGCTGGCAATGGTGCCTTTTAACTGGCAGGTTCATGATACTCATTTTGTGGTGGCACATCTGCATTATGTGCTGGTTGGGGGCATGTTCTTTCCGTTAATTGCTGGCTTGTATTACTGGTTACCTCAGTTTTCCGGGCGCATGCCTTCTGAGCGCCTGGGGCGTTGGGGGTTCTGGTTGACGTTCATTGGTTTTAACGCAACTTTCTTAATGATGCATCTGACGGGTTTGCTGGGTATGCCACGGCGGGTATATACCTACGAAGGAGGTCTGGGCTGGGACTGGCTTAACCTGTTGTCTTCCGTGGGAGGCTTCGTGATGGCAGCCGGGGTGGCTATGATCATTCTGGATGTCGTGCTGCACTTTCATTTCGGGCGCAAAGCTAAGGTCAATCCCTGGAAAGCGGATACCCTGGAGTGGGCAACTGGCATGCCACCGACGCCTTATAACTTTGCCAGTATTCCGAATATCGAAACGCGGCATCCGTTATGGGAGCAACCGGAGCTGACCCGTAGTATTCCGCAGGGACAGCATGGCTTAACTGAGATAGAACATGGTCGTCGGGAGACCTATGGTAGCGATGCTATTAGCGGAAAATTAAAAGAAGTTATGCATTTACCGACTAATTCATGGTGGCCTCTGAGTGCAGCGTTCTGTCTGGCAATTGTCTGTGTCAGTTTACTGGTTCGGTTCTATCCGGTCGCTATAATAGGCACTATAGCAGCGGCTGCCTGTTTATTGCGCTGGAGCTGGGAAAATGGAGCGCATCCGGCGGCGGCACCTGTTACTGAAAATGAACCGCGAAATCCGCCTTTGCATTCGCGGACCTTTGATGGACCGGGTTTATGGGGCATGGTCATCACATTGCTGGCGGACGGTGCACTTTATCTGTCATTGTTATTTGGTTGGTTTTATTTGTGGACCGTATCACCGGAGTGGGCGGTACCCGAAGAGTCGGCAGTTTCGTTGCCCTGGTTAACGGCTAGCGGCATTTTTCTGACCATTGCTGTGGTGTTGTATAACCGCCTGGTTGCTCGTTTGCGCCGGGGGGATGATAGTGGCCTGGGTTCAGGTCTATGGCTGGTCAGTGCCGTTAGTGTGGCACATTTAGCTATATTGTTATGGGTGACTGTCAGCGCCCCACTGCAATTTACGGAACTGGCACATGATGCTGTATTGCTGGTCATGCTGATGTTCCTCATCTTTCACAGTGGCCTGAGTGTTATTGTCACCGCCTTGCAGGCATTGCGGGTTCGTTTTGGTTACGTCCATAAAGGACTGCCGTATGAGCCTATAGTCATTAAACCTTTATGGGTCTATAGCCTGGGTATCTTCTGGTGCAGTCTGGCTTCTTTTTTCTTGTTGCCAATGGCCTGGGGGATGTCATGAAGCAGATAACTGCGCATCCGCTGCATTTGGTGCTGGGACTGGTTGTCTGGAGTGTCTGGTTTGTGGCGCTCTACGGAGGCCTGTCGGTGGCTTGTGAAGTGGCGCCGCCAGCAGCAGAGGCGGGTGCTCTGACCTGGATAAATGCTTCTTTGCTAGTGCTGACCTTGGCTACTACCGGCGTGCTGCTGCTTCTGGCCTGGGCTAGTTTGCGGGCAGCCCCGGCATTGAAATCTAATCGCCGTTTTATACTGCGTATTGCGGCGGCTATTTACCTGCTGTCAGCCTTATCAGCATTATTTATTGGTCTACCTGTGGTGATATTGCCTCCATGCGTATAGTTTTATTTTTAAGTGTTATGTTATTTACCTTATGGGCGCCTCAGGCGCTGGCCCATAATCCGGTCACTAGTGACGGGCAGGAACGCATTGCCTCAGGGCTCACAGCGCTATTGGTACTCGTGTTCTGGCTACTTTATGTAGTGGGTACCCGGCGCAGTCCGACCCGTGTCTGGCGTCGCTGGCTGTTTCACAGTACGGCGGTGATAACCATCATCACCATTCTGGGACCGCTGGATGAATGGGCGGAAACCAGTGCAGCTGCTCATATGACCCAACATATGTTTATGATGGTGGTGATAGCACCTTTGTTTGCACTGACTAAACCTTTGCCGCAGCTTTACGTGGCGTCAGGACGTTATGGGCGAAAATTCTGGAACTTCGCTTTTAAAATCACTCGTTACCCCATGTTTTGTGCTTATCTGCACGGCTTTATGATTTGGTTCTGGCACATTCCGGTCTTTTATATGCTGGCGGTAGAAGACCCCTGGATACATGCCTTTGAGCATGCCTGCTTCTTGATAACGGCGGTCTGGTTCTGGTGGTCGGTATTATACGCCAACACGCGCAAAGCGCCTTTTGCATTATTGGCCTTATTGTTTACCTTGATGCATACCGGATTTCTGGGCGCCTTGCTGACTTTTGCCAGTGAACCCCTATATGGAGAAGCCCGCCACCTGCAGGATCAGCAGTTAGCTGGACTCATTATGTGGGTGCTGGGGGGCATACCCTATATCGCCGCTTCTATCTGGGCTGGCAACCGTTGGTATCGGCAGTTACGCCGGCGCATGTTGGAGAGCTAGGGGAGCAGGTCCAGGGTGACTTTCATCACACCCGCGCCCTGGTGAGAGCCACCCATGAGTCCGAGTAATAAAACTTTACGGCCATTTTCCCGTTCTGGAAGTAAGAGCATACTGCGCACACCATAAGGCTGGTCAGTGGCTGGGTGATTAACCTGAGTCCAGCTGTGGCCATTATCTTTTGTGTATTCAAGGGTTAGTTGTTGCGTGTCCTGGTTTTTACGCCAACTGGCGGTGAACCATTGATCTGGATTATCGGGGTTAATAATGAGATCCCAGTAAAAAGCATAATCCACATCACCAAAGGGCGTTTGCCAGTTGGTGCCATGATCACGGCTGATTCCTATACCGCCCTCGCCACTGATTATCACATGATCGGGTTCGTTCGGATGAAACTGAATAGACTTGATTACTGAGGGGTTGGGAAAAATATCATTCCAGCTATCCTGTCCGTCGCCAGTTAAACTAAAACGGCGTAAATAATGGTTCTCAATTGACCCCTGACCGCCATGCCAGAATTCCTGATAAACAGGGCTCAGTGCCATGGCTGAAGTCGTAGCGGCTAGACCTGTTTCTCCATTGATTAGTTCCCAGCTCACACCTTCATTATACGAGCGCGCTATGGCAGCCTGACCGCCACCATAGAGCACACCGTTGTCAGCATCGTAGAGGAGCATTTCCAGTTCCGCAAAATTATGCTCCAGCGTTTTCCAGTTGTTACCGCTATCGCGGCTTTCATAGAGGCGAATACCGTTATTATTGTTGGGGTAAGCAACGGTTGTTAACAGGTGGGAGTCAGAAAGCACAACTAAAGAAAGCAAAGTTCCCCCTTCGAGCCCCAGGTGCTGCCAACTGGCGCCCAGGTCAGAGCTAATGTACAGGCCGTTATCAGTGCCTGCGAGAATAGCAGAGCCCTGTCGTACAAGATGCAGCACCGCAATGCCATCTAACCCTTGCTGGGTGAAGCTGACAATGTCTGAGTCATTGGGAGGCTGACTACTGCCCTGAAGAGGCGTGCTGGAACCAAGACATCCGCTGAGACTGATTAGCATAAGAATGGATAGCAGGGGGCGTGTGTCAAACATAGCAGCTCTCTTTGTCAGGCAACGATTAAACGAACAGTTTAGGTTATAACTGCCTCTTTGTTGTATAGGATTAACTTCTCATTTACATACAAACCGGAGCGTACAGCTACCTATAACTTGATATACAACAATAGTTAGTCTTGAGTCGCATACTACCGCCGTTAGCCTTTGATCAGGCACAAGGTTTGCCAGGTAGGAAGGAGCACAATAGCCGCATATTCAATACGTGGAGAAGAGCATGAAAAAGCACGTTGTACTAACCGGTGTCTTACTGAGTTTGGCTACTGTACCAGCGATGGCAGAATGGGGAGTGAATGTAGGGCCTATATGGGTTGCTCCTGATAGCAGTAGTTCCAATCTGGATGTTATTGAACAGGTAGCGGGTTTGCCTGAAGGTTCTACAGAGGCTTCAGTAAATAATAATACTCAGCTGGGTTTGACTATTGATTACAGGTTCACACCTAACTGGGGCGTTCAGTTAATTGCGGCCACACCTTTTAGTCATGATATTAAAGTCAAAGGTTCGGCTATTGATGGACTTAATATTGGCGATACGAAGCACCTACCGCCGACTTTGCTGGCTCAGTATTATTTTGATACTGGCAGTGATCGGGTGCAACCTTTTGTCGGATTGGGCCTGAATTACACTACGTTCTTTAGTGAAAGTGTGCATAGCGACTTAACCGGTGCTTTGCAGGACTTGGGGGTTACTACGGACTCCGATACGGTAAGTTTATCGCTGAAGGATTCCTTTGGTTTTGCTTTACAGGTGGGCATTAATATTAAGTTTACTGATAACCTGGGCGCGCATTTAATGGTTAGCAAAATGGATATTGAGACCACAGGTCGAGTGCGGGTCAATGGTAATACGATACAAAGTGTAGATGTGCAGATAGACCCAGTCGTTGCTATGGCAGGCTTACGCTGGAATTTCTAACTTTTCGGTCAGTTTTTCAGCGCCCGTTATTGATGATAACGGGCGCTTTTTATTAGTGATATAGTACCAGCTCAAAGTTTAACTTATCAGCATAGTCAGGAGATAATGAACCCTTTGAGCATCGCATTTTTTGATTCAGGTATCGGCGGATTAACTGTACTGGGCAGTGCTGCCAGGCTTTGCCCACAACGCAACTATCTGTATTACGCGGATACCGACTTTGTTCCTTATGGTAGCAAACCCCGGCAGCTGGTTCGCCAGCGGGTGATTCAGGCCGCGGATTTTCTGGTGGAAAAGAATATTGAGGCCCTGGTCGTGGCCTGTAACACGGCAACGGCGGTGGCTATTGAGGACTTGCGACAACGTTATAGTTTTCCGGTGATCGGTATGGAGCCAGCGATTAAGCCTGCTATTGCTCGCAATAACGGTGGCAAAGTTCTGGTCATGGCGACTTCTTTGACATTGCAGGAAAGTAAATTAAGCGAATTACTGAGCAGTCTTGACAGCGAACAGCAGGTTGAGCGCTTAGCTATGGACGAACTGGTGTCTTTCGCTGAGTCTTTTGATTTTGATTCAGCGGCAGTTAAACATTATATTCAGGAGCGTTTAAGCGGTCTGCATCTGGCAGAGTATGAAAGTCTGGTGCTGGGGTGTACCCACTTTATCTATTTTAAAAGCTGCATCGCGAAGCTTTTTGCGCGGCCTGTTAATATTATTGATGGCAACGAAGGCACTGTGCGTCACCTGTTTAACTCGGTGCCGCCAGCAATATCGGGTCCAACTGGCCTTATCAGTTTCTACTCTTCTGGCAAAGAAGATGATGCAGAGCGGGTGGCTCAGCTCACTCCATTGCTCAGTTTTAGGTAAGACAGCTTTTTGTACGATAAAAGTCACCAACGACATCGGTGACCTTCTCAACTTGTTGTTCGGTCATGCCCGGAAACACAGGCAGTGACAAACAACGTGCTGCCGCTTGCTCACTGGTATTGAAAACGGCTCCGGCTGAGTCTGGCTTACAAACCGGCTGCTGATGTAAGGGGATGGGGTAATACACCGCAGAGCCTATGTCTTCGTGTTGTAGCGCTGATTTTAGCTGGTCTCTGTTGTCAGTTTGAATGGTATATTGTCCGTACACATGGTGACAATGCTCCGGGGCTTGAGGACGCTGGATGGGAAGGCTCTCAAAAGCCTTATTATAAGCATCAGCGATATCACGTCTGGACTGGTTAAAGGTATCTATATATTGAAGCTTAATGCGCAACGCGGCTGCCTGAATTTCATCGAGTCGGCTATTGAAGCCTAATTTGTCATGGTGGTAGCGGTGTTTACTTCCGTGATTACGTAAAGCCAGAACGTTTTCCGCGAGCTCTTTATCATTGGTGGTCAGCATACCGCCATCACCATAACCTGCTAAATTTTTGGTGGGAAAGAAGCTAAAGCAACCAGCGTCACCAAAACTGCCTGCCAGCTGGTTTCTATAACGCGCGCCGAATGCTTGAGCGCAGTCTTCAATCACCTTTAGCTGATGTGCTCTGGCCAGTTCAAGCAGTGGCTCCATGTCGGCAGCGAGACCAAATAAATGAACAGGTAAAATCGCTTTAGTACGCTTAGTGACGGCTTTTGCCACTCGCTCTGGATCAATGTTCAGGCTAACTGGATCAATATCTGCAAAGACCGGTTTGGCCCCACAATAATAAATGGCTTCTACGGTGGCTATAAAGGTAAAAGGCGAGGTGATGACTTCGTCTCCGGGACCTATACCAGCTCCAAGCAGGGCCAAATGCAGTGCGTCAGTTCCCGAAGCGAGACCAATGGCATGTTCGACTCCCAGGTAAGTAGCTACTTCTTGCTCGAAAGCAGTTACCTGAGAGCCTAATATAAATTGACCGCTAGTCAGCACCTGCTGGATGGCCAGGGTTACTTCTGGTTCTGCATGTTGGTGCTGAGGTGTAGGACTGAAAACAGGAATCATAGGTTAAAGACCCTTTACCAAAGATGGTCGTGAGAAAAATATTTCGCGCGTTTCCGGGTGTCGATCGTAAGCGATATGCCGTTTCTGATACTGTGTTTCTTCACGTAAAGGAAGTGGGTTGTCGGGATTACTCCGTTGCATGGCGAGGCATATTCTACGGGCTGTGCTGATTGCTTTAAGGCCATCGTCTCCGCTTACTAAGGGCGGTTTTTGATTTTGTACTGCTTCTGCGAAAGAGGCTATTTCTGCGCGCAGCGTGTCTTCATTTTGCAGTCTTATAGTGTCCACAACTGGTTGTGCTTTGCCCTTTTGTTGTTGCGTGGTAATGGTCTTATGCTGCATATCCAGGCAGGTATAGGCCTGTTCCTGAAACAAGTGGATAGCTCGCCTGGGTTCTATACTTGCACGGCTGGCGGTAAGATTGGCGACAGAGCCATTCGCAAAGTATAGGATAGCATTGACTAAATCTACCGTCTTTGAATATACGCAAACACCTTTTGCCTGCACTTGAATTACTTCAGATGGTATAAGCGCATGAACCAGATCGATATCGTGGATCATGAGATCCAGCACCACGTTGACATCCTGTCCGCGGCTTTGAAACTGGGTGAGACGATGGCTTTCTATATACTCAGGTTTTTGCAAGGATTGAGGCAGGGCAATAAACACAGGATTAAAACGTTCTAAATGACCAATTTGCAAGATACAGTGATGCTGATTGGCAAGCTGAATCAGTTCTCGTGCTTGTTTGGCGTTACTGGCAATAGGTTTTTCCAGCAGCACATGAACCCCCTCCTGCAGAAAATCGCGGGCTACCTGATAATGTGATTCCGCGGGCGTTGCTATGCTCACGGCGTCTACCTGCCCAATTAAATCGTGATGGCTGTTAAACCCCTGAACATCATGCTCCATACTGACTTTATGCACTTTTTTGAGGTCGGTATCGGCGACAGCTACTAATTCACAAGAAGGTAAGGTGGCATGTTTTTCGGCGTGGAAAGCACCGAAATAGCCAAGCCCGACAACACCGGTGCGTAATTTTGCGTTCCGCTGCATTTTCGCCTCTTTTAGACTTTAATTTAATCATAAGCTTTAAGGAGAACCTTAGCTCAATATTTATAGACTGGCTATAATCAAGGTGAAGACTAAATAAATGAGGAGGCCGTATGCCAGACGTGTGGAGTGATAAAGACGAGCGACAGTATCAACATATCAAGGAAGATCAGCTAGCGAATGGTAAAAGCGAGAAGGAAGCAAAAGAGATAGCGTCACGTACTGTGAACAAGCAGCGGCGGGAAGAAGGGCGTACTCCTAATGAAAGCACTCAGGGCAGTGGTAACCCGAATACATCGCTGCAGGAACGAAGTTACGATGAACTTTACAATCGCGCGCAACAACTTGATATTAAAGGGCGTAGTGATATGAATAAAGATCAGTTGATTAAGGCTATCCGCGACAGGCAATAAGCTCCGATGGGCAAGGCTGAAAGCTTTGTGCTATTAGTTAGTGATTACTAGGTATAGTTTTAAAGGAGATATAACAATGAGACGGATGTATTGGTCAGGTTTGCTTATGAGTTCATTGTTAAGTGCCGTGTTATTCAGCGGAGTAGCCCAGGCATTTTCCGGGAACTGGACTTTTTCCGGGCACTGGGGACACGGTGATCTGGATTACACGACCGACTCGGGAGAATTCTTATATTCGGATATTAACGATTCATCTTCAATGTTTGGTGTCAGTGCTCATTATCGGCTGATGAATAATCTGGGTGTCCGGGCTATGTATGAGCGCGGAGACTATCACAGTCGCACTTATTGTTCCCCGGGTGATGATGTGATCTGTACTCCAATTAATCGGGAAGATAATACCCGTTTCGAGTCCTGGTCGCTTGCTTTGGTACCACGCTTGCGGGTAGCGCCTATGTGGTCTGTCTACGGGACTCTGGGTATTGCTGATATGCGGCATGCATCAGGCGAGTTTTTTACCGGGCAAAGTGAAACAGCAGTGATATATGGCGGTGGATTGCGCGCTAATTTTCTGCCCCGGACTCACGTCAGTCTGGAATACGAGATGTCAGATTTTGATTATTCAGTAGCACGTTTATCGTTAGGGGTTCGCTTTTAGAGAATAGGCGACTGCGCTCCTCATTATACTGAAGAGCGCAATTTTCGGTATGCAGAATTAACCCTGGCGACGTCTGCCAGAACTGTGATTTCTGGCTCGTTCACCCTGTGTGCTTTGGTGACCACCGGGGGAGCCGCGGCGAGGCTGGCTGCGCGCTGGCTTGGGAATGCTCTTGCCCGGTCCGGCAAGGGATACAGTATCAAACTGACTTTTGTACTCCTGCATGTCATTCTGGATGACTTTTTGACCGGTAAAGCGTTCAATGGCACGCAGTTGTTTGATTTCTTCATCGCACACCAGTGATAGTGCGGTTCCACTGGAGCCGGCACGGCCTGTACGACCAATCCGATGAACGTAATCTTCGGCAACCTGCGGCAGGTCGTAGTTGACCACATACGGCAATAAATCAATATCCAGTCCGCGGGCTGCAATATCGGTTGCGACCAATACCTGCATTTCGCCGGATTTAAAAGCGCTAAGAGCCTTGGTACGGGCTCCCTGACTTTTATTGCCGTGAATGGCCGCGGCCTGGAAACCGGCACTGCAAAGTTGCTTGGTCAGCTTATTAGCACCGTGTTTGGTGCGCGTGAATACCAGTATTTGCGGTTGGTTTAGTTCTTTTATCAAGGTCACCAGTAAAGCCGCTTTCTGCGCTTTGGTCACCGGATACACCATTTGCTCGACACGTTCAGCGGTGGTGTTTTCAGGACTTACTGAAATCTCGATCGGGTCATTGACCATACCTTTAGCCAGCGCACGGATTTCGGTGGAAAAAGTGGCTGAGAACAGTAAGTTCTGACGCTTAGCAGGCAAGACTTTAAGTATGCGTTTAATGTCGTGAATAAAGCCCATATCCAGCATGCGGTCGGCTTCATCCAGTACCAGCATTTCCAGCTTTGGAAACTTCACCGCATTTTGCTGATACAGATCCAGCAAGCGGCCTGGGGTGGCTACCAGAATATCGACGCCTTTACGCAACTGCATCATTTGTGGGTTTATTTTAACGCCACCAAATACTACGGCGGATCTCAGGTTCAGCCCGCGACTATAAGTGGCTACGCTTTCGGCAACCTGAGCGGCCAGTTCACGGGTTGGGGTAAGTATTAATACCCGCGCTTCGTTGGGTTTTGCCCGTTCACCGTCTTTTAACAGTTCGAGTATAGGGAGCGTGAATCCAGCAGTCTTGCCGGTTCCCGTCTGTGCAGCGGCCATGACATCGCGTCCATCAAGCACTGCAGGAATTGCTTTCGCCTGGATAGGCGTGGGTTCGGTATAGCCTTGCTCTTCAAGCACAGCCAGAACAGGGGCACACAGGCCCAGTGACTTAAAACTCATGTATTATATGTAATCTCGGTAATTAGAAACGCGGGGGTTGTCTCTGTGAATTGCGGGCGTCAGCATAGCGTACTTCGCCGCTTTAATCTACATTGCTGGCATCAGGGCAACGCGTGCCAGCAATGCAGGGGCAGGGGTTATTCGTCAAGAATCATTGCAAAACCGCCATAGATCAGGCGTTTCCCATCGAAGGGCATGGGGTTTACATCTGGATGCAGTCGCTGGTCGTTCATGACTTTAGCCATAGCTTCATCGCGAACTTCACGGGAAGGCCAGACTATCCAGGAAAAGACTACCGTTTCATCTTCCTTGCATTGCACAGCCTGAGGCATCGAGGTGACTTTTCCCTGAGGGACATCGTCACCCCAGCAGTCCACCATTTTTAGTGCGCCATGATCTTTAAAAACAACAGCAGCCTCTTTGGCATGCTGTATGTATTTTGTTTTGTTGGCAGTAGGTACGGCAGTTAAAAAACCATCTACGTAATTCATAGTATTCTCCTGTTAAAGCGGGTCTTTAGGCGGTAGCTCGCGCACCGGGCGAACTTCAATGCTGCCCAGACGGGCTGGTGGGATGCCGCTGGCCAGTTGCAGCGCTTCGTTTAAATCACGGGCCTCAAGCAGGTAAAACCCCGCCAGTTGTTCTTTAGTTTCAGCGAAAGGGCCGTCTGAAATCAGCGTTTCCGAATTGCGCACTCTTACTGTAGTGGCATTTTCTACAGAGGCTAAGGGTTGCCCCGTGACAAAATGTCCGGACTCCGTCAACTTCTCAACAGAGGCGACGCACTCCTGATTCAAATCATGCCATTCACGTTCTGACATACGGTCAATTTCGCTTTCCTGATAATAAACCAGAGCAACATATTTCATTTTTACCTCGCTTCCAGGTGAATAGTGGGTACCTGATAGTCGAAAGCCGAAGCAGAAAATCGACAAAAAATAAAAAAATTATTGCAAAGCGTCCAGGCGGCGTTGCAGAAAGCGTTTTTCAGCTTCTTGCTGGGTAAGGTCAAGAGCCCGTTGATAGGCTTCAATAGCTTTGTCAGTTTGCTGTTTGCGGCGATAAAGATCTGCTTTGGCAGCGTGGTACAGGTGGTAATTCTGGATGGCCTTATGGTTACCCAGCTCATCGAGTAGTTGCAATCCAGCTTCAGGACCGTCGCGCATAGCTATAGCTACCGCCCGGTTAAGTGCTACCACGGGCGTCGGCACCTGTTGATACAAGGCGTCGTACAGACTAGTTATTTGTGCCCAGTCTGTATTTGGGTAACTAAGCGCCTGAGCATGCATAGCCGCTATGGCGGCTTGCAGGCAATAAGGGCCGACAGGCCGCTGTTGCAATCCCTGAGTTAAATAATAAAGGCCCTGATGAATTTGTTGTCGATCCCACAGGTTACGGTCCTGCTCATCCAGAGTAATAATATCGCCGTTAGCATCCTGTCGCGCGTTGCGCCGCGAATCATGCAGTAACATTAGCGCAAGTAGCCCCTGAACATCTGCTTTGGGGAGTAACTCATTGAGTAGTTTGCACAGGCGTATCGCTTCTGCAGAAAGACTGTTATTGAGTAGTTGATCCCCGTGGCTTTGCAGGTACCCTTCATTAAACATCAGGTAAATCACCTGCAAAACACTTTGTAGTCGGGTAGGAAGTTCTTTTTCCTCAGGCACCTCATAAGGAATTTCAGCTTCTTTTATTTTACGTTTCGCTCTTACGATACGCTGAGCGACGGTAGTGGTTTTCTGCAGTAGCGCGCTGGCGACCTGTTCGGTAGTAAAACCACACATTTCACGCAGGGTAAGAGCCAGTTGGGCTTCACTATTCAGGCTTGGGTGACAACAAGTAAAGATAAGCCTTAGCTGATCGTCCTGAATGCTATGTTCATTTAGTGTGGTTGTCTGCATGTCAGCGTCCTGATAACGCTGTAAATAGCTGTTGGCATGCTGTCGTTTGCGTATTTGATCAATGGCTTTAAAACGACCTGTGCTGATTAACCAGGCGGTTGGGTTTTCCGGGATTCCCTGCTGAGGCCACTGCTTAATAGCCGCAGCAAATGCCTCATGCATGGCTTCTTCAGCCAGGTCAAAATCGCCCAGCAAGCGGATAAGAGTGGCTAGCACAGCACTTGACTGGTGCTGGTAAAGCTTGCTGAGATCAGTACTGGAGTCTTTCATAGGCTGCTACCTTAATTCTTAAACACTGCTAACTTTGTATCTTCTTATTAACAGAGTCAATTGGAGGCACCTCGATGGGTCTGGATTTACTTTTAACACAGGTGCGCAGTTGTAGTCTGTGCCAGCAGCATCTGCCGCTGGGGCCGAGGCCAGTAGTGCAGGCGTCGGCACAAGCGTCCGTTTTGATTGCGGGGCAAGCGCCGGGCCGCAAAGTGCATGCATCCGGCAAACCTTTTGACGATGCCAGTGGTGAGCGCCTTCGGACTTGGTTGGGTGTGAAGCCTGAGACATTTTATGATGCCACTAAATTTGCCATTTTACCGATGGGATTTTGCTACCCGGGTTCTGGTAAAGGAGGCGATTTACCGCCACGACCTGAATGTGCTCCCCGTTGGCGGGAACCATTACTGGCTCAGTTACCTAATATTAAGCTAACGCTGGCCATTGGCCGCTACGCCATTGACTGGCATTTGCCTGAGCATCATGCGCGGGTAACCGACGCGGTGCAGAGCTGGCAGACCCACTGGCCTAATCTGATAGCGTTGCCACACCCTAGCCCTCGTAATAACCGATGGCTGGCAAAAAATGACTGGTTTGAGCGTCAGTTGGTGCCAAAAATACAGGCTAGAGTGGCGAGCTTATTGAACGAGAACAACGAACTCTCACTCTTTTCTTTGGATTAGTTCAATAGCATAACCATCCGGGTCTCGTACAAAAGCAATTTTAGTAGTACCACCTTTTACCGGACCGGGCTCTCGGCTGATGGTCCCCTGCATTTTGCGAATATCATCACAGGCGCTATATACATCGTCGACTTCCAGCGCAATATGGCCGAATGCGTTACCTATGTCATAACTTTCAACGTCCCAGTTGTAAGTTAATTCAAGTACGGCATTATCTTTTTCGTCGCCGTAACCGACAAAGGCGAGGGTATACTTATATTCTTCGTTATCTGAGCGGCGCAGCAGGCGCATACCCAGCACCTGAGTATAGAAATCAATAGAGCGCTGTAAGTCACCTACCCGCAACATGGTGTGCAAAATTCTCATTTATTCCCCTTATTTGGGTAAGTTTAATGAAATCAGTATTGTGCATATATAGTCTGCTTGGTAATTTTAAACCAGCAGCCAACGACGTGTTTTAACTAAGTTTTACAAATAAAAAAGAGGGAGCAAATGAAATTAAAATCGATACTACTAAGTACGTTATTTATTCTTAGCCAGCCATTACTGGCGGCGGATTATAACTTCGAACCACCTGAGTTTCCAGAACAGACTGGAGGACAGATTTTTCAATACTATCTGCCAGCTGATAATGGTTTCGCTGCTAATGTGAATCTCCAGATTCAGCCGTTTGATGGGAGTCTGGAAGAATATGAAGAAATTTCTGTCAGTCAGTTTGAACAGATGGACATTGAAGTTTTACAGCTTGAGCGAACAGGAAATGAACTGTTAATTGAATACCGCGGCGCTATGCAGGAGACGGATCTGCATTGGTATGCCCGGGTCGTTAAGCAGGATAATCTTTATTATGTACTCACAGCAACCGCATTAGCTGAACGTTGGAACGAAGAACAGGACGCGCTGGTAAATTCAGTGCATTCTTTTCAGTTAACTGATTAGCCGGATTTATTCAGGAGAAACCCCGCCCAGCATTGCTGCACGGGGTTTTAGTTATTCAACCAGGGTGAGTGTCACTTTGATATTACCGCGTGTGGCGCGTGAATAAGGGCAAACCTGATGCGCTTTTTCTATCAGTTCTTTGCCTTCATCAGCATCCAGACCAGGCAATGAAATATGTAATTCTACTTCAATGTCCAGGTTCTTTTCTGTTTCGCCAATGCTTACCGCAGCTTTGATAGAAGCATCTTTTGGCAGCTTCATTTCCTCTTTACCGGCTACGGCGCCTAAGGCACCTAAAAAACAAGCGGAATAACCCGCAGCAAACAGCTGTTCCGGGTTAGTTCCTTCACCACCCTGGCCACCCATTTCTTTGGGAACGCTCAGACTTACATCAAGAGCCCCGTCATTGGATACGGCACGGCCATCCCGGCCACCTGTAGCTTCGGTGTAAGCTGTGTATAAAACTTTATCAAATGCCATGGTGCTTCTCCTGTTTAAAGTATGCTTAACTAAGTACTAACTTAAAGCTAGCACAGATACCAAATAAGCCAATGATGGGGGCGGCATGGCCGAGTTACTGAAACATCAGTTGAATTTGCAAAGTGCGGAGGAACTGGCGCAGCAGATACAAAAAGAATGGACAGACTTTAATTCAGAAGCTTTTTTAGCTTTAGTAGCTGAGAACTTTGAGAACCTGGAACTTATGCAGCGGGGCGCTCAGATTGCGAGAGTTCTGCGTCAGTATTTACCTGATAATACGGAACAGGCGCTCAGTATATTACGGACCTCCATGGGCGTCACTCTGGGGCAAAATCATGGTTATGGAAAGGCGCCTTTTTTCTACCTGCCGCATAGTTTTTTTATCAGTGAATATGGGCTTCCTTACTTCGATGCAGCCATGCAGACGCAATATGAATTAACTCAGCGGTTTACGGCGGAGTTTTGTATTCGTCCTTTTTTGCGGCATTATCCTGAGCAAACAATGAGTAAGTTAGACGAGTGGGTAAAAGATAAAAATGAACATGTACGTCGCTTAGTGTCCGAGGGCACTCGTCCCCGATTACCCTGGGCGTCGCGTTTACCAGCATTTCAAAAAGACCCTCAGCCCGTTATTCAGTTGCTCGACATATTGAAAGACGACCCTGTGCTTTATGTGCGGCGCTCAGTCGCCAACAACCTTAATGACATCAGCAAAGACCATCCGCAATTGGTGGTGGATCTAATGGAAAACTGGCAAAAGGACGCCTCTGTGCAGCGACAGTGGCTTATTCGGCATGCTTTACGAAGTCTTATAAAACAGGGGCATCAGGGTGCTTTGGCGGTGCTTGGATATGTTCAGGATATACAGATAGCCATTGAAAACCCTCAGATTACTCCGCGACAGGCAAACTTAGGCGAAGAGGTGAAGGTTAGTTTTGACCTGGTGTCTAGAAGTTCTCAGACACAGCCGTTAATGATTGATTTTTGTGTTTATTTTATGAAGTCGAATGGTACACAAAATGGTGAAGTATTTAAGCTGAAAAGCCTGCAACTAGGGCCCGGTGAAAAAATTCATCTGGCTAAAAAAGTATCTCTGAAAGCGATGACTACGCGAACTTTGTATGCAGGGTGCCATCGGGTGGAAGCGTTGATTAACGGAACGGCTCATAAGCTGGGGTATTTTGATTTGCAGCTGAACCAGAAACAGGTATAAAAAAACCGCCTGGCGGCGGTTTTTTCTAAAGCATTCAATCTTATCGTTTGATTGGCTTGAACTTGCGTTGCGTTTCACCGGTATAAAGCTGACGAGGACGACCAATTTTCTGGCCTTTTTCGCCCAGCATTTCGTCCCAGTGAGAAATCCAGCCTACTGTGCGCGACAGCGCAAAGATAACGGTGAACATACTGGTTGGAATGCCAATGGCTTTCAGAATAATGCCTGAGTAGAAATCTACGTTCGGGTAGAGTTTTTTCTCAACAAAATATTCGTCTTCCAAAGCAATGCGTTCCAGTTCCATAGCTACGTCAAGCAGGGGATCCTGAACCTTTAACTCTTTCAGTACTTCATGACAGCTATCACGCATGACAGTCGCACGTGGATCAAAGTTTTTATAAACGCGGTGACCAAAGCCCATCAGACGGAAAGGGTCTTCTTTATCTTTAGCGCGCTTAATGAACTCAGGAATGCGATCAACCGAACCAATTTCTGCCAGCATGTTCAGGCAGGCTTCGTTAGCTCCACCGTGTGCAGGCCCCCACAATGAGGCTACACCAGCGGCGATACAGGCATACGGATTAGCACCTGAAGAACCGGCCAGACGCACGGTTGAAGTTGATGCGTTCTGTTCATGGTCAGCGTGTAAAGTGAAAATCCGGTCCATTGCTTTAGCAATGACAGGGTTTACTTTGTAATCTTCAGCGGGGACCGAGAACATCATGTTCAGGAAATTCTCTGAATAGCTCAGGTCATTCTTCGGATACACAAAAGGCTGGCCAATGCTGTGCTTGTAACACATAGCAGCGATGGTGGGCATTTTTGCAATCAGGCGGTGCGCGCTGCGCATACGCTGTTTCGGATCCGCGATATCCAGGTCATCATGGTAGAACGAAGACAAGGCGGCTACGGTAGCGCATAGCATTGCCATAGGATGCGAGTCACGACGGAAACCGTTAAAGAAGTTATGAATACCCTGATGCACCATAGTGTGATGGGTAATAGTTTCTTCAAACTCTTTAAACTGCTCAGCGGTTGGCGCTTCACCATTTAATAGCATGTAGCAGACTTCAAGGTAGTCAGCCTGGGTAGCAAGTTCATCTATTGGATAGCCGCGGTGTAACAGAACACCCTTGTCACCATCAATGTAGGTGATTTTAGATTCACATGACCCAGTGGCCAGGAAGCCCGGGTCGAACGTGAAATAGCCGTGCTTGCCAAGTGTACGTACGTCAACAACATCGTAACCTGCAGCTGGTGACAGCACTGGAAGCTCAATGCTCTTACCATCGATTTGCAGGGTGGCTTTACGGTCAGCCATAAGGAAATCTCCTCGCTTTCGTTAAAGTTCGAATCGGAATCGAATCGGAAAAGTGCGCTAGTTTTACTCGATCACAGGGGGGTCTGTCAATTTTTCGTAAACGCGCGTTTAGATTTTTACAGTCGATTTTACTCGTTGTAATACCTATTGGTTACAGTATATCAGCCTCTACAGGATAACCGTAAAAAAAACGATTCATTTAATCTACTTTAGTCGTAGACCGAAATGAAAACCAATCTGTTACCCTTAGCGTACCTAACATACGAATAAGAAATCCGATGGCGCAGAGTAATTGTAATTGTAAGCGCTGCTGGATATACTTTGCCAACTCTTCATTCATTGCTTTGAAATAAGGCAACAATCGTGAAAAAACAAAGACCTGTTAATTTAGAACTTAGTACCATAAGTTTTCCTGCTTCAGCGATTGCTTCAATACTGCACCGTGTGTCCGGTGTCATCATGTTGGTGACTATTGGTTTACTGGTTTGGTTGCTGGCTTTATCGCTGTCGTCTGCGGAAGGATTCATGCAAGCGCAGGACGTGTTTGCTAACCCACTGGTGAAGTTTGTAGTCTGGGGCATACTGACTGCGCTTGGCTATCACCTGCTAGCTGGTTTACGCCACATCATGATGGAACTGGGACACTGGGAAGAACTTAAGTCCGGTAACCTGAGTGCGCAGATCGTTATTGGTCTGGCCATCATCTTATCTGTGCTGTCAGGAGTCTGGTTATGGTAAAAGTTGCATCTACTTTTGGTCGTAGCGGTACGCACGACTTTATTCTGTTACGTGCCAGTGCTCTGATACTGGTTTTCTACGCCATTTTTATGGTCAGTTTCTTAGTTTCTACGCCTCAACTGACGTATGAAGTCTGGACTGCTTTATTTAGTGCTACCTGGATGAAAGTTTTCACCATGCTGGCTCTGAGTGGCCTGTTAATTCATGGCTGGATTGGTATTTGGCAGGTATTGACAGACTACATTAAAAATTCCTTTGGCCGCGGTGTATTGCAATTCATTGTCAGCCTGACGTTAATCGTCTACTGGTTCATCGGCCTGTTCGTGTTGTGGGGTGTATAAACATGAAAGAACTTGAATTTGATGCAGTAGTTATCGGCGCCGGCGGCGCTGGTATGCGAGCTGCGCTACAGATTTCGAAAAATGGCATGACCTGTGCGTTGATGTCGAAAGTATTTCCAACCCGTTCGCACACCGTATCTGCTCAGGGCGGTATTACCGTGGCCTTGGGCAATGCCCATGAAGATAACTGGGAATGGCATATGTTCGATACTGTAAAAGGTTCGGATTATATCGGTGACCAGGATGCTATCGAATACATGTGTAAGTCAGGTCCTGAAGCCATTCTTGAAATGGAAAATATGGGTCTGCCTTTCTCGCGTTTTGAAAACGGCAAAGTCTATCAGCGTCCTTTCGGCGGCCAGTCTAAAGAATTTGGTGGCGAACAGGCAGCGCGTACTGCAGCAGCGGCTGACCGCACCGGTCACGCGTTATTGCACTTGCTGTATCAGCAAAACGTAAAAAACAAAACAACCGTATTGTCTGAGTGGTATGCACTGGATCTGGTTAAAAACCAGGACGGCGTTATCGTAGGTACTACGGCTCTATGCATTGAAACCGGTGAAACCTATTTCATCAAAGCTAAGGCCGTTGTGTTAGCAACTGGTGGTGCGGGCCGTATTTACTCGTCCACTACCAACGCACACATTAACACCGGTGACGGTGTGGGCATGGCACTGCGTGCTGGTGTGCCTGTACAGGACATGGAAATGTGGCAGTTCCACCCAACCGGTATTGCCGGTGCCGGTTCGCTGGTCACCGAAGGTTGTCGTGGCGAGGGCGGTTATCTGCTAAATAAAGATGGTGAGCGCTTTATGGAGCGTTATGCGCCGAACGCTAAAGATTTAGCGTCACGTGACGTAGTCTCCCGTTCTATGATGACCGAAATTCGTGAAGGTCGGGGCTGTGAAGGTCCTTACGGTCCGCATATTAAGCTTAAGCTTGATCATCTGGGACGTGAGGTTCTGGAGTCACGCTTACCAGGTGTATGTGACTTAGCGAAGACCTTTGCTCACGTTGATCCGGCAGAAGAGCCTATTCCAGTCGTTCCTACCTGCCACTACATGATGGGCGGTATACCAACAGATGTGAATGGCCAGGTGTTACAGGTTGATGCCAATGGTAAAACATCTTCTGTGCAAGGGCTTTTTGCCTGCGGCGAGATAGCTTGCGTATCCGTACATGGTGCCAATCGTCTGGGCGGCAACTCATTGCTAGATTTAGTGGTATTTGGTCGCGCTACAGGTTTACATCTTGCAGACGCACTGGCGGCTACTCCGCTGGCTCGTGAAGCTTCTGAAAGCGATCTTGAAGCGGCTATGTCACGTGTGAATCGCTGGAACAGCACACAGAAAGGCGAAGACCCGGTGCAAATTCGCAAAGATTTACAAACCTGCATGCAGCTTAACTTCTCGGTATTCCGTGAAGGCAAGGCAATGAGCGAAGGCCTGAAAGAGTTAGGTGAAATCCGTGAGCGCTTGAAGCATGCACGTCTGGACGACAACAGCACCGAATTTAATACCCAGCGTATTGAATGTCTGGAGCTGGACAATCTGATGGAAACCGCTTACTCGACGGCTGTTTCGGCAAGTTTCCGCGAAGAAAGTCGTGGCGCCCATAGTCGTGCCGACTTCCCGGATCGGGATGACGAAAAATGGCTGGTGCATACGGTTTACCGTCCTGAAGATGAGTCCATGGCGACTCGTGATGTAAATATGTCACCTAAGTCTCGTGAAGCGTTCCCGCCGAAAGCGCGAACTTATTAAAAGGGCTAAAACGATGAAAAAAGTGCAGTTTTCTATCTATCGTTACAACCCTGATGTCGATGCTAAGCCTCGCATGCAGGATTACACGCTGGAGTTTGAAGAAGATCAGGACATGATGGTTCTGGATGCTTTAATTAAACTGAAAGAGCAGGACCCCTCACTGGCATTTCGTCGCTCTTGTCGTGAGGGTGTATGTGGTTCAGACGGTTTTAACATTAATGGTAAAAATGGTCTGGGTTGCATTACTCCCGTTTCTTCATTGAAGTCGAATAAAATCGTGGTACGCCCCTTACCGGGGTTACCTGTTATTCGTGACCTGATTGTAGACCTTGAGCAGTTCTATACTCAGTATGAAAGAGTTAAGCCTTATTTGATCAACGAGGATAAGAATCCACCGGCGCGTGAGCGCCTGCAGTCTCCGGAAGAGCGTGCTAAGCTTGATGGACTGTATGAGTGTATTTTATGTGCCTGTTGCTCATCGTCATGTCCATCTTTCTGGTGGAATCCTGACAAGTTTGTAGGGCCAGCTGGTTTGCTTCACGCCTACCGCTTCCTGGCAGACACTCGCGATACAGCGACAGAACAGCGCCTGGATGACTTGGATGATGCCTTCAGTGTTTTCCGTTGTCATGGCATTATGAACTGCGTTAGCGTGTGTCCTAAGGGACTCAACCCGACAAAGGCAATTGGTCATATTAAATCTATGCTGTTGAGCCGCGCGGTCTAGGCCGCCGCTGCTTTTTTTTGTGGTAACAGATTGAAAGGAAAAGCAATGCAAGATGGTGCAATGCAAGCCTGGTTAGAGTCTTCTCACTTAGCGGGTGGAAACATCGGTTACGTAGAGGAGCTTTTCGAGCTGTATTTGGATGACCCGAGTGCTGTCGGGGATGAATGGCGCGAGTTGTTTGACAGTATGCCTGCTGTAGGCAAGGATGTTAAACACAGCGAAATACGCGATCAGTTTCGCGAAATGGCGAAAAATAAGCTGAAGATGGCTGGTAGTCAGGGTGGTAACTCTGAAACCTCTGAAAAACAGGTCAAAGTATTACAGCTTATTAATGCCTATCGCTTTCGCGGTCATCAACATGCAAACCTGGATCCTTTGGGTTTGTGGAAGCAGGACGAAGTTCCCGATCTTTCGCTGGACCATCATGCATTGAGCAAAGACGATTATGACACTGAGTTTAACGTGGGGTCTTTGGCAATAGGCAAAGACAGCGCTAAACTGGGTGATATACATTCGGCCCTGGAAAAAATTTACTGTGGTTCCATCGGTGCTGAATATATGCACATTACCTCGACTGAAGAAAAGCGCTGGATTCAACAACGCGTCGAATCTCAGTTGGGGCAGCCTGAATTCAGCAAAGAAGTGCGTCTGCGTTTATTAAAAGAGCTGACAGCTGCTGATGGTCTTGAAAAATATCTGGGCTCTAAATACCCGGGGGCCAAGCGTTTTTCTCTGGAAGGTGGCGATAGCCTGGTTTCCATGATGAAAGCTCTGATTCACCGCGGTGGTGAAACAGGCGCTAAAGAAGTTGTTGTAGGCATGGCGCATCGTGGTCGGTTGAATGTACTGATTAACGTATTAGGCAAGCACCCGCAGGAACTGTTTAACGAATTTGCCGGTAAAGCCAGTATTGGTGAGAAATCTGGCGATGTGAAATACCATATGGGTTTCTCGTCTGACTTCAAAACGGAAGGCGGCGATGTTCATTTAGCGCTGGCGTTTAACCCGTCCCATCTGGAAATTGTCAATCCGGTGGTTATGGGGTCTGTGCGTGCTCGTATGGAGCGTCGAGGTTGCACTGATGGTAGCCAGGCTTTACCTATCACCTTACATGGCGACGCAGCTATTGCTGGTCAGGGCGTGATGCAGGAGACTTTTAACCTGTCACAAACCCGCGCATTCTCGGTGGGGGGCAGCATACGTATTGTGGTTAATAACCAGGTCGGTTTCACCACTTCAAAACGCGAAGACGCACGTTCTACTCAGTATTGTACTGATATCGCGAAGATGGTTCAGGCTCCGATTTTCCATGTTAACGCGGATGATCCTGAAGCTGTATTATTTGTCTCGCAACTGGCTATTGATTATCGCAACACCTTTAAACGTGATGTAGTTATTGATTTGGTCTGTTATCGCCGTCATGGCCACAACGAAGCCGATGAGCCGAATGCGACTCAGCCACTGATGTATCAAAAAATTAAAAAGCACCCAGTAACTCGGGAGCTTTATGCCAAGCGTCTGATCGAAGCCAATTTAATCGATGAAAAGTCGGTTAAACAAATGGTCCAGGATTATCGCGATGCACTGGATAAAGGTGATTGCGTAGTCGACGAGTGGCAGCCGATGAAGGCCCATTCTGTTGACTGGTCGCCCTTTATAGACAATGAGTGGGACGTCGATTACGACTCGAAAATGACCGTTACAGAGTTAGAAGATTTGGGCCGTAAAATCAGTGAAATACCTGAAGGTTTCAAGCTTAACTCCCGGGTTAATAAAGTCTATGAAGAACGCCGTAAAATGGCTGAAGGCGAGCGCAAAATGGACTGGGGCATGGCTGAAACTTTAGCTTACGCCAGTCTGGTAAAACATGGGCATCGTATTCGTATGGTAGGGCAGGACAGTGGTCGCGGTACTTTCTTCCATCGCCATGCTGTTTTGCACAATCAGAAAGATGCAGAAACCTATTTGCCGCTGAAGCATGTTGCGGAGAACCAGGCAGATATCGATATCTATGATTCGGTGTTATCCGAAGAAGCCGTTATGGCATTTGAGTATGGTTATGCCACGGCAGAACCTAATACTCTGACTATCTGGGAAGCTCAGTTTGGTGACTTTGCCAACGGTGCTCAGGTAGTTATTGATCAGTTCCTCAGTTCCGGTGAGCAGAAATGGGGTCGCTTATGCGGTCTGACTCTTCTGCTTCCTCACGGATATGAAGGACAGGGACCTGAGCACAGTTCAGCGCGCCTTGAGCGTTTCCTGCAACTGTCCGCCGACCATAACTGGTCGGTGTGCACGCCAACTACGCCTGCTCAGGTGTATAATATGCTGCGACGTCAACAGATCCGTCCTGTGCGTCGTCCATTGATTGTGATGACACCAAAATCTCTGCTTCGTCATCCGGATGCCGTATCCAATATGGAAGAGCTTGCAGAAGGTGTATTCCATAATGTAATCGGTGAGATTGATAAGCAGGATACAAAAAAAGTGAAACGTGTGGTTTTCTGTGGCGGCAAGGTCTATTACGATCTGCGTAAAGCACGCCGTGAGCAGGAACTGAATGAAGTGGCTATTGTTCGCGTAGAGCAACTTTATCCGTTCCCGCATCAGGAAATGGCAAAAGTTTTAGAAGATTACCAGCATGTGAAAGATTTCGTCTGGTGTCAGGAAGAACCGCAAAACCAGGGTGCCTGGTATTGTAGTCAGCATCACTTCCGTGAAGCAATTCCTGATGGAGCAAAGCTGAACTACGCTGGCCGTAATGCATCTGCCTCTCCGGCGGTGGGTTATGCCTCAGTGCATAAAGAGCAGCAAGAGAAATTAGTCAACGACGCGCTAACCATTAAATAGGTGAACTTTAACGATGGCGATTGAAATAAAAGTACCCGAATTACCTGAATCCGTTGCTGACGGCAGTATTGCAACCTGGCATGTAAAAAAAGGCGACAAAGTATCGCGCGACCAGAATCTGGTTGATATCGAAACCGATAAAGTGGTGCTTGAAGTCGTAGCTGAAGCTGATGGTGTAATCGCAGAGATTACTGCCGAAGAAGGCGATACGGTAGAGAGTCAGGCTGTGATTGGCACCATTGAAGAAGGTGAAGGTGGCGACGACGCTGATGACGAAAGCGACGACGATGCCGACCAGGATGATGCTGATAGCGAAGCTGATGAAGACGATTCAGATGAAGCTGATGATTCAGATGACAGTGATGAAGACGCTGATGAAGATTCAGATGAAGAGTCAGATGAAGAGTCAGAGGATGATGGCGACAGTAAAGAAGCCAGCGGCGAAAGTATTGATGTAAAAGTACCTGAGCTGCCGGAATCAGTATCTGACGCTACTATATCGACCTGGCATGTAAAAGCGGGTGACAACGTATCACGAGATCAAAATCTGGTTGATATTGAAACTGATAAAGTGGTGTTGGAAGTGGTTGCTGAAGCTGACGGTGTGCTGAGTGAAATTATTCATGACGAAGGCGACACAGTTGGCGGCCAGGATGTGATTGGGAAAATCACCAAAGGTGGCGCTAAAAAGGCTTCTAAATCTTCTGCTAAAGCTGAAACCAGTAGTAAGAAAGAAAGCAAGTCGGATGACAAAGATAGCAGTGATGCCATTAGTCCTTCTGTGCGTCGTCTGCTGAAAGAAAAAGATCTTGAAGCCAGCGACGTAAAAGGCACGGGCAAAGGCGGTCGAATTACCAAAGAAGACGTGGAGAAGCATGTCAAAGAAGCGAAGTCTTCTGGCAGCAAGTCGAAGTCTTCTGCGAAGTCCGATGGCAGCAGTAAAAAAGAGCAGGCACCAGTAGGTGGCGGCGATCGTACTCAGAAGCGTGTGCCTATGACGCGTCTGCGTAAGCGTATTGCTGAACGTCTGTTGCAGGCGAAAAACGATACGGCCATGCTGACCACCTTTAATGAGATCAACATGAAACCTATCATGGACCTGCGTAAGAAATATCAGCAGGACTTTGAAGAGCGTCATGAAACCCGTTTAGGCTTTATGTCGTTTTATGTAAAGGCTATAGTAGAAGCACTGAAACGTTTCCCTGAAGTCAATGCGTCACTGGATGGCGATGATGTTGTTTATCATAACTATTTTGATGTGAGCATTGCGGTGTCTACACCTCGTGGCCTGGTAACTCCGGTACTACGGGACTGTGACAAGCTCAGCCTTGCTGATATTGAAAAAGGCATCAAAGAGTTAGCTATTAAAGGCCGTGACGGTAAGTTGACCATGGACGAAATGCAGGGTGGTAACATTACTATTACTAACGGCGGTGTGTTCGGTTCGTTACTGTCCACACCAATTCTGAATCCACCACAAAGCGCTATCCTTGGCATGCACAAAATCCAGGATCGCCCAATGGCGGTAGACGGCAAGGTTGAAATTCTGCCTATGATGTATCTGGCGTTATCTTACGACCACCGCATCATTGACGGTAAGGAATCGGTAGGATTCCTGGTTACCGTGAAGAACTTGCTGGAAGACCCGCAGCGTCTGTTACTGGACGTGTAATCGGGGAAAAAGCAGCCGCAGAGTTTCTGCGGCTGTATTTTTTGCGCCTGAAGACTTATAATCCGGCGCGAAATTCGGGTAAGCAGCTTAGGCTGCTTTCATTTTGAATGAACAGATGGAAAAAGCATCATGAATTTGCATGAGTATCAAGCCAAGCAGCTGTTCCGTGAGTTTGGTTTACCAGTATCAGATGGTATAGCCTGTGACTCAGCGGAAGAAGCTGTTGAAGCGGCCAAAAAAATTGGCGGCGATAAGTGGGTAGTTAAATGTCAGGTTCACGCTGGTGGCCGCGGTAAAGCGGGCGGTGTGAAACTGGTTTCAAGCTTGGACGAAGTTCGTGACTTTGCCGACAAGTGGCTGGGTAAAAACTTAGTTACTTTTCAGACTGATGAGAATGGTCAGCCAGTAAACAAAATTTCAGTAGAAGATTGTACTGAAATTGATAAAGAGCTTTACTTAGGCGCCGTTATTGACCGTGCATCACGTAAAATTGTTTTCATGGCGTCGACTGAAGGCGGTGTGGATATTGAAAAAATAGCAGAAGAAACTCCTGAAAAGATTCTTAAAGCTACTATCGACCCTACAGTTGGTGCGTTGCCTTACCAGGGACGTCAACTGGGCTTCGAACTGGGTCTGAACCCAGATCAGGTTAAGCAGTTCACTAAAATCTTCATGGGTCTGGCGAAGATGTTCGAACAGTACGATTTTGCACTGTTAGAAATTAACCCGTTGGTTATCACTGATAAAGGCGATTTGCATTGCCTGGACGGTAAAATCAACATCGATAGCAACGCTATCTATCGCCAGCCTAAAATCAAAGAGTTCCATGATCCTTCACAGGAAGACTCCCGTGAAGCGCATGCAGCCAGCTTTGAGCTGAACTACGTAGCACTGGACGGCAACATTGGTTGCATGGTTAACGGCGCAGGCCTGGCGATGGGTACTATGGACATCGTGAAGCTGAGCGGCGGTGAGCCAGCTAACTTTCTGGATGTTGGTGGCGGAGCTACCAAAGAGCGCGTTTCTGAAGCATTCAAAATCATCCTTTCTGACGACAGCGTGAAAGCTGTATTCGTTAATATCTTTGGCGGCATCGTACGTTGTGACATGATCGCTGAAGGCATTATCGGTGCTGTTGAAGAAGTTGGCGTTAAAGTACCTGTGGTTGTTCGCCTTGAAGGTAACAACGCAGAACTGGGTACTGAAAAGCTGAAAGAAAGCGGCCTGAACATTATTGCTGCAACCAGCCTGACAGACGCAGCACACAAAGTAGTTGAAGCTGCAGGAGGCAAGGCATGAGCATTTTAATCAATAAAGACACTAAAGTGATCTGCCAGGGTTTCACTGGCGGTCAGGGTACTTTCCATTCTGAGCAAGCCATTGCTTATGGTACGCAAATGGTAGGTGGTGTGACTCCGGGTAAAGGCGGTCAGACTCACTTAGGTTTGCCAGTGTTTAACACTGTGAAAGAAGCGGTCAACGAAACTGGTGCAACGGCATCTGTTATCTATGTACCGGCGCCTTTCTGTAAAGACTCTATCATTGAAGCTGCTGATGCAGGTATCGAGCTGATCGTATGTATCACTGAAGGCATTCCGACTATCGACATGCTTTACGTGAAAGAGTACCTGGATATTAAAGGTGTTCGCATGATTGGTCCAAACTGCCCGGGTGTTATCACTCCGGACGAGTGCAAGATTGGTATCATGCCGGGTCATATCCACAAAGCCGGTAAAGTAGGCATCGTATCGCGTTCAGGTACTTTGACGTATGAAGCGGTTAAGCAGACGACTGATGAAGGTTTCGGTCAGTCTACTTGTGTGGGTATCGGTGGCGATCCTATTCCAGGTTCTAACTTTATCGACATCCTTGAGATGTTCGAAAAAGATCCTAAAACCGAAGCTATTGTCATGATCGGTGAGATCGGCGGTACTGCAGAAGAAGAAGCGGCAGAGTACATTAAAGAACATGTCACTAAGCCGGTTGTTTCTTATATTGCTGGTGTTACAGCGCCTCCTGGTAAGCGTATGGGCCATGCTGGTGCCATCATTGCAGGCGGCAAAGGTACTGCAGATGAGAAGTTTGCAGCCCTTGAAGCGGCCGGTGTTAAAACCGTTCGTAGCCTGGCTGAAATCGGAAAAGCATTGCGCGAAAAAACTGGCTGGTAAGCTGGCTTTTAGCAATGAACAAAAAGGGCGCCGGAAGGCGCCTTTTTTTTAGCAACACAACAGGGGGTAATATGAGGTTTTGGGCGATACTATGGGTCTGTTTATTTTCTTCGCCAGCACTGGCCATTATAAATATTGAAGAATTGCGCATGGATGAAAGTGAGGCGGGATGGCAAATGAGCACCACGTTGAATCTTAGCGGCCAGCGCGGCAATATTGATGAAGATAAATTCGCCTTAAACGGCGCCTCTCAGTGGATATCCGATGATTTGAATCGGCGTTATTTGCTTTTGCTGAGTAGTGCTGTCGACCGGGCTGAGGGCTTTACTTATTCTGAAGAGTATTTCGCACATGTGCGTCGCACGCGCCAGCTAACCGAAAACTGGGGCTGGGAGCTTTTTGCTCAATACCAGAAAGAACCTTTGAATAACAGTTATCGTCGTGAGTTACTGGGTACCAATGCACGTTACCGGCTTCAGCAGACACCTTTTAATGGGCATGCAGGCATGGGCATTATGTATGAACGACGCTCTGTGACACCCTTGATTGAAGGGCGCAAGCAGGCGAATGACTGGCGTTTTAACTTCTATCTGGACTCGGTTTACCCGTTGTCAGAAAACTCTGAATGGGCAGTGGGTTTCTACGTTCAGCCGCGGGTTGATAACATGAGCGATGTGCGCAGTATTGTTAATATGGGGCTTACCAGCCGGGTGACTCGTTTATTTTCGCTAACCCTGGATATCAGCTTTAATAATGAAAGCAATCCGTTGGATGGACAGTCCTATTCCCACTGGGAATATGCAACGGGTCTGAATATACGTTTTTAAACTGGATGATTATCCGCCGCATCAGGCGGCGGATACCTGACACTAAAGCTAACTACAGCAATTTTTGAGATGCTCTTCGTTAAATGTCTTCAAGGCTGTTTCTAATCGTTTGTCAGAGGTGCCATCAAGCTGTTCTAATAATTCACGGGCCTGTTCATACTCTTCTTTGTGAGTGTAAATCTGCGCGAGGCGAAACTGAACCCAGTCTTGATCAATACCTTCTGGCGTTCGTTGTTCGGCAATAAGCTGAGTTAGCAGAAAGTAGCCATTGTCGAGCTCGGTTTGTGATTCTGCAGCGAGTCGGGCCCATTGATAATCTAATGCATTACGTAACTCCTGGTGCGCTTCTGAGTCGGTTAGCAAAGTCCGGGTATGTTGCAGTTCACTTAAAGCCAGCTCAAAATGTTGCTGGCTTATACGCAACGCTATGTAATTGAAACGAATATCCAGGTTTTCAGGCTCTGTAGCAAACCATTCCTGATAAATAGCTTCTTCTGCTTCCAGGTCTTCCGTCATGCTAATCCGGGCTGGGAAACGCAGGAAGCTGTCCAGCTCATCAAGGCGGGCTTTATGCGCCTGCATCACCTCTTTGTCACCACCAATAATTCCGGGGGCAAACTGATGCCATTGGAATAAAGCAAAATGGGCGAGTTCATGTTCCGGGTCATATTTTACCGCCTCTTCAAAGTGACCACGCATGCGCCGGGCGATAAATGGCATACGCAGGCGACCCGCTTCCTGCAGCTCAGCCATAGTGAGCGTGCCCTGAATATAATGGTAGTCACCTGAGGTAGCATGGCTATTGGATAGTTTGTCCAGTTCCTGTTGCGCCCGGTCATTGTCGTCCGCTTTCAGCGCCGCTATGACCTCAGTAAAAGCATCGTCATCCGGCAGGAAAAAGTCCTGTGCCGAGACGGCGCTCGCAGCGAGGGCGAGCAAGAACAGCGAGGCTGCATAGATTCGGGGTAGCATTGTCATATCTTTCCTTGGCTGGCTATTTTGAATAATCGGATTCGTTATTTTTAACCCTGATTTCGCGATTTTGCAAAGCATCTTTATACAAATTTGTAACAATTTCACGCAGCCAACAAGTGGCTGGATCTTTTTCCAGTTGCTGATGCCAATACAGATGAAGCTGGATGGCGCTTATTTTTACTGGCATTGGGCGTACCTGAAGGTCGAAGTTTTGCTCTAAAATACTGGCCAGTCGCGTTGGAGCCGTTAATAAAAAGTGGTTTTTCTGTGCCAGAGCTGCAGCACTGTGATAGTTCTGGCAGCGAACACGAACGTCACGCTGCATACCTTGCTTAAGCAGACCAATGTCTTCTACCACCAGGCCTTTTGCGCGTGTTGATACAGCAACATGCCGGGATTTCAGATAAAAATCGGCATCTAATGTGTCAGGCAAGTTATGGCCGAGTACACAAAAAGAGTCACTAAATATCGGTTGATGGCAAACCGGCTCTGATAAGGGAAGCGCTACATCGATGGCCAGGTCCAATTCGCGGTTGCTGAGTCTGTCGGCTAAACGTGTGCGATCTATAGCAACGCTTTCCAGTTTTATGTGCGGGGCTGAGCGAAAGCTCGCTTCGGCGATGGCCGGCAGCAGGTTGTTTTCCAGCGCTTCAGGCATACTGATACGAAAGCTTTGCTGACTTTGACCTGGCTCGAAAGTGTGGGCTCCGGAGAGCAGGTTGCGTAACGAACTTATACTGGCGAGCAAGTCCGGCGCCAGGCTTTCACAAGTAGCGGTGGGTACCAGTACCCGGCCATGACGGGTGAATAATGGGTCGTCGAAAAAAGTACGTAAGCGGCGCAATGCATGGCTTACCGCGGAAGGGGTGAGCGCCAGTTTATCTGCGGCTTTGCTGAGTTGGCGGTACTGATAAATGGCTTCAAATATTCGCAACAGATTCAGATCAAGCTGATTGAAGTTAAGATGACTGGTATTCATGTTGAACCTTAAATGAAATTCACTTCATTCATTATGCGCAAGAGGCTAGTCTGAGTACAGGTTTAATAACGGCAGAAGACTATGCACTTTGAACATAATGATAAAACCCGCGCCTACATGGAACAGCTAACAGCTTTTATGGCTGAGCATGTAGCGCCCGCTGAACATGGTTACCATCATCGAAACCAACAACATGAACACGCTGACTGGCGACGCTGGGAAGTTCAGCCGGTGATTAACGAACTCAAAATCAAAGCGCGTGAGCAGGGGCTGTGGAATTTATTTCTGCCAGATGCGGAGCTGGGAGCGGGACTGACTACGGTTGAATACGCTCCCCTGGCTGAAATTATGGGGCGCAGCCTGATAGCGCCGGAAATTTTTAATTGCAATGCGCCGGATACTGGCAACATGGAGGTGCTTTACCACTTTGGTTCTGATCAGCAGAAGCAGAACTGGCTGGTACCTTTACTGGCAGGCGACATTCGCTCGGTATTTTGCATGACTGAACCTGATGTGGCTTCCTCGGACGCGACCAATATGCAGGCGACTATTAAAGAAGAAGGCGACGAGATTGTAGTGCAGGGACGTAAATGGTGGTCGACAGGTGTCGGTCATCCTGATGCTAAGTTTGCAATAGTGATGGGCGTGTCTTTGCCAGAGGCTAAAAAACATGCCCAGCACAGTATGGTCATAGTGCCTCTGGATGCTCCAGGCGTTGAAATAGAGCGCATGTTGCCTGCATTTGGTAGCTATGATGCGCCTTACGGACATGGCGAAGTGAGTTTTAATCAGGTGCGTGTGCCTAAAGCTAACCTGATTGGCGAGCTGGGCGCTGGTTTTGCCATTGCCCAGGGACGTTTAGGCCCTGGCCGGGTACACCATTGCATGCGGGCGTTGGGGGCCGCAGAGAAAGCGCTTGAGCTGATGATTCGTCGGGGCATGCAACGGCAGGCTTTTGGACAGCCGCTGATTAAGCTGGGCGGAAACCAGGAGCGTATTGCAGAGCACCGGATGGCTATTGATCAAGCGCGTTTATATACTCTGTACGCCGCTGATAAAATTGATCGCCTGGGAGTGAAACACGCGATGAGTGAAATCTCCGGCATCAAAGTGGTCGTGCCGAATGTGCTGCAGCGGGTGGTCGATGATGCGATCCAACTGCATGGTGGTGCCGGTTTGTCACAGGATGTGCCGTTGACAGCTCTGTTTACCCTGGCCAGAGCATTACGCCTGGCGGATGGTCCGGATGAAGTGCATCGTGCCATGGTGGCCCGTACAGAGCTTAGACACTATATGAAAGGAGAGGGCGCATGAGCGGGAAAAGCTTCATAGATACTGGTGTCGCCGTGCGCGAAGAAGAGCTGTTCGATGTCAAAGCCGTCACTCAGTGGTTGCAGCAGCAGGTACCCGATCTGGAAGGTGAACCTGAAGTGACGCAATTTCCAGGCGGAGCGTCGAACTGGACCTATCGGCTTGAGTTCGATAACCACGACTTTATATTACGTCGCCCACCAGCGGGTACTAAGGCAAAGTCCGCCCATGATATGGGCCGTGAATACCATATTCAGAAAAGCCTGAAGCCGGTTTTTCCCTGGGTACCCGACATGATTGGTTATTGTGAGGACGAAGCGGTCACTGGGAGTGAGTTTTATGTCATGCAACGTATCGCAGGTATTATCCCGCGTAAAAACATGCCTCGTGATCTGGATTTGAGCGCTGAAGACGCCGAACAGTTATGTCGTAATATGCTGGATAAACTGGTAGCACTTCATCAGATTGATATTGAGAAATCCGGCCTGGATAAATTTGCTAAAGGTGCTGGTTATGCGGAACGGCAAATTAGCGGCTGGACTAAAAGGTACCAGCAGGCAAAAACCTGGAACGTCCCTGGTGGTAAAAAAATAACCCGCTGGCTGGCCGCCAACCTGCCTTCAGAAGAACATCTGTGCATGACACATAATGATTTTCGTCTGGATAACTTAATTCTGAATCCGGACGATGCAACCGACATCATGGCGATTCTGGACTGGGAGCTGGCGACTGTGGGTGATCCGCTGATGGATGTGGGTAATATGCTGGCCTACTGGATAGAGGCGGGGGATGACCGCATTGCACGTTCTACAAGGCGTCAGCCCACTCACTTGCCAGGTATGTTCAGTCGCCAGCAGGTGATCGACTATTATTGTGAGAAAATGGGTTTTGATAGCAGTAATTTCGCTTTTTATGAAGTTTATGGTTTGTTCAGGCTATCGGCTATCGCACAACAGATTTATTATCGCTATCACCACAAGCAAACCCGTAATCCAGCGTTTAAGCATTTCTGGTTTTTGGTGCATTACCTGCACTGGCGCTGTCAGCGTCTCATAACAAAACATGAGAGGCAGCACTAAGATGGCCAGCCTTTATTTAATCCGTCATGGGCAGGCTTCATTTGGTGCTGACAACTATGATGATTTAAGTCAGTTAGGCAAATCTCAGTCGCGCCATCTGGGTCAGGTGTTTCATCAACAAGGCATTATGCCAACGCGTATTCTTGCCGGTAGTCTGCAACGTCAGCAACAGACGGCACGGGGTATTGTGGAAGGTTTGCAGGGCGATCTGACCATTAATATGGAACCTGCATGGAATGAGTTTGATCACGAAAACGTATTGCAGGTTTTTGAAAAAACTAGCGGGCAGGGCTCGTTACGCCAGCAGTTGGCAGTTGCAGATGACAAAGAAGCCTGTTTTCAAAAACTCTTTGTAGCCGCTATCCGACGTTGGGTGGAAGGGCAGCATGACAGCAGCTATACAGAGAGTTGGGGTGACTTTCAGCAGCGTATTTCTGCGGTGTTCAAACAACTGGCAGAACAGGTCTCTGCGCATGAACGCATTCTGGTGGTTACCTCAGGTGGGCCTATATCCATGGTGGTACAGCAGTTGCTAAAACTGGATACCGAAACGGCATTGCGCCTTAACTGGCGTTTAGTCAATGCAGGTATTACTAAAGTCAGTCTGGGGCAGGGTGGCCCACAGTTGGTTAGCCTCAACGAACATATGCACTTCAGTGGTGAGCAACGCTCATTGCTGACTTCCCGTTAATTATAAATATAAACAAGGATTTAAGATGCGAAAAAATATAGTCATTACGGGTGCTAGTTCAGGTCTGGGCGAAGAAATGGCCCGCCAATTTGCCGCTAAAGGCCGTAATCTGGGTCTTTGCGCACGGCGCACCGACAGACTGGAAGCATTGAAAGCTGAGCTGGAAAAACAGTACCCGGACATTAAAGTGTCGATAAAAGCACTGGATGTGAATGATCATGACCAGGTATTTGAGGTTATTAAGGCGTTTAAAGCGGAATTTGGTCAACTGGATCGCATGATTGTAAATGCGGGCATGGGCAAAGGCGCCGGTATTGGCAAAGGTTATTTTGCAGCCAATAAAATGACTGCGGAGACTAATTACATTGCGGCTATGGCTCAGTGTGAAGCGGCGATGGAAATATTCCGCGAACAGAATAATGGCCATTTGGTGACTATTTCGTCGATGAGTGCGATACGGGGCATGCCAGGGGCTATGACCTCTTATGCTTCAAGTAAAGCAGCGTTGGTTGCACTGACTGAAGGCATTCGAGCTGATGTGATGCGTAAACCTATTGCAGTGAGTTGCATCATGCCTGGTTATATTCGCTCAGAACTGAATGAGAAAGTGAAAGACACGCCATATATGGTCGATACGGTGCCTGGTGTGAAAGCTATGGTGAAACAAATCGAGAAAGAAGTCGGTAGCGCTTATGTGCCCTGGTGGCCCTGGGCTCCTCTGGGTTATGTCATGAAACGTCTGCCACTAAAATGGTTACGTTACTTACTCTAGCAATTCTGCGACCATGGTCTGGTTTGTTAATTGAATGAATTTTGGCATCATAGGCAGTAATTGCAGATGCTTATACAGGATACAGAAATCAGACTATGAATATTCAAAAAACCATTGCTCTTGTAACCGCTCCTCTCGGTCTTATCTTTCTGGTTTCCGACATGGATCAGTTATGGAACATTATCGTTGCTACACAGCTTGACTGGTATAAGGCATTTCAGCCCATGGCGCTGGGTATTATACTGGGTTGTTTTGCTGGCCTTTTACGTCTTGATTTCATCCAGAAAGCGACTGTGCCGATACTCTATTTGAGTACCGCCCTTTTTACTTTTGGTGTGATAGGCTCACTGACCATTTATTTTGAACATCAGCTTTGGGTACTGGCTTTGCCAACCTTATGGCTGGCAGCACTGGCGGTTGGCTTATATGCCTTCATGGTGATGCAGCTGCGCTTCTCTGAGCGTTACAAAGAAGCGCAGAAGAAGAAAAAGCAGGAGAAATAGATGCCACAGGTTAAGCTAAACTGTGATTTGGGTGAGAGTTTCGGTGCCTACCGTATGGGCCGGGACAAGCAGGTCATGCCGCTGATAGAAATGGCAAATATTGCCTGTGGTATGCATGCTTCAGATCCCGTGACCTTACGTAATACGGTACAACTGGCTGTGGCTCATAACATTGAAATTGGTGCGCATCCCGGCTACCCGGACAAAGAAGGTTTTGGGCGCCGGGCCATGGCGTTAAGCGGTTCTGAAGTAGAAGCTCTGGTGCTCTATCAAATAGCGGCACTGGATGGGGTGTGTCGTACGGAAGGCAGCCAGGTTAGTTACGTTAAGCCCCATGGTGCGCTTTATCACGCCATGATGCAGGAGCCGGAAGTACGCCAGGCAATTTTCAAAGCCGTGTCGGATTATTGGTCGAAACCCGATCTCGTAGTTCTTGCCAGTGAACAGAACCAGAAACTGCAGGAAGAAGCTAATAACTATGCTCTGACACTGCGTTTTGAGGCATTTGCTGACCGAGCCTACAATGAAGATGGCAGTTTGCTATCGCGGGCAGAGAAAGACGCTGTGCATCATGAACAGGCAAAAGTGCTGGCCCAGGCAGAACAGATAGCAACGCAGGGCCGGGTGACTAGTATCAGCGGCAGAACCATTGAGCTTGCTGCAAGTACCCTCTGTGTGCATGGCGATAATGAAGTAGCCTTAGAAGCCGTAAGGGCGATAAAAGCCATGCTGCAAAAGCGACAGGATAGTTAAATGAGTAGTCATAAACCAACCCCGCAATTTGAACTGGCTGGGGTGAATGCAATGCTGGTGCGAATGGGTAACCAGATGCGCAGTGAAATGCCGACCTACCTGAAACAAATTCGTGATTTGCTGCTGCGCGATTATGGGGAACTTATTACCCAGGTTACTCCTGCCTATAACACGCTGTTAGTTGAATATGATCCGCGTGCCTGTCGTATGTATGATTTGCAGCAGTTGCTGGAGAAAGTACTGGCGGAAATGCCTTATGAAGAAAACGCCAGTTGTCGCAAACTGGTTGAGATTCCGGTTTGTTATGCGGCCAGCTATGCGCCGGATCTGGAGCAGGTTGCGCGTCATTGCAAATTAACAACGGATGAAGTCATCGAAATTCACAGGGCCACTGATTACCAGGTTTATGCGCTGGGTTTTGCGCCAGGTTTTGCGTATCTGGGAGAACTGGATAAACGTTTGCAAGTGCCCCGATTAGATACCCCCCGGCAGCAAGTGCCCGCAGGTGCGGTCGCTATTGCAGAGCAGCAGACTGCAGTTTACCCCAGTCAATCGCCGGGTGGCTGGAATCTGATTGGGTTTAGCCCAATGCAGTGGTTTAATTGGCAGGAAGAACCGATGACGCCCGTGGAAGTTGGTGATTGCGTACGTTTTGTGAAAGTCTCTGAAGCTGAAATGAAGTCACTTGAAAAACAAGGTATGCCGCGCACATGAGCAGAGAAGCAATAACAGGGTTTCGGGTTGTAAAACCAGGTTTTTTCAGTCTGTTACAGGATGCCGGTCGCAGTGGTTATGAACACTTGGGTGTAACCAGCGGCGGCGCTATGGATGAAATGGCAGCCAGTTGGGCTAACCGTTTGCTGGACAACCCAGCCGGTAGTACGTTAATAGAAATTACAGCTGGTGGCCTGGAGCTTGAAGCCCGTACTCAAACGATGCTTTCGGTGACTGGAGGGGATCTTAATCTGACCATTAATGATGAACCGCAGGCGCCCTGGCGCAGCTTTTGGGTCTCAACCGGAGACCGGTTGCGCTTTGCGCGTCCCCGTATAGGCTTTCGTGCTTATCTTGCGGTGCAGGGGGGCTTCCAGGTACCAGCTTCGCTGGGTAGTGCAGCAACGGTTAAGCGAGATGCTCTGGGTGGGCTGCATCAGGACGGATCTGCCTTACGTGAGGATGATTTTATAGCGGCGGGATTTTTACCCGAAGAACAGTTGCCACGACAGTTACCCGAGCGCTTCATGCCCGATTACACGGGCCCGGTAACCCTGAACATTATTCCGGGTTACCAGCAGAATGAATTCAGTAAAGAAGCCTGGCGTCAGGTATTAAAGCAGCCCTTTGAACTGGATACCCGCAGTGATCGCATGGGGGCTCGTTTATTAGGCGATGCCATAGCCAGCCCGGATTTAGCCATGTTCTCAGAAGGCATTAGTTATGCTTCAGTGCAGGTACCACCGGATGGCCAGCCTATTGTAATGCTGAACGATCGTCAGACGCTGGGGGGATACCCCAAACTGGGCAATATACTGCCGCTGGACTGTTATGCTCTGGCCCAGCGACAGCCGGGCACGGAAGTGCGTTTTGCTCATATAGGCCTGATGACAGCGCAGCAGCAAATGCGCCGTTACCTGCGTTTTTTCGGCTTGTAAGCTGAGCATAATATTGCGATCATACTAACCTTTGCTAACACGCTGTTGGAGAATACCTTTCATGGCCGAAATCGCGCCACGTGCAACGAACTTTATTCGTAAAATTATTGACCAGGACTTAGCCTCTGGTAAGCATACTCAGGTGCATACGCGTTTCCCGCCGGAGCCGAATGGTTATTTGCATATCGGTCACGCCAAGTCGATTGTGCTGAACTTTGGCATTGCAGAAGACTATCAGGGGGTATGCAATCTTCGTTTTGACGATACTAACCCACTGAAAGAAAGTGTCGAGTATATTAACTCCATCAAGCGCGATGTGAACTGGTTGGGTTACGAGTGGCAGGGTGAGCCGCGTTTCTCATCGAATTACTTTGAAGCTTTGCATGGTTTTGCGATTGAGTTGATCGAGAAAGGCCTGGCTTATGTTGATTTCTCCACTCAGGACGATATGCGAACGCTACGGGGTACTTTGACGGAAAAGGGCACTAATAGTCCGTATCGTGATACTTCAGTGGCAGACAATCTGGCTGCTTTTGAGCGCATGACCGCTGGCGAGTACAAAGAAGGCGAATGCAGTTTGCGCGCCAAAATTGATATGGCGTCGCCATTCATGTGCATGCGTGATCCTGTAATTTATCGGGTTCGTCATATTGAGCATCATCAGACTGGCAATACCTGGTGTGTTTATCCTATGTATGACTTTACCCATTGCATTTCAGATGCGCTGGAAGGCATTACACATTCTCTGTGTACACTGGAGTTTCAGGATAACCGCCGCCTGTATGACTGGGTACTGGATAATATCAGTATCGACTGTCACCCTCAGCAGATCGAGTTTTCGCGGTTGAATCTTGAATACACCATAATGAGTAAGCGTAAGCTCAATGACCTGGTCAATGAAGGGCATGTAGAAGGCTGGAATGACCCGCGTATGCCAACTATTGCGGGCTTGCGCCGTCGTGGTTATACCCCGGGTTCTATCCGTGAATTCGCGCATCGCATTGGTGTCACTAAAATGGATAACCAGGTTGAAATGGGCATATTGGAAGCCTGTATTCGTGACGATCTGAATGAACATGCGCCACGAGCGATGGCGGTACTGGATCCTATCAAGGTGGTTATCGAAAATTACCCTGAAGGTGACAGTGAAACCCTGCAAGCGGCAAATCATCCGAATGACCCGGATATGGGTACTCGTGAAGTGCCTTTTTCCAGAGAAATCTGGATTGAGCGTGAAGATTTTCGTGAGTCAGCCAATAAGAAATTCAAGCGTCTGGTACTGGATAAAGAAGTACGGCTACGTAATGCCTATGTAATTAAAGCCAAGCGTTTTGATACTGATGCTGAAGGCAATATAACTACAGTGTACTGCAGCTATGATGCGGATACCTTAGGTAAAGATCCTGCCGACGGACGTAAAGTAAAAGGCGTTATTCATTGGGTATCAGCCGCTCACGCGGTGCCTGCTGAAATACGTCTATATGACCGTCTGTTCCAGGTGGCTAATCCTGCAGCGGAAGAAAATATTGCCGATGCGTTAAACCCGAACTCGCTGCAAATAGTGCAGGGCGTGGTTGAGCCCTCTGTTGCCAAAGCTGCAGCCGAAGATGCTTTTCAGTTTGAACGAACAGGCTATTTTTGCATCGACAGCGAATTGAGCACAGCAGATAAGCTGGTGTTTAATCGCACGGTAGGTTTACGCGACAGCTGGGCGAAAATGGACCAGTCATAAGGCTACTCAGATTTATAGGTCACATTAAAAAGGGCATGCTAATAAGCATGCCCTTTTTTGTTTTAAGTAATCATGTTTTAAGTAATCATGTTTTAAGTAATCATGTTTTAAGTAACCATGTTTTAAGTAACCATGTTTTAAGTAACCATGTTTTAAGTAACCAGAAAACGGTCAATAAGTTTGGCGCCGTAGAGGCGAGACGGCGTATAAAAACCAGGTTGTAGTTTATTACGTAAAATATAAATAGTGAGTTCTACGGAACCTCTGCTGGTCAGGGTATAGCCATTTTCTACTTTCTCACGCAGGGTAATGATATCGCCCTGTGCATTACGCGCTTCACCCCAAACCCAGGTATAGTGTTGTTCCCGCTCTTTTTTATCGGGCCCTGGCGGTTGTTTAGCTAATTTCTTTTCCAGGCGCTGACGCACTAAAGGTATTTTGAAACCCCAGCGTATCCAGTTAAGGCGTTTCATACGTTTGATAAGCTTAGGGCTGGCCGGTACGTAGACTTCGATATTGGGGATCTCGGTGGTGTAGTAGGCTGTTGCGACATCGCCCCAGGGAATCGTCATCGCCATTTTATCGCCATCGCCAAAATTGATACGGCGAGTTTTAAACGCTAATGCCACGTCTTTGATTTTACCATCTTCACGCACCGCTCCACCATCGCCCAGACGGCGAATGCCGGTGAGGGCAGTACCACGACTCATGCGTGAACTGGAGTCAAAACCAAGCGCCAGATGAGTGGCATTGGGCATCTGAGCATTTAGTCGTGCTGCAATGCAGTCGGTAGGAATAACGTCAAAACCGACTCCGGGGCAGATAATGATACCGGCCTCGACTGCACGTTTACGCAGGCTGTAGGCAAGTTCGAAAACACTGATTTCACCAGTGATATCAAGGTAATGGGTTTGTGCTTTCAGACAGGCTTCGAGCATGGGCGGGGCGGTGATCTCAAAGGGACCGGCGCAATTAATAATCAAATCGATATCGTCTAGCTGTTCCGCAATGGAGTCTGGGGTATCTAATTCAAAAGCCCGCCAGGGCAGTTCAGCCCGGTTCGCCAGGGTTTCTATTTTTTGTTTGTTGCGCCCGGCTAGTACAGGTTTGTAGCCCATACGACGGGCGTGCATGGTGATGAGCTCACCGGTATAACCGGTGGCTCCATATATCATCCATTTCATTGCTTATCAGACCTCAATACGGTGATGAGATGCGTCGGCCGAGTTGTATTCACAGGTATCCGGTTTCTTGCATTCACCGTACAGGTAAAGACTGTGGTTGGTCAGCTTTATATTGTTTGCTTCGGCAACTTCCAGTTGTCGACGCTCAATGACATTGTCTTCAAACTCAATAACCCGACCGCAAGTCAGACAAACCAGGTGATCGTGATGTTCTTTTTCACTCAATTCAAAGACCGAACGTCCACCTTCAAAGTGATGACGCGTGACAATGCCTGCGTCGTCAAATTGGTTGAGTACGCGATAGACAGTAGCTAAACCGACCTCGTCTTGTTGGTCGAGTAAGATCCGATATACTTCCTCAGCACTAACGTGCTGATGATTCGGGTTCTTCAGGATGTCGAGAATTTTAATGCGCGGAGACGTTACTTTAAGACCCGCTTTTTTTAGTTCTGCGTCAGTACTCGGCATGTTCTACTCAGTTTAGTGCGTGGTAAGTTGATTATAGCCAGAACGAGCGCTGGATGAAATGAAAAAGCCGACCTTTTAGGTCGGCTTTTCCTTCTGAATTATTGAAATCAGTCTGCCAGCTCAGCTAAATACATTTCTTCTTGCAATTGTGCGCACCAGGCTTTGACGCGTTCTTTAGTGAGTTCAGGCTGACGGTCTTCGTCGATACCCAGGCCAACAAAGTGGCTGTCATCGACTAACCCCTTAGAAGCTTCGAAGTTATAACTTTCACTCGGCCAGTGGCCGACTACGATAGCACCTTTGGTTTCGACAATATCGCGTACCATGCCCATGGCATCCAGGAAGTACTCGGCGTAATCTTCCTGATCGCCACAACCAAAAATAGCTACCAGTTTATCGGTAAAATCAATCTCTTCCAGATCAGGGAAGAAGTCATCCCAGTCACACTGAGCTTCACCGTAATACCAGGTCGGAATTCCGAACAATAGCAAATCATAACCGGCAATATCTTCTTTACTGGATTTAGCAATGTCTTTGACATCGATAAGATTTTTACCCAGTTCTTTCTGGATCATGTGGGCAACAGCTTCTGTGTTGCCGGTATCGCTTCCAAAGAAAAGTCCAACGGTTGCCATAAATCAGTTATACCCGCATGTTTAATTAAATATCTTTGTCTGTCTCAGTTGCCAGCGCTTCAGTCAGTAGTTTTTCAATTAACTGACTGCGGCTTAAACCACAAGTCTCAGCACGTTCGTTCAATGCTTCGTAGACAGACTCTTCAACTTTCAGTTCAATACGACGCAAGCCCCGTTCTTTATCACGTTTAAGCTGGCGCCTTTTATTCAGCTTCATTTGTTCAGCGCGGGTGAGCGGGTTGGTTCTCGGCCGCCCAGGCCGGCGTTGATGCTGAAACAGGTCAATAGTGACCTTGTCCGTTGCTTCTTTTGCCATGTATTAGTCTAAACCGGATTCTATAACAAATTGAATGATGCCTTTCGCCAGGAAACCGGCCATACCAAGAAAGAGCACTATCCATACCGCAATGCGGCCGAACTTAGGGACATCGCCTTTTTTCAGGACGTCCTGAATGGCTAAGCCTATCAACAGAAAGAGGACAGCAATTGCCAGATTGGTCAGCAGCCCTTCAATTTGTTCAAAATATTCAGATAACATGGCATTACCTCAATCAAATCGGCGCATATAGTAGCACAACGCTGATTTTGAAGCGAGAGCTCAGGACTAATGTTGGCCGATAAAATCAGCAACCAAACGATTAAATTCCGTGGGTTTTTCAGCATGAAGCCAATGGCCTGCACCTTCAATAGTCTCTGCGGTTGCTCGCGGAAAGCGGGGCGCAATTTCGTCACGGTGACTTTGCTGAACATAATCAGATTTCTCGCCCCGAATAAAAAGCACCGGGCCGTTGTATTGTCCTTCGCTGGTGGGGGCGCCGATTAATTTTTCATAATTGGCTTTCAGCGCAGCCAGATTAAAGCGCCAAAACCAGTTGTCGCCGTCCTTACGCAGATTTTTAAGCAAAAATTGGCGTACGCCTTTTTCGTTGATCGTTTTTGCCAGCTCTTTATCCGCTTCTTGTCGGTTTTCCAGGCTTTCCACGTCAATGGCGCATAAAGCGTCGATAATTTCAGTGTGGCGGGCGTCGTAGGCTACCGGCGCAATATCAGCGATAACCAGGGAGCGCACCTGACTGGGGTGACGCAGTGCAATTTCCATAGCTATTTTACCGCCCATGGAGTGGCCAAGCAGGTGAAATTTGTCCAGATCGAGCTCTTTTGTAATGGCGATGACATCGTCAGCCATATCGGCATAATCCATATCATCACAATGCGGTGACTGGCCGTGGTTGCGCACATCAATATTAATTACCTGATAATCATCGCTCAGACTGCGGCTGATACTTTTCAGGTTGTCCAAATCACCAAATAAACCATGAATAAGGATAACCGGGGTGCCCGAACCGCTGGATTCGTAATTCAGTTGCATAGGAAGAAGTCTCCTGTTGGGGTATGCATACGCCATCAATAACTTACATTGTCGCTCAGCTGAATCAACGGTGCAATCAGGGACTTGCTTAAGGTATAATTGCGCGCATTCGGAAAACCGTCGTGAGCAGTCCATGAAACGTATAGAAATTGATGAAGATATTTACACTTACATAGCCGCTAACACTGAACATATCGGTGAGAGTGCATCGGACATTTTACGCCGCCTGCTAAAGCTTGAGAAGAACTCTTCTGCGCAGCAAGCTGCCGTAGGGAGTGCAGCTCCACTCCAGTCCGGTCGGGTATTTGATATCATGACCAGCGAAGACCTGGCGACTGAAAAAAGCGCTGTGGCCCGCTTTTTGTTTATTTTGTCTATGCTTTATCGTAGTCATAATGAAGACTTTCGTGCAGTACTGGACATTAAAGGGCGTGATCGTATTTATTTTGCTACCAGCGAAGAGGCATTGCTGACTAGCGGTAATAGCACGAACCCTAAGCAGATCCCGCAATCTCCGTACTGGGTGATTACCAATAATAACACCACCAAGAAAAAATCAATGCTGACGTCTGTCGCCCGGGAATTAGGTTACAGTGACAGCGAAGCAGAAAAAATCAGGGACTTTTTATAATATGAGTGTGCATGCAAGAGCGGGGCAAAAAGCCCAGGTAAATGATTTGACGAATATTGCGCAATTGATGACGCAGTATTACGTGCGTGAACCTGATATGCGTGAACGGTCACAAAAAGTGAGTTTTGGCACCTCAGGACACCGGGGCAGTGCTTTGTCCGGCTCTTTTAATGAAACTCATATTCTGGCTATCAGCCAGGCTATTTGCGTGTATCGCAAGGAAAACGGCATTGATGGGCCTTTAATGCTGGGTAAAGACACGCATGCCTTATCAGAATCGGCTTTTGCTACAGCACTTGAAGTCTTCATTGGTAACGGCGTTGAAGTTCATGTTCAGGAAGGTTTGGGTTACACGCCCACACCGGTTATCAGTCAGCAAATCATTCGTTATAACCGCGGTCGCAAAGAAGGCCTGGCGGATGGAGTGGTGATCACGCCGTCCCATAATCCACCTCAGGATGGTGGCTTTAAATACAATCCTCCCCACGGTGGACCGGCAGACAGTGAAGTAACCCGTCGCATTGAAGAGTATGCCAACGCCCTTATTGTCAGTAATCTGATGGCGGTGGATGTGGTGTCGTATGCAGAAGCGCTGGATTCTGAACTCTGTAAACGCAAAAACTGGATTAACAGTTATGTGCAGGCGCTCAGTGATGTTATTGATATTGAAGCTATTCGCAAAGCGGGTATTCGTATTGGGGTAGATGCTTTAGGTGGTTCTGGCAGCGCCTATTGGCGTGCTATTCGCGATACGCTGGGATTAGACATTACTATCTTCAATGACCATGTTGACCCGGCTTTTTCTTTTATGACACTGGACAAAGACGGCAGTATTCGTATGGATTGTTCGTCACCTTATGCGATGGCCAGCCTGGTGCAGATGAAAGACGATTTTGACGTTGCTGTAGGGAATGACCCGGATTATGACCGTCATGGCATAGTAACTCCTGATGGGTTAATGAAGCCCAATCATTACCTGTCAGTCGCTATAGATTATCTGGGTCGCAACCGGTCGTGGAAGCAGACCGCAGCAGTGGGTAAAACACTGGTCTCCAGCGCCATTATCGACCGCGTGGTAGCTGCGTTAGGCCGGCCTCTGATGGAAGTACCGGTAGGTTTTAAGTGGTTTGCCCAGGGCTTAGGAGATGGTTCTTTAATCTTTGCTGGCGAAGAAAGCGCTGGTGCCAGTTTCCTGGATAAAAAAGGCGAAGCCTGGAGCACCGATAAAGACGGTATTATTATGTGTTTGCTGGCCGCCGAAATTCAGGCTGTCAGCGGCAAATCTGCAAGCCAGTATTATGCGGCGCTGGAAGCTGAACATGGCACTTCTTATTATGCGCGTACCGACACTAAAGCCAGTGTTGAACAGATGGATGCTTTTCAGAAACTGCCTGAAATGAAGATTGAGTTAAGCGAATTTGGCGGTGAAAAAGTGACTGCAATACTGACCAAAGCGCCTGGTAATAAAGCGCTTTTTGGCGGGCTTAAAGTGGTCATTGAGAATGGCTGGTTTGCAGCTCGTCCTTCAGGCACTGAGCCGCTTTATAAAATCTATGCCGAGAGCCTGAAAAGTGCTGAGCATTTAGCGCAGATTCAGCAGCAGGCACAGGCTCTGGTCGATAAACTACTTAGCTAATTTTACTCTATTTAGTCCTGTTCCGGTTTGGTGCTGGGTCTGATTTCAGGCGCATCGTCAACCGGAACATGGGGACGTTCGTCTTCATCCTGATCGTCCCCCGCATCTTCTACCAGTGAACTTAACAACTCTTCAGACAGCTGCGCCGGCGCCAGGTTGGTAAGCACTGAATGGCTTTGTTCTTTTGCTTTGGCCCGCTGTGTAGTGCGATACATAGCGTAAAGACTGATAGTCAGAGTTAAGCCAGCAATTAGGAAAAAGAACGCCTCAACGGCACCGAATTGCATTAAAGCCGCTACTGAAGGAGCTCCAATAATGGCGCCTATACCGCCTACCTTAATAATAGAGCCAGTGGCACCAATCATTTGATCCGTTTCCAGGTAATCATTGGTGTGTGCCATAGCCAGTGAGTAAACCGGTAGCAGGCAGCCACCTAAAATTGCCATAAAGAAGAATATCAGTAGTGGGGTTGTACCATCCAGCTGAGAGAGTACTAGTGCTGCAATGCTGCCAACAGCGGCAACTCCAGCCAATACCATACGACGATCAATGCGGTCGGAAAGCAAACCTACCGGAGCTTGCAGTACTAAGCCGCCAAAAATAAAAGCCGCCATAAAAATAGTTACCTGGGGCACACTCAAACCGATATAAATGGCGTACATGGGTCCAATGCCATAAAACATGGCGTAACAGGCCTGGATAATAAAAGCAGCGGCGATACCAAGGGGAGCCTGTTTCAGCAAAAATCGAATAGGCACCTTGCGCGGCGAATGGGTGGTGGGTTCTACTGATATAGCAATTAGAATAGGTATCAGCGAGAGATTAATAAGCATCGCGATGATAACAAAAGGCACAAAGGTGGCAGGATCAGCAATGCCCAGAATCAGTTGTCCTGCGATCAGACCGCCGTAAATAAGCACCAGATATACCGATAACATAGTGCCGCGGTTGCGGTTATCGGCCATGGTATTGAGCCAGCTTTCTGCAATTACAAACATGGCGGATATCGCGAAACCACTAAGGAAACGGGCGACGAACCAAACTGTTGGTTCAACCCAGATAGACTGAATTAATACTGCGATTGAAGCCAGCGCGGCCAGTCCGCCAAAAGCACGAATATAGCCGACACGGCGAATATCTTTAGGTGCTCTGGTGGTTCCAAACAGGAAGCCAATAAAGTAGGCTGACATAATAATGCCAGTGGTCATGGTCGAAAAGCCTTCAATCGTGGCTCTAAGACTTAGCAGTGTACTGGTCATGCCGACGCATAAACCAATCAACGTCATGGTGCTAAGTAGTGAGCTGACAGCTTTCAACTGTTGTTTTAACATTATTTACATATTCCTGAGCAAACAAAAATCTCTAACAATAGCGGTACTTTAGCAGTTGCAGGGCGCACAGGCTAGCTTGCTAAGTGGTTATCCACAGGTTGTCACTTGCCCCCGCTGCGCAGGCTGTTTATTATCCTGTAAGATACTTAAAAATAGGCGAATATTGTGCGGCATTGGTGGTTAATTCTGATTGCGTGCTGGAGCTTTTCACTAAGCGCAGACGAAGTAACAGATCTTTATGAAAGCCGGATTGAAGTAGCGACCCAATCACGGGATGACAGGCAGGACGCCTTGCGTGAAGCTTTTTCTTCTGTATTGATTAAAGTTTCAGGTCAACGTGATGTATTAGAGCGCCCAGAGGTAAGTCGTCAACTTAGTCAGGCAACTAATTATCTGGTTCAGTACAGCTACGTGACAGAACGTCAACAGCTCTACTTACGTGCTCAGTTTGATGAGCAGCGCATTGAAGAGTTGCTGCGGCGGGCTAATGCTAGTTACTGGAGCGCGCGCAGGCCGAACATTATCTTCTGGATTGCACAGGAAACACAGCGTGGTGCACGCCTGATCGGTCGTGACGCCGATTCAGAGATTGTTCCGGCTATGCGTCGGCAGGCTCATCAGCGTGGGCTACCTATTTCTTTTCCTCTACTGGATTTAACTGACTTGTCCAATTTGTCAGCCAGTGATGTGTGGGGCCGTTTTGAACGTCCAGTACAGGAGGCCAGTCGGCGTTATCCGTCAGACGGCTTGGTCATGGTAAGAGTACAGGAAGGCGATAACGGGCAGGGTTATCTTGCTCAATGGACTTTGATAGTAGGTAATACTCGTCGCAGTGGCCAGGTGGATACAGAAGATCTGAATGGTATCGGAATGGCCGTTGTGGATAGTGTAACTGATAGGGTAGCGGCTGAATATGCGGTCTCATATAGTGAGACCGAAGCCAGTGAATTTACTATTCGGATTATTAATCTGCAGGATCTGGAAAGCGTATTATTAGTTGAAAGCCTGCTGCGGCGACTTGCTTCTGTAGAGCAGGCGACACTTGCTCGTTATCACCAGGGCACGGCCGAGTTCAGGTTGCAACTGATTGGCGATATGCGGCGTGCTTTGCAGGCTCTTGAATTGGATAATCGCATGCAGCGGGTGGAAGATCCCTGGAGCGTAACGGCCAGCCCGGTACTGGAGTATCGATGGCTGCGTTAGCAACAACGGGTACCCAGCTGGCGCTCCCGGTTCAACTACCGGATGACGCTTTGTTTACCACCTTTGAGGAAGGCAATAACAGCGAACTTATAGCGACGCTGAAAGCGCTATTGTCAGTGCAGACTCAGACACCGCTATTGTATCTATGGGGACGCACGGGTTGTGGTAAAACACATTTGCTGCATGCTGCTTGTACCGCTGCCAGTCAGGCTGGACAACAAGTTATGTATATTCCTTTGCGGGAGCTTACCGACACGGCACATATTTCTTTATTACAGGGGTTGGATAACTACGACCTGGTGTGTCTGGATGATATCGATGCGGTAACTCACTCTGCGGTTTGGTGCGACGCTTTATTTGCGCTGTATAACCGATTGTCAGATAGTGAAGGGTGTCGATTATTAATCAGCGCCCGTAATTCAGCTTCCGCCATAGAGGTTGCCTTACCGGATTTGCGCTCACGACTTCAGGCCGCAGCACCTTATGCGATAAAGTTGCTCTCGGATGAAGCTAAAGTGAAGGCCTTACAGACTCATGCTGAAGCGCGAGGATTGCAGTTGGAAGGGGAGGTTGGGCATTTTATGCTGCAACGGCTAAGCCGGGATATGCATGAATTAATGACTGTTCTGAATCGGCTGGATAAGGCGTCCATGGCTGAACAAAGAAGGCTGACAGTGCCTTTTGTCAAAAAAACACTGTCAATCTGAAATTAAGGTTGTTTACCTGCATTGGTGACACTGTCTTTCTTTTTTAATCCTAATCCTTGTTCTCGACCCGCATAACGTGCGTAAAACGTGGCTCCAATGAATGACAGAGTTACCAGTATTAGTTCAATTGCGGCCAGCCAACGTTGCTCGGGGTATATATACAAAACGGTCAGACTGTGCAGGAAATAAAGCATCAGAATGAAATTAGCCCAGGCATGGGTGTATGGCTTACCCTGTAAAATACCTTTCAACGGAAATAGTAGCGGTACCACCCACATAAATAATGTCAGCGGCATGGATAAAAACTCACTGGGTGCCAGCCAGCTGTGCCATAACAAGACGAAAATCAGCAGACCAGGGTAACTAATCAGGGTGAGGCGGCGATAAAACTCAGAGTTAACAGGCATCAGGCGAATAACTCCAGTACAGCTTCCGGGGGCCGGCCAATGCGGGCATTGCCTTTGTACAGAACAATAGGGCGCTCAATAAGTTTTGGATGCTCATGCATCAGGCTAATAAGTTCTGCATCACTGCTGTCTTTGTTTGCCAGCTCCAGCTCTTTATAAATAGTTTCTTTCTTGCGGAGCAGATCACTGGCGCGCATGTCCAGGCGTTGTAAAATATCTTTCAGCGTTTTTTCTGATGGTGGGTTCTTCAGATACTCAACCACCTCGGGCTGCAGATTTTGTTGTCTGAGTAACTCCAGCGTCTGCCGGCTTTTAGAGCAGCGTGGATTGTGGTAAATGATCAGGTCGCTCATAAGGTGTCTCCGGACCGTTCAGTACGAATGAGAGGTGCATGGTAACTGATTTCAGCGCATAGCTGAATACTACATGCGCATGACGCGCTCACGATCGCGTTCTAATTTACGCATTTGCTCGATTCTTCCGCGAATACGTTGACGGGACAAGGTTCTGTCTTCGGCTACTTTGCTATGAGCGTTGTTCAACTCCTCAATAGCCAGCTCAAAATTACCGGTTAATGCGAATATCTCAGCCTGCGCTTCATGCATAGACACCGCATCGCCTGCTCCCTGATGTGCTTCCTGCAGGAGTTGGTAAGCGACCCGGTCATCGCGGTTACGCATAATAAATTCATTCAGTATTTTCACTGATAAGTCATATTGCTGGGCTTCGTTAGCAGCGAAAGCCAGGTTAAGTGTTAACACCTGATTATTAGGACGTCGTATATAGGCCTGAGTCAGAAATTCGACAATTTCTTCGTAGCGCCCCTGTTTTATCCAGGTATCGGTAATGGTATCTATATAAAATAAATTCAGACGGTCTTCTTCATGCAGTGCCATTAAAATTTTGTCGGCTTCAGCAAGGCGTTCTAATTCGTAGAGCGCTAACGCCTGAGCATAACGCGCAGCTGCTTTAGTATTAGAGTGACTAGCCCGTTCTTCGTTAGTACGAGCCTGACTTAATGCATTGCGGGCGCTGGTATTGGTATAACGTACCTTGACCCGGGCTTTTGCCAGCTCGAATTGTAGCGAGGGTTCCAGGTTCGGTTGTCCCAGTTGCTGTGCCCGCTCTCGGGTATCAGCGATGCGCGATTCTGGTAGTGGATGGGTCACCAGGTACTGGGGTACCTGGGTTGAATAACGGTAACGTGAAGCCAGTCGTCCAAAGAAGCGGGGGGCTCCATGGGGGTCAAAGCCAGCTCTGGCTAGCGTTGCCATACCAAATCGATCGGCTTCAATCTCAAACTGACGGGTGTAGTTTATTTGTCGCTGCTGAATACCCGCTATGCTACCGGTCATGACCGCCATGCCCAGTTGCGGGTTAGCCATCGCGAGTACTATACCCCCGATTATTTGTGCAAAAGATACTGGAGCGGCTTCATTCATACGCTCCATATTACGGGCTATATGACGCTGGGTAACATGCGCAATTTCATGCGCAACGACGGAGGCGAGTTCGGACTCATCTTCGGCATTTTCAATAAGACCGGTATGAATGCCTACATGCCCACCGAGAAAGGCAAAGGCGTTGATACTGCTGTCGCGAACCCAGAAAAAATGGAACGGAAAACGCACATTATCGGCATGCAGCACCAGGCGGTTGCCTAAATCGCTGAGGTACTCTCGCAACACTGGGTCCTCTGCCAACGGAGCCTGGGCTCGTATTTGACGTATATAAAAATCACCCAGCAATCGCTCACGATCGATAGACATAGTGCCAGCACCTGCGGTACCTATAGTGGGTAACTCGGAGCGTTGGTTAGCTTTTACTGGGTCTATAGTTACCAGAATAAGCAGCAGATAAGTCGTAGCAAAGACTATAAATTTTGAAGCTAGTTTGAAACCCATGCAGATCTTCGATTCCCTTTAAAACATGTAAAAGTCTAAGACTGTTACTGGCTGATGTCGATAGCTCGGTGTTAAGATGTAGTTATTGGATTTTAAACAGGTGCCTTATGTTCGATTATATTCGAAATTGGTTTCAACGTCGCTTTTCTGACCCTAATACCATAACTCTGACGATTTTATTGGTAATTGGTTTCAGTTTGATTGTCTTCTGGGGCAATATCCTCGCACCTTTTCTGGTCGCCGCTGTTTTTGCCTATTTACTCGAATGGCCTGTGAGTGGCTTGCGGCGTCTGGGTATCAGACGCACTATAGCGGCCATGGTGGTTTTTATCGCCTTCATCACCCTGATGTTACTGCTGACTATTTTCCTCGTGCCTGTTGTCTGGGAACAAAGTTTTAATCTTATCAGAGAGCTGCCACAAATAGCCCAGGCCTGGGATGATTTAATGGACCAGGCACAGGAGTATGCCCCCGCATTTATTGAGCCGCAACAAATACAGGCATTTACAGAAACTATAACCAACCGGTTATTAAGCTTTGGTGAGACTTTGCTGGCTCAGTCAGTAACTTCGCTGGTCAATGTATTCACTATTTTGATTTATGTAATTATTGTGCCCTTGTTAGTGTTCTTTATGTTGAAAGATAAAGACATACTGCTGGAGCATTTTAACCGCATCCTGCCGGCTCAGCGGCGTCTTATTTCTCAGGTTGGCTGGGAAATGAACGTGCAAACTCGCAACTATATTCGAGGTAAGGCGTTGGAAATTGTCATTGTCGGCGTGGTTACTTATATAGTGCTTACCTTGTTTGGCCTGCGTTATGCGGCATTAATGGCAACTCTGGTTGGTTTTTCTGTATTAATCCCCTACATCGGTGCTGCGGTAGTTACTGTACCGCTGGCGTTAGTCGGGCTGTTTCAATTTGGTATTTCTGGCACCTTATTCTGGTTAATTACGGCATACCTTATTATTCAGGCGCTGGATGGCAATCTGCTGGTGCCTTTACTGTTCTCCGAGGCGGTCAGTCTGCACCCGGTGTATATCATTGCAGCAGTGCTGGTGTTTGGTGCTTTCTGGGGTTTTTGGGGCGTTTTCTTCGCTATACCCCTGGCCAGTCTGGTAAAAGCGGTGATTACTGCTTTTTCAGAACAACGTCAGCTACAGGAACAGGAAGAAGAAAAACGCGAATCGGCCGCTGAAGCGGAAGTAGCGGGTAAGTGAAAGATGCTTTCTATTTAGGCTTTAGCTTAAATTAATGTCAATATTCTGTTAAAAAGCGTCGTATCTCAATCTGGATTTATAGAACAAAGTTCAGTAGTATCTTTGGCATTATAAATAAAACCGTTAACAAGGAAGTTCCTTATGAAACGAATATTAAGTTTACTGGCCGGCCTGCTTATAACCAGTACTGCTTCAGCGGAAACGCAGGCTGTGCCTACACTTGAAGACTACGCACGTCACGCCCATATAATAACAGCGAAAATATCTCCTAATGGCACTTACCTGGCGTTTACTAATCGAGATGACGAAGGAATAGTGCGCCTCGCTGTGCTTGAGCGTGAAACTATGGAGCCGCTGTCAAATGCAGAACTGACAGGTAATGATTCCATTAGTGACTTTAACTGGGCAACGGATGAACGCCTGATTATTAACGTAGCTCGTGAGCGAGGCACTTTTGAAGGCGCGCGACCAACAGGCGAGCTTTATGCTATGAATGCCGATGGTACGCGGCCTGTAATGCTGACCGGTCGACGTTCTGAATCACGAGATCGTGCATCAACTTCTGTGCTGGACTGGTTGCCAAATGATGACTTAAGGGTGCTGATCTCAAGTTTTTCCTGGGAAAGTCGTGAACCTGTTATGGAAGTTTACCGCATGCGCGTGGATACGGGTCATAAACGCCTTGTGGATCGCGCGCCGTTGCGAGCTGGTCGTGGTAGTGGGGTTCGTGTGTTAACGGATCGTGATGGAAACCTGAGAGTAGCCATAGGGATGGATAGCAGCGCTGAAGTTAATGAGAATGTCATTCTTTTCCGTCCGGAACCGGATGCCGACTGGGAAGAACTGCAGCGTCAAGTGAGCTTTCAGAATTCTTTTGAACCCCTGGCTTTTAGCGAGGACAATCAAAGTCTTTATGCACTTAGCCAACTACAGCAAGACACCACTGCACTGTCTTTATTTGATTTGAAGACGGGGGAGGAAGAAGTTTTAGTTAGCCATCCTTACGTTGATTTGTCACCTATATTCAGTCTTCGTGGAGGCCGTGCTAATGAGATTATCGGAGCTTCCTATGAATTCGACGTATTGGATAGTGTGTTTTTTGGCGGTATTGAAGACGTAAGTTTCAGCCAGGCATATCAGGGTTTGGAGCAGGCATTTCCCGATCAGCAAGTAACTATTACGTCGGCGACCCGGGATGATAATCTGATGGTGGTGTCAGTAGGTTCGGCAAATCACATTCGTCAGTTTTATCTGTTTGATATTGAGGCTGGCCAACTCGTAAATCTATTTACAGGTAGTCCCTGGTTGGCGGAAAAGGCATTGCCGCAGACTGAAATCATAACTTATGAAGCACGTGATGGATTGTTAATTCAGGGGTTATTAACCCTGCCAGTAAATGCTTCTTCAGACTTGCCATTGGTGATGCTACCGCATGGTGGCCCGCACGGGGTTCGTGACAGTATTCGCAGTATGGACCGTGATGCAAAAGTATTGGCAAGTCATGGGTATGCTGTTTTGCAGCCTAATTTCCGTGGTTCGGGAGGTTTCGGTGGTGAGTTTTTAAGAGCTGGTTTCCGAAACTGGGGCACGAGCATGATTGATGACATGACCGATGGGGTAATGCACCTGATAGAAGGCGGAACTGTAAATCAGGAGCGCGTTTGTGTGTATGGCGGCTCTTACGGTGGCTATGCGGCGTTAATGAGTGCAGTAAGAGAGCCGGAGCTATATAAGTGCGCTATTGGTTTCGTGGGAGTTTATGATCTGCCCTTGATGTTTGATGCAGGCGATATTCCTGAGTCCGGATTTGGCCAGAACTACTTAAATCTTGTCCTGGGTAATGATCAGGAAGCATTGGAAGGGCAGTCGCCTTTACATCGAATTGACGAATTAAAAGCCCCTGTTTTTATTATTCATGGAGCCAGGGATGAGCGGGTTCCCATTGAGCATGCCAACCGTCTTCGTGACGCGTTGGAGGAGCGAGACCATCCTTATGAATGGTTGGTTAAATCGCGTGAGGGACACGGTTTTGTCAAACCTGAGAATAACGTCGAACGCTGGGAGCGCATGCTAGACTTTCTGAATCGCTATATCGGTGAAGAAGCGGAGCTGGCAAGTAGCGAACTCGATTAAGTTACTCATACAGCTTAGAGGGTCTTTACAGCCTTCTAAGCTGTGCTGAGTTATTTTTGGCACTCAATAAATAATTCACCTGAGTGTTTTCGCTTTCACGCCAATGCTTAGTGAAGGGATTGAAGCTCAGACCATGCAAGCTTTGCAAGCTAAAGTCATGTTTTGCCAGCATTTCAGCCATCTCACCAGGGCGCACAAAGTATCGCCAGTCATGAGTTCCTTTAGGTAACAGCCGCAATACGTATTCAGCGCCAATGATACCAAACAACCATGATTTTAATGTGCGGTTCAGTGTTGCCATGACTATGAGCCCTTTTGCATTGCATAGGGTGCAGCAGGTGTCGATTAATCCCTGTTGATCTGCAACATGCTCAATCACTTCTGTATTCAAAACCACATCAAAAGCTGACCAGCCTTCATCCACCAGCTCTTCAGCCAACTTATGCTGATAATCAACTTCCACATTGCTCTGCCGGGCATGGGCTTTGGCAACCTCGATACTTACGTCACTGCCATCGATGCCAGTGACACTGGCACCATGAAGGGCAAGGGCCTCACTGATAAGCCCACCACCACAACCTATGTCTAATATACGCAGTCCGCTGAGATTAACTTCACCATTATCGCTAAGAGGGGCGTTAAAGTGTTGCTGCAGCATGGGTAAAATAATTTTCAGGCGGGCATCGTTAAAAGCCAGTACATGTTTGAAAGCGCCATCAGGGTCCCACCAGGCTTGCGCCATCTGGTCAAAACGGGCCAGTTCCTGTTCGCGCTTAGCATCGCCAGCGACCACTCTTGTTTTCTGCTCTTTGCGTAACATGCACTTGCCCTAAATAAATTATTGCTAATGTTTTTAAATACGTGATTCCTGGCAGCTTGGATTGTTCTTTGAAAGCAATTCGCTGAATGCAGTATAAACAGCGTTAGCTATGAAGAAAGTTGTCGGGGCTAAATTCCAGACACAAAAAAACCTGCTTTTAAGCAGGTTTTTAATTGGTCGGCGTGAGAGGATTTGAACCTCCGACCCCTGACACCCCATGACAGTGCGCTACCAAGCTGCGCCACACGCCGACCGTGCTGGGTATCTTACTGAAATCCGTTAAAAAGACAAGCGCCAGTTTGTGTTTAGCGGCTGTTTGCCTACTTTCTCATCAACTTTAGTTATTTGGAGCGCTAAAGCGCTGCAGTTCCTGCAAGCTTTGGATTAGAACCGGGGTCGGAGGGGTGGCACCCGGCTTAAGTTCGCCCTCGGTGCTGTAGACTGCCATTTCCCCGTTTCTGTCGAGCAGCGTGATCTGTTGCTGTTCAAATATAAAAATCCGTGAATTGATACTTTGAACTCGGGGTAAACGACCAACTTCTCGCGTTAAGTCCCGGCCTGACGTAAAGGTATCGAAGTCTTCAGCGCAGGACATGAACCCCGACAGGGCTGTTGGCATGATGTCATTGATATGACTGAACTCATGCTCAGGCATTTCAATGTTAGCGCTCCACATGGGTACAGTGAATTGCTGACTTATGACAGGAAAGTCTGACTGTTCTTCGGTCAAATCAGCTGCTGGGGTCAGTGCTGTAATCAAAATACGCTGGTTATTCAGTTGCGCAGCCCGGATAGCCGTTAGCATGGCTTCAAAATCACCCTGGGTGGCAAAAATAACGGTCATGTGCGGGCTTGCCGGGCTTTGTTCCGGCCACAGTACGAGCTGCGACTGGATAGCACTGGGGGCCTGGTCTATTGGCCATTGCAGACTGTGGTAAAAATGTATCTGATGGCCAAAGTTATGCATGGTTTCCTGATAGGCTGGAGCAATTTCAGCTTGTTTTACTTGTTGTTGATATAAATCAGGAAGGCTGTAGACCAATTGGAAAGCGGCCGCCTCAACATCGCTGTGACTAATGCTTTGTCTGGCTAACGGCTGTATACCCGCCACCTGATTATTCATCTGAATTTGCTGAGCTGGCGTGAGCTGGTCAAAAGCAACAATTAAGGTTGAGCGGGCCTGGGGCTGTTTGGCACACAAAAGTGAGCTCAGTGGATATCGCAAACGCAGTTGTTCGCCATCAGTTAGTCGGTCACGCTGTGATTGATAGGTTTCTGGTGTTATCCAACCGTGCCTTGCCATTAGACTCTTAGCAGTGGTTGGGTAGGATAACGGCAACAGGTCATCCTGTTGTGTAATAGGGGTATATAAGGTGGCATCGGCCCAGATGTGGATCATATGGCTAGCCAGAAAACAACTTACCAGTATTGCAGTAATAGCGCCGCCAGTGTGATTATCGCGAATATTGTCCAATCGTTTCCAGGTCAGGTTGGCCAACGTCACTTGCAGCATCAGAATCAGCAGAAAACCAAAAATAACACCCAACAGACCAACAAAACTGGCACCGGCAAACAGAGTTTCGGCGTCGCGGGCCATTTGCGCCAGCGAATAGGTATTCAGGTGAAAACCGTATTGTCGGAAGAAGAAGGCATCAAACAGGAGGATAAAGATACCAAAGGAAGCGACCAGTGCACCTAAACCTCTTAACACTCGGGAGTATGGAAGAATAAGACAGAACGGAAACAAGAGGATAATAAAAAAGACAAACGGCAGAAAAGCGAAATGACCAATCCAGTTGATAAACAGATACAGGTTACCCAGCAAGCTACCTGTGGCATCTGCAGTTTCTATATATAACAGCCCGATAACCAGGCACAGCACTATGTTGCTGAATGTGAACCAATGGCCCCAGCTGATCAGACGAGCAATTCTGTCGCGCTTCTGGTGTTTTCCCATAAGAATTATTGTTATTTTTTGCTACTTTGCACTGATTGTAGCAGGATGCGAGAGAATTGTTCAGCAACCGCTTCACGTTTATCGGCTGATATGCCGCGGTTAATGACGTTGCTGACCGCGTTACCCAGGGTCATCATACAAAGGTCGACAGGAACCTGGTTATTCTCAAGGGGAGCAAGTACTTCTTCTAAAAGCTGATCTTGCTGTTGTTGGCTATATTTTGAAACAATGGGCATAAAGGCTACGCTAGCTACGTGATAGAATAGCCTGATAATATCATAACCAGTTGTGCAGGATAGACCCATATTATGAAATTAAGCCTTGAGAACAGTATTGTTCACCATGTTTTTCAGGACCCTGAGGGTAACTTCGGATTACGTCTGGCACCAGAGAGCCTGGGCGTGGAGCAGGAAGTTGAAGTGTTATTGGAAGAATTAACTCAGGTATATAACGCCAAACCAGCGAAAGGTTATGCCAGTTTCGTGGCTGCGGATGATCCCATATTTCAGGAACAGGAAGGTGAAGAAAGCATACCTGAACCAGAGTTCCCTAAACTGCTGAATGGCTGGTTGAAACAGGAAGTTGAATTTGTTGATTTTTCACAACAGGTAGCACGGCTACTTAGAAATGAACTGGAGCATTATCAGTTCCTGGATGCGGGTTTTTTACTCCTGGCAAATTACCAGCAAACTGGCGATGATTACCTGTTGGTGAGCTTCTTACCGGTGAAAGATGGTGTGACTGTGGGGCCGGATCTTTCGGTAGACCGCTCATCTCAGCTTGATATCAGTAAGGTGCAGTTAGCTGCGCGAATTAATTTAAGTGACTATCAGACCGGTATTAGTAACAGCCACTATATTTCTTTTATTAAAGGTCGCACAGGACGCAAAGTTGCTGACTTTTTCCTCGATTTCTTAGGCTGTGCTGAGCGTGTTAACGCGAAGAAAGAAACGGAGCAGTTGGTACAGTCAGTGCATGATTTTGTGAAGTCTGAAGAACTGGAACCGGAACAGGCCAGTGCGGTGCGCAAAGAAGTTTATGACTATTGTGGCGAGCAGTGGCAACAGGGTGAGCAGGTGCGGTTAACGGATTTGGATGAGCGCCTGACCGGGCAGGGTGCAACTTCCTCATTCAGTGCTTTTACCCAGCAGAATGAGTCTGAGTTGGCAGAAGAGTTTCCTGCGGATCGTACCAGTTTACGTAAGTTAATGAAGTTTCAGGGGCAAGGTGGTGGCTTGAGCCTTGCTTTTGAACAAAACATGTTAGGTGAACGGGTGCAGTATGATGTGCAGACAGATACCTTGACGGTTACCGGAACACCACCTAACTTACGTGATCAGTTACGTCGTTTTTATGGTGTAGATAGTTGAGTGGTGTGGGTAGTTGAGATAAGCAAATAAAAATGCCAGCCTGAAGAGGGCTGGCATTTTATGAGTTGGCTTGGGGCACTTTATGACTTGATATCTGTCGAATGAGGTACGATATGCACGGCATGCAGTCCTTTAGGACCTTCTTCAAGGTCAAACTGAACTTCCTGCCCTGCTTTCAGCGTACGGTAGCCTTCCATTTCGATAGTCGAGTAGTGCGCAAAAATGTCGCCGCTTTTTGTTTCGCTTTCAATGAATCCAAAACCCTTAGAGTTATTGAACCATTTAACCTTGCCGGTAGCCATACTTCTACATCCTTCTTGTTTTAAACAAGTTGTTTTGTCTGAAAGCTAAAAGTGCCTTCTTTTTGTTATGGAGCACCCGTTGAATTAATACAATTAAGGTACAATATCTACAATAGATAAGTGCAAAAATTAGTCAAGAAAAGATCGCAAAAAAAGAACATTTTTTTAACCTCTTATTAACTTTAACCTCTCAACAGAGAGCCAAATAGGGTCTATAGTAGTAACTATGAGTAGATTCAGTGATTCAATACCCCAGCATCACCTGGACGAAGACGTTGAGCAGGAAATTGCGCCGCCGTCTATGTACCAGGTGCTGTTGAATAATGACGACTACACCCCGATGGACTTCGTTATTGAAGTGCTGATACGATTTTTTAAACTTGATCAGGAGGCTGCAACAGATGTTATGTTGAAAGTGCACTATCAAGGCAAAGCTGTCTGTGGCGTTTATTCTGCTGAGATTGCTGAAACTAAAGTGGTGCAGGTAAATCAGTTTGCCCGTGAAAACCAGCATCCCTTGCTCTGTACGATGGAGCAAGCCTAATTTAAAGCAGTAAGGAGTGGCCCATGCTGAACAAAGCACTTGAACTAACCCTGAATGATGCCTTTCGTTTGGCACGCGAGCGACGTCATGAATTGATGACGGTTGAACACCTGCTGGTAGCGTTACTGGACAACCCGGATGCGTCCGATGCTCTTCGCTCTTGTGGGCTTAACTTTGAACAGCTGAAAGAAGAGCTGCTGAGTTATATTGATCGTAGCACTCCTAAGTTTGCGGATGACGACGAGAGCCTGGATACCCAGCCGACACTGGGGTTTCAGCGTGTTTTACAGCGCGCAGTTTTCCATGTGCAATCATCAGGCAACGCTGAAGTAACGGGTGCTAATGTACTGGTTGCTATCTTTAGCGAGCAGGAGTCGCAGGCTGTTTATCTGTTAAACAAACAGGATATTAGTCGCCTGGATGTAGTGAATTATATCTCCCATGGCTTTTCCCGCATTGAAGAAGAAGGGCCGGGTGACGAACAGGACCCAGAGGCTGCTGTTGCAGGTGCTGAGGAAGAACAAAGTTACTTACAGCGTTTTTGCAGCAACCTCAATGCCCTGGCGAAGAAGGGTAAAATAGATCCTCTTATTGGCCGTGAAAGAGAAGTCGAACGAACCATTCAGGTACTTTGCCGCCGGCGTAAAAACAACCCGTTGTTAGTGGGCGAAGCTGGGGTAGGTAAAACCGCTATTGCGGAAGGTCTTGCGTATCGCATTGTTAATGAAGATGTGCCGGAAGTTATTCAAGACGCGGTTATCTATAGCCTTGATATGGGCGGATTACTCGCCGGTACAAAGTATCGCGGCGACTTTGAGAAGCGCTTTAAAGCCTTATTAAAAGAATTGGATCAGCAAGAGAACGCGATTCTGTTTATTGATGAAATTCATACCATTATTGGTGCCGGGGCGGCATCCGGTGGGGTTATGGATGCGTCAAACCTGTTGAAGCCACTGCTAACTAATGGTGAGCTCAAGTGCATAGGTTCTACCACCTATCAGGAATTTAAAAATATTTTTGAGAAAGACCGGGCATTGGTTCGTCGTTTTCAAAAAATTGATGTGCCTGAGCCGTCGGTTGAAGACACCACCAAAATTCTGCTGGGTCTGAAAGAGCGTTATGAGTCGCATCATGGCATTCGTTATACCCAGCCGGCGATTCGCGCCGCTGCAGAGCTGGCGGCCAAGTACATTAACGAGCGCCACTTGCCGGATAAGGCGATTGACGTGATGGACGAGGCGGGCGCCAGTCAACGCTTGCTACCACCTTCTAAGCGTAAGAAAACCATTGGTGTTTCGGATATTGAACTCATAGTATCGCGCATTGCCCGTATTCCTGAACAGTCAGTGTCACGCACCGATCAAAGTATGCTGGAGCAACTGGACCGTAACCTGAAAATGGTGGTCTTTGGTCAGGATCAGGCGATTGATAATCTGACCGCTGCGATCCGCCTTTCGCGTTCCGGTCTGGGCAGTGAGAACCGTCCTGTGGGTTCCTTCATGTTTGCGGGTCCTACCGGTGTGGGTAAGACTGAGGTTACGCAGCAACTAGCTAAGGCGATGGGCGTGGAGTTACTACGCTTTGATATGTCGGAGTATATGGAGCGTCACTCGGTGAGCCGATTGATAGGTGCACCTCCAGGTTATGTGGGTTATGAGCAGGGCGGTTTATTAACCGACGCTGTCATTAAGCAACCTTACAGTGTGGTGCTATTGGATGAGATCGAAAAAGCGCATAGCGATGTCTTTAATATCCTGTTGCAGGTCATGGATAATGGTGCTTTAACCGATAACAATGGGCGCAAAGCTGATTTTCGTAATGTGATTCTGGTGATGACAACCAATGCTGGTGTTCGTGAAACGGTACGTAAGTCGATCGGCTTCCAGCAACAGGATCACAGCGTCGATGCCATGGCGGAAATTAATAAAGTCTTTACACCGGAGTTCCGTAATCGTCTGGATAGCATTGTCTGGTTTAATCATCTGGATACTCAGGTGATTGAGCAGGTGGTGGACAAGTTCATATGTGAACTACAGGCGCAGCTGGATAAGAAAGGCGTTTCTATGGAAGTGGACTCTGCTGCTCGCGACTGGCTGGCAGTTAAGGGCTACGATAAAGAAATGGGTGCCCGGCCGATGTCCCGTGTCATACAGGAACACATTAAGAAACCGCTAGCGAATGAAATTTTATTCGGTTCATTGCTCAAAGGCGGTAATGTCGAGGTTACTGTTGAAAGTGAAAACTCGGAAACCCTGAGTTTCACCTATGACAATGAAAGTGAAGCTGCATTAGCTTAAAGCTTAACAGTGAAGCTTAAAACGTAAAAAACCCGGCGTCAGCCGGGTTTTTTGATTTTATCTTGCAAGGTGCTGTTAATTAACGGGCACGGAAAACGATACGACCTTTTGTTAAGTCGTAAGGCGTAAGCTGAACTGTAACTTTGTCACCAGTCAGGATACGGATGTAGTTTTTGCGCATTTTACCGGAAATATGAGCAGTCACAACGTGACCGTTTTCCAGTTCAACGCGGAACATAGTGTTCGGCAGGGTATCCAGGATCACGCCCTGCATCTCAATGCTATCTTCTTTCGCCATTAAACCCTCTAAATTTTGTATTAAAAATCGCGCTGGAAAAAACTGTGAGGAATTCTAACGCTTTTTAAACAGAATTACCAATGAAAGCACAGTCTATTGCCTGAGGAACCAGTAAATTCGGGTCCATAGGACGATCTACACCTAGTGCCAGCGTGTGTAAAAACCGCTCACGAGGCATTTCGATAGCACCAAGGCTATTTAAATGAAGACTGGGCAGCTGGCAATCAATCAGGCGCAAGCCGCCGGCTAATAAGTGTTCGCGCAACGCCAGTAAGGCAATTTTAGACGCATTATCAGCACGATGAAACATGCTTTCGCCACAGAATGTCTGGCCTACCAACACACCATATAAACCACCAATAAGTCTGTCACCTTGCCAGACTTCGATTGAGTGTGCATGGCCCATTTCGTGAAGCTGTGTGTAAGCATGTTCCATTTCACCGGTTATCCAGGTTCCCTCCAGTTCAGCTCGCTGATCGGCGCAGGCCTGAATAACTTCCGGGAAAGCTTTGTTGATAGAACATTGATAATTACAGCGACGAAGAAACTTACGCAGACTGCGACTAACATGCAGCTGGTGGGGCATAATCACGCCGCGGGGGTCTGGACTCCACCAAAGAATAGGGTCTTCCGGGCTGAACCAGGGGAAAATGCCCTGATGATAGGCTTTTAATAGTCGTTGTGGGGATAAATCGCCACCAACCGCCAGCAACCCATTGGGTTCTGGCAGCGCTGTCCTGGGGTCAGGAAACAGGTGTTGGTGGCTGGATAGCTGAGCTAACATAGATTGTTAGCCTCGCACTTATTTATTATGCTCAAGCTGATCAAGGAAACGTTCGGCATCCAGTGCGGCCATGCAACCAGTACCGGCAGAGGTAATCGCCTGACGGTAAACATGGTCACTGACGTCACCTGCAGCATAAACACCTTCGATGCTGGTTTGAGTGGCGTTGCCATGACTTCCGGTTTGTACCTTGATGTAGCCGTTTTCCATATCCAGCTGCCCGGCGAACATATCGGTATTAGGTTGATGACCAATGGCAATAAAGGCACCCTGAACTTCAAGTTCATTCAGTTCGTCACTGCGGGTATCTTTAATGCGCACGCCAGTAACACCCATATTGTCACCTAATACCTCATCCAGAGTTTTATGCAGGTGCAGAGTAATGTTGCCATTCTTAGCTTTATCCATCATACGGTCGATGAGTATTTTTTCTCCACGGAAAGTGTCACGACGATGGATGAGGTGCACTTCACTGGCAATATTTGACAGATACAGAGCTTCTTCAATGGCAGTATTACCACCACCAACGACACAGACTTTCTGATTGCGGTAGAAAAAACCATCACAGGTAGCACAGGCACTGACGCCTTTGCCTTTGAATGCTTCTTCTGAAGGCAGTCCCAGGTATTTAGCAGAGGCACCGGTCGCGATAATCAGCGCATCACAGGTGTATTCACCACTGTCGCCTTTGAGTACGAAAGGGCGTTGCTTCAACTGCACTTCATTGATGTGGTCAAAAATGATTTCAGTATCAAAACGCTCGGCATGTTTTTGCATGCGGACCATAAGGTCGGGGCCGGTCAGGCCTTCCGCATCACCAGGCCAGTTTTCTACATCTGTTGTAGTGGTTAATTGACCGCCTTGTTCAATGCCGGTAAGAAGTACGGGGTCTAAGTTGGCGCGGGCGGCATAGACAGCGGCAGTGTAGCCAGCAGGTCCGGAACCAAGGATTAGTAATTTACAATGCTTTGCATCAGCCATGAAGAGTCTACTCCACTATCTTCAATCTACAAAAAAGTGGACTCATTGTAGGGGCTTATGCAGGGGGGGTAAAGAGCCAGTGATAATAATCACTGGCTCTTTTTAGTGCAGAAAAATGAACGGATTAACCCAGAGCTTCAAGCGGGTCTATATATTGCAGATTCAGTTCTTCACCCAGGTCGTCATGAATAGCTTTATAGGTGATTTTACCTTTGTGCATATTCAGACCGTCAAGCAGGTTTTTATTGTTACGCATAGCTTCCAGGCCGTGGTTAGCCAGAGCAATACCGTAAGGTAATGTGGCGTTGTTCAGCGCGATAGTAGAGGTACGCGCTACACCACCTGGCATGTTGGCAACACAGTAATGCACTACATCTTCGATCACATAAGTAGGATCCTGATGCGTGGTGGCTTTAGAAGTTTCAAAGCAGCCGCCCTGATCGATAGCAACGTCAACCACTACTGAACCAGGCTTCATGTTTTTCAGGTGTTCACGGGTCAACAGCTTAGGTGCTGCAGCGCCGGGGATAAGCACAGCGCCAATTACCAGGTCTGCAGTTCTGGAATAGTGGTCAATGGCATCTACTGTTGAGTAGATAGTTTTAACCCGACCGTTGAAGATATCATCCAGCTCACGCAAGCGTGGCAGTGAACGGTCCAGTATAGTGACTTCAGCACCCATACCAATGGCCATTTTCGCGGCGTTGATACCTACCACGCCGCCACCGATAACCAGTACTTCAGCAGGGGCCACACCAGGAACGCCACCTAACAGAGTACCGCTGCCGCCATGGGCTTTTTCCAGATGGTGGGCACCGGCCTGGATAGACATACGGCCAGCCACTTCACTCATCGGAGCCAGCAGTGGCAAACCACCGCGGTTGTCAGTAACCGTTTCATATGCAATTGCTGTAACACCAGCTTCAGCCAGCAGTTTAGTTTGTGTAGGATCCGGTGCCAGATGCAGGTAGGTATAAAGAATCTGACCTTCGCGCAGTTGCTTGCACTCATTAGGCTGCGGTTCTTTTACTTTTACGATCATGTCCGCTGAGGCAAAAATTTCTTCCGGTGTATCAGCAATGCTGGCACCGGCCTGAATGTAGTCTTCGTTGGTAAAACCAATGGCGGTACCACCATTGGTTTCCACGATAACCTGATGACCGTTTTCAACATATTCGCGCACTGCTGCTGGCGAAAGGCCGATACGGTATTCGTGGTTTTTAATCTCTTTTGGTACACCAATTAACATATAAAAATTGCCTCAATAGACGTGTAAAAACTTGGCAAAAGTATAGCCTACAGAGGGCCGGACTTACTCACTTTTTTTATGGTTAAAATTAGGTAAAAATGCTATAAATATAGAATAAATCAGTACAATAAACCCTAAAAAGCGAATAGGTTGGATAAAATGACTATTGACAGGACCGACCGTAAAATTTTGCGCATCCTGCAGGGAGATGGCAGAATTTCAAACGTAGCCCTGGCTAAAGCCGTGGGGTTAAGCCCAACGCCTTGTTTGGAAAGGGTTCGTAAGCTGGAGCGGTTAGGCGTTATTGAGGGTTATTTTGCCCGGGTAAATCCTGATAAACTAGGCTCACCGCTGCTGGTCTTTGTCGAAATCACCTTAACCCGGACTTCAGCCGATTCTTTTGCGGAATTTAGCGATGCAGCACGTAAGACCGACGAAATACTGGAATGCCACCTGGTGTCAGGGAATTTTGATTTCCTGATAAAAGCCAGAGTTGCAGACATGGCTGCCTACCGCCGTTTACTGGGTGAGACTATTCTAAATATGCCTGGTGTTAATGAATCACGTACTTATGTGGTGATGGAAGCAATAAAGCAGGAAAATAAAGTCCTGATAAAGGGCTGATTTCATGCCTCATTCAGTTACAATCAAGACAGGAATTAAAAAGCGCCTATGGCAAACGGAAAGTATATGACAGGTGTGCAAAGATTACTGGAAGTTGGGCTATTGCTCTCCGGAGCACTGGCAGTCTTTCTGCTGGTGTCCTTAGTGACGTTTCATCCGGCTGATCCGAGCTGGTCGCAGTCAGGGCATACCGGCGATATTCAGAACGCAGCGGGCGCTATTGGTGCCTGGTGTGCTGATATATTATTGTTTGTGCTGGGTTTTGTGGCCTACTTGATGCCTTTTGTGGTGATCAGTTTTGGTTATCTGCTTTTCCATCGGCCTCATGAGCTGTTAAGCCTGGACTACCTGGGTGTCAGCTTGCGTATTATTGGTGCCTTATTGTTATTGACTGGTGCGGCGGCGTTATCCAGCCTCAACTTCTCTGATATTTATTATTTTTCCTCCGGCGGTGTGCTTGGGGATGTGGTTAGTGGCGCTATGTTGCCCTATTTTAACCTGCTCGGTACGACTTTGCTGTTACTGACCTTCATGATGACAGGTTTCACTCTGGTGACGGGCTGGTCCTGGTTAACTATCGTTGACCGTATTGGTCATTACTGCATTGTTGCTTCGTTATGGCTGGTGAATAAAGTTCGTGGGCAGGGCGGTCATAGAACTGGAACCTCTTTAATAAAGACTTCGGATAAAAAGGCTCAGGATCCGGAGTTTGCGCTGGAACATCACGGTGAAGCTGACTTTACGCTGGATGATGATTTCAGCGGTAAGCCGAAGTCTGATAAGAAAAGTTGGTGGAAACGTTTATTGCCCGCTAAAAAAGAGCGTATCAATCGCGAACAACGGGACACAGACTACAGCTGGGATGAAATGCCATCGGCAACATCAGATTTTCATGAAGAGCCCGATAACCTGCCTTCACTGCAAGCGTATGACGAGGCAGATGATATTGATCTGTCTGATTTAGATGAACCTTTTACGCAGGGTAAAACGGCATCACCGGCAAAACGCAGCGTAAAAATGGATGCAGGCTCGCCAACAAAAACGAAGCCTAAACCGGTAGTGCAGCGGGATCAGACTGATTTGCAGGAGCGTTTGCTACCTACTATTGAGCTACTCGATCGTCCTAATAAAACCACTAATCCCTTGACCCAGGAAGAGCTGGATCAGATTAGCAGCACGCTGGAAGCTGTCCTGAAAGACTTTGGCGTTGAAGTTCAGGTCGCTGGGGTACAGCCTGGCCCTGTAGTTACTCGTTTTGAACTGGACCTGGCTCCAGGGGTTAAGGTCAGCAAAATTTCTAACCTGGCAAAAGACATTGCCCGCAGTCTTTCTGCGCTGGCGGTACGTGTGGTTGAAGTGATACCAGGCAAATCTTATGTGGGTCTGGAATTGCCGAATAAATCCCGCGAAATAGTCTGGCTGCGCGAAGTTATTTCCTGTGATGCTTTTCAAAAATCAGCGTCACCCTTAACTATGGTGCTGGGCAAAGACATTGCCGGAAAGCCTGTGGTTGTTGATCTGGCAAAAATGCCTCACTTACTGGTGGCCGGCACTACAGGTTCAGGTAAATCTGTGGGCGTTAACGTCATGATTCTGAGTCTGCTGTATAAGTCGCAGCCGGAAGATGTGCGGCTGATCATGATTGACCCTAAAATGCTCGAGCTGTCGGTCTATGAAGGCATTCCGCATCTGTTAACCGAAGTAGTGACTGATATGAAAGATGCCGCCAATGCACTGCGTTGGTGTGTCGGTGAAATGGAACGTCGTTATAAACTGATGTCAGCGGTTGGTGTACGTAATCTGAAAGGTTACAACGCGAAGGTGGCACAGGGTATTGCCGACGGTGAGCCGCTGAAAGACCCTACCTGGAAACCTGGCGATAGCATGCATGAAAGCGTGCCGGAGCTGGAGCACTTACCGCACATTGTGGTGGTTGTTGACGAATTTGCTGACATGATGATGATTGTCGGTAAAAAAGTCGAAGAGCTCATTGCCCGCATTGCGCAAAAAGCGCGGGCAGCGGGCATTCACTTAATATTGGCCACACAGCGTCCTTCCGTGGATGTGATTACCGGTCTTATCAAGGCCAATATTCCAACCCGCATTGCGTTCCAGGTGTCTTCAAAAATTGATTCGCGCACTATTTTGGATCAGTCCGGTGCCGAGCAGTTATTGGGGCAGGGCGATATGCTTTATTTACCACCTGGTAGTGGTGTACCAACCCGTGTGCATGGTGCCTTTGTTGACGACCATGAAGTACACGCGGTTGTGGCGGACTGGAAATCGCGGCAGAAACCTAAATATTTGAATGAAATTTTAGCCGGAGACAGTAACGAAGATGGGTTATTGCCGGGTGAGCAACCAAGCATTGGTGATGAAGAAGCGGATGCTTTATTTGATGAAGCTGTGGCTTTTGTGACTGAAAGCCGTCGCGTTTCTGTATCCAGTGTGCAGCGTAAGTTCCGTATTGGTTACAATCGCGCCGCGCGCATTGTCGAACAAATGGAGATGACTGGGGTCGTATCTACCGCAGGCCATAATGGCGCCCGTGAAGTATTAGCTCCACCACCACCGAGGGATTAAGATGAAAACAGTTGTAAGCCTGATGGCAGCCTTGTCATTCTTTGCAGTCAGCGCTGCCAGTGCCGATGAAACCGCTGAACTGCGTGATCGTTTGCAGGAGATAGACACTTTGCAGGCTCAGTTTGAGCAGCGTGTTTATGATGAGCGTGATCTGTTGCAGGAAGAACTGCAGGGCGAGTTGACTCTGAAACGCCCTCATTATTTGCATTGGGAAACCTCGCAGCCGGATCATTCAGTGATGGTAGCCGATGGCGAAAGTGTCTGGTATTACAATTCATTTATTGAGCAGCTGAGTATTTTCGATCAGGCACAAAGCCTGGAGCAGAATCCGATGCTGGTTTTATTAAGCGACAGTGATGAAGCCTGGAGCGATTTTGCAGTGACCCGGGAAAACGACTACTGGATCATCCGTGACCGTACGCAGGGTCAGGTTACCGTGGCTTTGTCGGTGGCTTTTGACGAAGAAGGTTTGCTGAATCGGTTGCGTGTAGACGATGGTCAGGGCCAAATCAGTGTGTTTGAACTTTCTGAAGTTACTTTAAATCAGAATGTCGCCGCGGATAAGTTCACTTTCAGCGCGCCTGAAGGGGCAGAAATAGACGATCAGCGGACGAACCCTTAAACGCCCGCTTAAAGGAGTTCATTGTGGCCGATAACCTGAGCCTGGATCTGGGTGCTGATAACTCGGCGCCTGATTCCGCATTAAGCTTTGACCCAACGGCCCCATTAGCGGCTCGTATGCGCCCGCGTACAGTAGATGAATATATAGGTCAGCAGCATTTGCTGGCGGCCGGTAAACCGCTACGCACCGCGATAGAGCAGGGCCATTTGCATTCGATGATTTTCTGGGGACCGCCAGGTACCGGTAAAACCACCTTGGCGGAAATCATTGCTAATGCTGCCAATGCCCACGTTGCCCGTTTATCAGCGGTAACCTCCGGTGTTAAAGATATCCGTAAAGCCATAGATGAAGCCTCTCTGCGCCGCAAAAGCGGTGTTCGTACATTGTTGTTTGTAGACGAGGTGCACCGCTTTAATAAAAGTCAGCAGGACGCGTTTCTGCCTTTTATTGAAGATGGCACCATAGTTTTTGTTGGCGCCACCACCGAAAACCCGGGCTTTGAACTGAATAACGCTTTGCTCTCCCGAGCTCGTGTGTACCGTTTACGCTCGCTGGATAAAGAAAGCCTTGGCAAGGTACTGCAGCAGGCTTTGCAGGACACTGAGCGAGGCTTAGCCAGCTTGCATATTGAACTGACGGACGACGCACGTGACTATCTGATCCAAACTGCAGATGGCGATGCACGCCGGCTTTTAAATTACCTTGAAGTAGGCGCTGATTTTACAGAACCGCATGGTGATAGCATGCGCCTGGACTTACCGGTACTACGCGATGCCATTGGTGAAAAAACCACTCAATTTGATAATCAGGGCGAACTTTATTATGACCTCCTGTCGGCCTTTCATAAGTCGGTACGGGGCTCGTCGCCAGACGGCGCGCTTTATTGGTACTGCCGTATTCTGGCCGGTGGTGGCGACCCTTTAATTGTCGCCCGGCGTTTGCTTGCTATTGCCTCTGAAGATATCGGCAATGCCGACCCCAGAGCCCTGCAACTGGCATTAAATGCCTGGGATACCTATACAAGGGTAGGCCCATCAGAAGGCGAACGGGCCATTGCCCAGGCCGTTATTTATTGTGCCAGTGCCGCCAAAAGCAACGCTGTATATAAAGCATTTAATGCCATGCTGGCACAGGCGAAAGAAGGGCCTGATTACCCGGTTCCTGAACATATACGCAATGCGCCCACCCAGGTGCACAAAAATGAAGGCTTTGGTGCTGGCTATCGTTATGCCCATGACGAACCGCATGCTTATGCCGCTGGTGAGCGTTACTTGCCGCCAGAGCTGGCTAATCAGGACTGGTATCAGCCCTCAGAGCGTGGGCTGGAGAAGCAGATTGCAGAGAAAATGCGTCGTTTAAAAGCGCTGGATGAAAGCAGCGGAAACAAACGTGATGGTGATTAACTCGTTACCTGAAATTGAATTGTGGCAGCTTGCCGCGCTTTGTCTGGGCGGCAGCGTTGGAGCTATCCTCAGATATACAATTACTCAGCTAACACTAAGCTACAGTGAGCGCTGGCCCTGGTCGACCTGGCTGGTCAATGTCACCGGCGCACTAGCGCTGGGCTTCTGCACTGGCTTGTGGGCTAATGAAAGCTTCACCCTGGCATTTTATTTCTGGGAACTGGGCGTACTGGGGGCTTACACCACCTTTGCTACTTTCTCTCTGGAAAGCTTGAAATTATTAAGAAAAGGCCGCTGGCTGAGCGCTGTACTCTATGTGGGCAGCAGTGTCTTTGCCTGTGTTCTGGCCTTGTTATTTGGGTATCAGCTCGGAGCTTTGTTATGATGAGCCGGATCCTGCCCAGAGAGATTAATCCCGCTAGTTGGCGTGGCAAGTTAAGCATTGCCTGGCTGGTAGGTTGCGGAGCTTTTATTGGCAGCGCCGCGCGCTTATTGGTAACCTTAACCGCATACAGCTGGTTATCGACGGATACTACAAGTGTAATATGGGTATGGGTGCCGACGCTGGCGGTGAATATCACCGGATCACTGGCACTGGGTTACCTGGCTTCTCGTATTGCCAGTAGCGGCCAACAAGGGCTCTGGTTGTTGCTTGGGGTAGGCTGTCTGGGGTCGTATACGACCTTTTCTGGTTTCGCATTGGATATTGTACTGATTGCCCAGCACGGCAGTTGGTTGTTAATGAGCATTTATGGTTTTAGTTCGGTACTGCTGAGCATTGCAGCGGCCGGGCTGGGTTTTTATTGGGCTAGCCGACACGTGAGAACTTGATGTTAGACGCAAAACTTTTTCGAGATAATAATTTAGAACAAACCGCAGAGCGCCTGAAAACCCGTGGTTTTATATTGGACACGGCAAAACTGGCGGCGCTGGAAACCCAGCGCAAAGACTTGCAGGTGAAAACCGAAGAGCTGCAGAACGAACGTAATACGCGTTCCAAAGCCATTGGTCAGGCGAAAGCTAAAGGCGAAGACATTCAGCCGTTGCTGGATGCTATTGGCGATCTTGGCGAGCAGCTGGATCAGGCTAAGCAGCAGTTGAATGAATTACAGGGCGAGCTGCAAAGTATCCTTCAGGGCGTGCCTAACTTGCCGGACGAGTCGGTACCTGTGGGCGCCGATGAAGATGAAAATCAGCAAGTGCGCCATTTTGGTGAACCAGGTCAGTTTGATTTTGAAGTCAAAGATCATGTTGATGTGGCGGCGGGTCTGGGCAATGGTCTGGACTTTGATAGCGGTGCTAAGCTGACCGGCGCCCGTTTTGTGGTCATGAAAGGCGGCGTAGCACGTCTGAATCGTGCTTTGACTCAGTTTATGCTGGATTTGCATACCCAACAACACGGTTATGAAGAAACCAGCGTGCCTTATATCGTCAATCATGACACTTTGTACGGCACAGGCCAGTTACCTAAGTTTGGCGAAGATCTCTTTCATGTGGAAGGGGAAAGCCAGGATCGGGTCGCTTTATCCTTGATTCCTACCGCTGAAGTGCCTTTGACCAATCTGGCCCGTGATGAAATTCTCGACGAATCAGAGCTGCCGTGGAAACTGACCGCGCATACGCCTTGTTTTCGTTCCGAAGCCGGTTCCCATGGTCGTGATACCCGCGGACTCATTCGTCAGCACCAGTTTGATAAAGTCGAATTGGTACAGCTAGTACAACCTGAACATTCGATGGCGGCTTTAGAAGAGCTGACCGGACATGCTGAGAAAGTGCTGCAGTTACTTAAGCTGCCTTACCGGGTAATGCTGTTATGCACTGGTGATATGGGTTTTGGTGCCCGCAAGACTTACGATTTAGAAGTCTGGTTACCAGCGCAGAATACCTATCGTGAAATCAGCTCCTGCTCTAATATGGGCGATTTTCAGGCGCGTCGTATGCAGGCTCGTTTCCGCCGTCAGGGCGCGAAAAAGCCGGAGTTGCTGCACAGCCTGAATGGCTCCGGGCTGGCGGTAGGCCGCACGCTGGTAGCTGTGCTGGAGAACTATCAGCAGGCGGATGGCTCGGTCATAGTGCCTGAAGTATTACGCCCTTACATGGGTGGTACTGAGGTCATTGCAGCCAGTTAAATGCACTTTTAGTTAGATGCATTTGGCTGGTTTAGGCAGCCCGGCAATCCGGGTTGCCTGCTTAGCCGGCCCTTTAGGAAACAGCTTGTATAAATAACGGCTGTTTCCTTTATCTTCGCCCATGCTCTGTTTGACCGCTTTGACCAGCACCCGCATAGCGGGGCTGGTGTCATAAGTTTTATAGAACTCGCGCACAAAAGTCACCACTTCCCAGTGTGCAGGCGTCATCTCAATCTGTTCAAGACTCGCGATATATTCAGCCAGCTCTGGCGACCAGTCGTCCAGATGTAGCAGATATTCATGTTTATCTGTAGCATATTCAGTGCCGTTAAATTCAATCACGAAATAACCTCTTACCAGTCAATGCTGGCATCATGGGCAACGACTAAATCAACCCAGTCCGCATAATCGATCCACTGCACACTGGCAAATAACTCTGGATTGAGTCCGCGTGCCAGGGCATCAGTTTTGAGCGCATGGCAGCGGGGCCCGAACTGAGCGTCGCCCACCAGTTGATAGAGGGCATCGGCGCGCAGTAAAACACTGTCCTCATCGGACATACTGTGAATCACGCTGATCCCGCGCTGAAAACTTTCAAATGAAGAGAAGACATGCAACAGGGCCATATTAAAACCTCACCACTTTAGTGCTTAGCGCCAGTTTTTGTTGTAATGCCGCGCTATCCAGCGTTGTTGCCTGAAGGCTTAAAGCGTCAGCGTTCAGCCCTCGTTCAGCAAGCGACTGAGCGCAGACATAGAGCTCTTCCATTTCGAAGACTTCAGCCAGGATACGGTACTTAACCAGCGCGTTTTTACGTTCAATTGCACTGGTATCCTGATTAATAAGCTGCCAGACGCCGTCGTGCATAAAAAACACCTGCACCGGCTGGTCCATGCTTACCGCCATCATGATCATATCCAGTGCGTTACGGGCGACATCGCTACTGTGCGGGGTCTGTGTATTGATAAATGTCAGCATAGGATCCTCTAAAACTGTACCAGATGGTCGCTTTCAGCCTGAGCTGCCATGTACTCAGCCAGCCCGCCAGCCTGATAACCTGGCGTCAGGTTGCCCTGAGCAAAGTCTGGTAAATCATTGGCTGGTACTACACCGTGGCGTGCACCGACGGTCGCGCAGATCACTAGTTCAATCCCATGTTGTTCCGCAAATGCCTGCCACAGAGCACCGCTGTCCTGTTCATCACCGGGACGGTGGGCGAGAGCATTGCCGTGTTGTACGGCGTCGCCGTAGAAGAACACCTGCTTGATTTCATGCTGCTTTTGCAGCGCCGCTTTGGCAAACTGCAGTGCACTGTAACTGTGATGCCCCTGATGAGGGCCATGCTGAATGATTAAGGTAAAACTGGCCATAAAGAATACCGGCTAAGATTTTAATAAGTAGAAGTATAAACAAAAACGCCCCGTCTGTAGACGAGGCGTTTTATTCGGCATTAAACTCTTATATTAATCGCGGGTAAATGCCATTAACAGGTTCAGTAAGCTGATGAAAATGTTGTACAGCGATACAAACAAAGTCACAGTCGCCAGAATGTAGTTGCGCTCACCGCCGTGGATGATAGCACTGGTCTGCATCAGAATGGCACCTGATGAGAACAGGATAAACAATGCACTCAGCGCCAGGCCTAAGGCCGGGATAGCGAGGAACAGGTTAGCGACAAAACCAACTACGATAACCACGAAACCAGCAACCATCATACCGCCCAGGAAAGACATGTCTTTCTTGGTGGTCAGCACATAAGCGGATAAAGCGAAGAAAATAAGCGCGGTACCGCCCATCGCAAGCATAATGATGTCGCCACCACCGCCGGCTAAGACCATGTTCAGAATAGGGCCTAGCGTATATCCCATGAAACCGGTCAGAGCAAATACAGAAAGTAGACCCGCTGAACTGTTAGCGGTTTTATGAACCAGAAACAATAAGCCATAAAAACCAACCAGCATCAGTAAAATGCCAGGGTGTGGCAGGTTCATGGCACTGCTGACACCAGCAACGATGGCACTGAATGCCAGAGTCAGAGCCAGCAATGAATAAGTGTTACGCAGTACTTTATTTGTCTCGACCGCCGCAGCGTCCTGACGAGTTGTATGGACTGTTGGATTGTTCATAGTCGTTATACTCCAGTTTCCTTGCACATATGAGCTTGTATACTGACTTAACTCACTTCATTTAGTTCCCATATTCTACCTTATAATAACCCCTTGTGTACAAGTCGATTTGCAGGACAGGGTGATAACGGAGGAAAGATGATTAACCGTGGTGTTTTATTGCTTAAATACAGACAACCTGCTTTGGACTGGATTAATGATCTGAGCGGTAAAGAAACCGGTGCAACTAAATTAACTTTAGCGGATTTAAACCAGCAACGGCTTGTTTACCTGATTAGTCTTGAGGACGCGGAAGCGCCGGAGGCCTGGTTAAAACTTAATTATGAAGAGGTTTTTGTGGCTGAGCTGGAAAGTCGTTTTGCTGATCAGGGAGCCTGGCCGCAACATCGCAGTTATAAACTCTTTCGTGAATGGTTTGATTTTGAATGCCACTCGACAGTTCTGGATACGCTGGATGCGCCGATTGAAGATGAAACTGCGGGTCTTTCGCTTCCTTCCCGTCAGCAGAATGAGTTGCGTTATAAACAGGGGGTTGTTGATTGGGAGAAGTTGCATCAAAAGGCGAAGCGTAGGGGCTGGTGATTGGCTTGCTTTGGAGGTTTCCACGGCAGGCCGAGCCTGCCCTACGGCAGAATTGGAGGTAGGGCAGGTTCCACCTGCCGTCCGATCCCACCGGATATCGGGAGATTTCCACGGCAGGCCGAGCCTGCCCTACGGCAGAATTGGAGGTAGGGCAGGTTCCACCTGCCGTCCGATCCCACCGGATACCGGGAGGTTCCCACGGCAGGCTGAGCCTGCCCTACGGCAGAATTGGAGGTAGGGCAGGTTTTACCTGCCGTGGCGATGTTTAAAACGGCGGTGATATTTTAGAATGAAGGGATAGTGCTCACAGCGCTTTGCGCTGTTGAGGGAGGGATTGATTCGCGCCATCCCTGGCGCTCACCCTGCGGGCGTTGCCGTTGGCAACGTCCAAAACGGCTGTCCTGCCGTTTGGTCGAACCGAGGGGTTCGAACCAATCCGCCTTCACCAACAAATCAAACAAAAAAGCCCCTTCGCTTTTATGATTAGGGGTGGTGCTCACAGCGCTGTGCGCTGTTGAGGGAGGGATTGATTCGCGCCATCCCTGGCGCTCACCCTGCGGGCGTTACCGTTGGCAACGTCCAAAACGGCTGTCCTGCCGTTTTGTGATCTCGCGCTATCCATGGGCTTCGCCCTGCGGGCGTTGCCGTTGGCAACGTCCCAAACGGCGTCCTGCCGTTTGGTCGAACCGGGGGGTTCTCATCAAAACCTCCCACTTCACAAAACCAAAAAGAAAAGGCCCCACCGCAAGGTGGGGCCTTTTCTTTTTAATTTGGCGGAGAGGGAGGGATTCGAACCCCCGGTGGGAATAAACCCACGTCTGATTTCAAGTCAGGTGCATTAAGCCAGGCTCTGCCACCTCTCCGGAGTCTGTCGGAACAGAACGAGGCGAATATTAAAGAGCTGAGCGCTGCTTGTAAAGCGCAAATTGAAAAAAAGTTACTGACTGCCTTGTTTTTAAACAGAGTGTACAAAATGAAAGCAGTCGTTTTAGGGCTGGAACATGGGTTATGTTTCTAATGAAGAACTCTTGCCGGTGGTTTTTTAGTCGTATGAAAATAAAAGAATTATTTTATAATTATAGGCTAAAAAAGTCTTGCAGCTGGTTAAAAAATGAACTAAATAAAAATAAGCAGTACCCGAAAGTCAACACATAAATAACACAAGGATGTATAACAATGCGACAAATAATATTAGCTGTACCCAGAGGCATATACCGGTCAGGACTGGCGTCGGAAATCCGTAGCGAGGGGTGGCGGGTGGACGATACTGTGAATAATCGGCATGAGCTATTGGCTGCTGTAGATAGTAACTATCAAAAGCTGATCATTCTAAGCGCTGATTTCTGTAGTCAGGGTTCTAAATCACTGATTCGTGCAATGAAACGCGTACGTTCAGACACCAAAGTACTATTCTGGAGCTTCGACCTGATTTGCGCTATCGATCATTTCACTTCAGAACAGGGCATAGATGGTTATATTTACCAGTATGTTGAGACTCAGGAGGTTCTGAAAGCCTGCAGTGTGCTACATAGAGGGCAGCGCTACCTGACACCTTATCTGGCGAGCCTGTTTCGACGACTGCGTGATCAGAATGAACAACAACCACTTTTAAAAGGCCTGAGCAAACGTGAGCGCCAGGTATTGCAGTTGCTGTGTAGCGGGGCCACTGTGACGGAAATTGCTCAACGGCTTTATATTTCCCGTAAAACGGTTAATACGTTTCGTTATCGGCTGTTTAAGAAAACGGGGGTGAGCGGGGATGTGAAACTGACTCATATTGCTATTGGCACTGGCCTGATACCACTAACACCGATACCTAAGGAAGAGGGGGTTATTCCGGTACTAAGCTAAGCCTGACCACTTCTGTAAGGCGACAACAAGTAGATATTTTGGTATGCTACAAGCATTATTTGTTGTCGCTTTTTTACTATCTTCATGGAACAAACCTTCGATGCTCAGGCATTTGTTGCCAACCTGACTCACCAGCCTGGTGTTTATCGTATGTACGATAAAGACGAGGTGGTGATTTATGTGGGTAAAGCCAAAGACTTACAGAAACGAGTCAGTAGCTATTTTCGTAAGCAGGTCGATGCGGTAAAAACCCGGGCGCTGGTGAAAAATATAGCGCGCATGGATGTAACTGTGACCAATTCAGAAGCGGAAGCTTTGATTCTGGAAAACAGTTACATTAAGAAATATCGGCCCCGCTATAACGTGCTGCTGCGTGACGACAAGTCTTACCCTTATATTTTCATTTCCAGTCATGAACACCCGCGCATTGCTTTTCATCGGGGAACCCGGCGTGAAAAAGGCGAGTATTTTGGGCCTTTTCCAAATGGTTCTGCAGTACGCGAAAGCTTACGTTTATTACAAAAACTTTTTCCCGTACGTCAGTGTGATGACAGTTATTACCGGGCGCGTAGTCGACCTTGTCTGCAGTATCAGTTAAAACGCTGTCTGGCACCCTGTGTGGGCTACCCGGAAAAAGACGAATATCAGCATCAGGTTGAATTGGCTAAACTCTTCCTGCGGGGTAAAAATCAGCAGGTAATTGATAATCTGGTGACCCGTATGGAAGCGGCCAGTGCCGAACTTGAGTTTGAAAAAGCGGCGCGTTTTCGCGACCAAATCGGCAATCTCCGACAGATTCAGGATCGCAATGCGGTCAGCGGTAACCAGGATATACTGGATGTCATTGGGCTGCATCGCGAGTCTGGCTTTTCCTGCATTCAGGTGCTTTTTATTCGTGACGGTCAGGTACAGGGCAGTCGTAGTTACTTCCCCAAAGTTCCCGCCCATACGGAGAATACGGAAGTCCTGGAGTCTTTTCTGATGCAGTTTTACCTGAACCAGCAAAGAGCCAGCCAGATACCTGCTGAAGTTATTTTGCCGGCCAGTGACCTCAAAGCCAGTACTCTGCAGCAGGCGTTAAGCGAAGCCATAGGCAAGAACATCAAATTCAATAGCAACAGCCGTGGTGATCGTGCCCGTTATCAGGCGTTAGCAACTAAAAATGCGATGAACTCGGTGGCCAGTAAACTGGGTTCACAAACGACCATGACCAATCGCCTGCAGGCATTAAAGATAGCCTTGCATAAGGCGGATATGTGGCAGCAGGATAAACCAATCGAGCGCATGGAGTGTTTTGATATTTCGCATACTTCTGGCGAGCAGACAGTGGCTTCCTGTGTGGTGTTTGATCATGAAGGGCCCCGTAAATCAGATTACCGGCGTTTCAATATTAAAGGTATTACCCCAGGCGATGATTATGCCGCCATGCTACAGGTGATGCAGCGGCGTTATAAACATGCCATTGAACAGGAAAATGTACCCGATATACTTTTTATTGATGGTGGCAAAGGGCAATTGAAGCAGGCTGAAGTGTATTTTCGAGACTGGCCGCAGCCGCCATTGCTAATTGGTGTGGCAAAAGGGGAAAGTCGTAAGCCAGGCCTGGAAACGCTATTTTTCGGTTATACTCATAAAGCAATTCAACTAAATGAAGATGACGCCGGACTGCATTTAATTCAGTATATAAGGGATGAGTCTCATCGTTTTGCCATTACCGGGCATCGCCAGCGGCGTGCAAAAGTTAAAAAAACCTCCACACTTGAAGAAATTGAAGGCATTGGGGCGAAGCGCCGGCAAACTTTATTACAAAATCTGGGTGGATTGCAGCAGGTGAAAAGCGCTAGTATAGAGCAACTTACACAAGTACCCGGAATCAGTCGTAGTATGGCTGAGAACATTTATCATGCCTTTCGGGATGAGTAACCAGAATAACAAGACGAGTAATTGCGTTCATGTGGAATATTCCTAACTTACTGACATCATTTAGAATTGTATTAATACCTGTGTTTTTGGTGGTGTTTTACCTGCCTATTGAGCATGCCAGTTTTTTAGCAGCGCTGATCTTTGTGATAGCGGCAATTACGGATGCCCTGGATGGTTGGGTAGCGCGTAAACTGGATCAATTCACCAAGTTTGGTGAGTTCCTGGATCCGGTCGCCGACAAAATCATGGTCGCTGCGGCTTTGATCGTGGTTGTCGAAAGCTTTGGCAGCCTTTGGATTACTGTGCCAGCGCTAGTTATTATAAGTCGTGAATTGATAGTCTCAGCGTTACGTGAATGGATGGCTGAGTTAGGTAAACGCGGAAACGTCGCCGTATCCAGTATGGGCAAATTAAAAACCATTGCTCAGATGGTGGCTCTGACTGGATTATTATGGGCTGGTGATTTAACCGGACATCTGGTGATTGTTGTAGTCTCGACCATGGCACTTTATATTGCCGCTATTCTGACGTTCTGGTCTATGTATGTGTATTTGCTGAATGCCTGGCAGGATCTGACAAAAGAATAAAAAGTAGTCACTTGAGCTAAATTTTAAGCAAACGGCGACTTCAGTATGAGTTAGCGCTTGACTGCCTGCCTGTTAGCGGTAAAATGCATAAAATCAAAACGCGAGTATAGCTCAGCTGGTAGAGCGCGACCTTGCCAAGGTCGAGGTCACGAGTTCGAATCTCGTTACTCGCTCCAGATTCAACAAAAAGGCCACTCTTATGAGTGGCCTTTTTGTTTTGCAAATCAAGTAGTGTAAGAAGGGAAGGCCACGACTACCCGCCTGTAATTGATAGCCGTGGCCTCTGTGCCTTCCATGGCACTGCTCATGCAGAGCAAACGACCGAGGAGGGTCATTTCGTGCTAACGGAATTAAGTATACATCAATGTTAATGAGAATCAATATCATTTATGAAAATTATTTCATTCCCTTTATGCGCACTTCGATTTGCGCCATGAGCTTTGTCTGGCACTATAGGGATCCGCAATAAAAGGAGCCTGAAGCATGCAAATACAGCCGGACTGGAAACAGGTATATTCTGCCGCAAACCCAATGGAAGCTGAGTTACTGGTGGGTTTATTACAGCATCAGGGTATTCAGGCTGGGGTGCGTAGCCAGGGCATGGTCGGTGGCATTGGCGAGCTTCCATTAGATGCTTTACATACCCCAGTGCTGGTTGAACCTGATGAGTTTCAGCGGGCACGCGAATTAATGCTCAATTACGAAAGCAAACAAAACCAGATTGATGAGTGGCGCTGCGCACATTGTGGCGAAGAGAACGGCGCTAATTTTGAAGTGTGTTGGCAGTGCGGACACAGTAAGGGTGAGCGAGAAGTTGATTCTGAATAAGATACGGCATCATAGATTATGTTAATTTATCCTTGCGTCTGTGGTTGCAGTTACGCATAGTAGCTAACGAAAAAAAGAATAGCAGTCGAGGACAGCAGTGCCCTTTTTAAAGGACTTTTACCACGCATTCTTACACGCCTTGCGTAATCTGTTACCTATAGTCATTGTGGTTGCAGTTTTTCAGGCGCTTATCCTGCAGCAGGTGCCGGACAACTTATTAAGTATGGCTATTGGCCTGCTGATCGTTGCTATCGGTGTCGCGCTGTTCCTGCAGGGGCTTGAGCTCAGCATTTTCCCAGTCGGCAAGAGCCTGTCTAATCAGTTTGCCAAACGCGGCTCTATTCCTATCTTATTATCTTTTGGTTTTGCTATAGGTTTTTCTGCCGTAGTGGCAGAGCCTGCTCTGATCGCAGTTGCAGAACAGGCTCAGGAAATCAGTGATGGGCGCATTGACGCACTGACCCTTCGTTTACTGGTCGCTTTTTCGGTAGGAGCCGTAGTCGCTCTGGGTGTTTTGCGCACCATTATGGGCTGGCCACTGCACTGGTTTATGATTATCGGTTATTGCCTTGTCGTGGCTGTGACCTATTTCGCCCCTGAAGAAATAGTTGGCCTGGCTTATGATTCTGGCGGGGTCACCACCAATATTGTGACTGTGCCTTTGATAGCGGCTTTGGGCATAGGTTTAGCCTCTTCGATACGTGGCCGTAATCCACTGACGGACGGCTTTGGTCTGGTGGCCCTTGCGGTGATGGTGCCGATGATCAGCGTTCAGGTCTACGGCATTCTGGTGTTTGCCGGTGAAGCGCCGGATGCTGATTTGGTGATGTCGGCGACTTCAGATGAAGCCTTACCCAGTGGCGCTTTGCTGATGTTATTTGAACTGCTGGAAATGATACGCGATGTGTTGCCTATTATTCTGACGGTGCTTTTCTTCCAGTACCTGGTGTTGAAACGCTCTCTGAGTAACCCGCGTATTGTAACGCTGGGTTTCATGCTGGTGGTGTTTGGTTTATACGCTTTTGTAGTGGGTCTTAAAATGGGGCTGTTCCCCATTGGAACCAGTATGGCCGAACAGTTGATAGGCCTGGAAGCTTACTTTTTTGTTTATCTTTTTGCTTTTTGCATAGGTTTTGCCACTACCATGGCAGAGCCTGCTCTGATTGCCGTTGGTAAACAGGCGGAAGAGGCCGCTGCTGGTAAACTGAACGGCAACGCCATTCGTTTGTTAGTAGCCCTTGGGGTTGCTGTAGGTATTACCATTGGGGTGCACCGCATTATTGCTGGCGGCTCTATGCATTATTATATTATGGGCGGCTACACCCTGGTTATTATCCTGACTTTCTTAGCGCCTCGTTATATTATTGCGCTGGCCTACGATTTAGGCGGCGTGACTACCTCTGAAGTTACCGTGCCCCTGGTAACCGCGCTTGGCATAGGCCTGGCGACTCACATTGAAGGTCGCAATGTGCTGATTGATGGTTTTGGGTTAATCGCATTTGCCTCTATTTTCCCTATTGTTACCGTTATGATCTACGCTATCGTGATGGATTTGGTTAATCGTTCGAAAGAGAGGACAGCATGAAATTTTCCGTGTTAGTGGCTATTGTACCTGAAGATCTTGAACAACCAGCTATAGATGCTGCGCGCGAACTCGGTGCTGGCGGTATTACCGTGATGTCTGCCCGGGGTATCAGTAACGCAACCAAGAAAACTTTTTTCGGGTTGAGTTACGACGGCAGCCAGAGCGTATTAACTATGGTGCTGGAGAAGAGTCTGTCTCTTGAAATATTAAAGGCGGTACAGCACGTAGTCATGCCGGATCATAACGAATCCAAAGGCTTGGTATTTACACTGGGACTTGAGCACCTGGCGGGCATTGACATGAGTCAGGTCGAAAAGTTTGAAGAGCACGTTAAACAATCTTTGTAAAATGAAGGGTACTAAAATGCTAGTTAAAGATGTGATGGTCACCGAGGTTATTAGTGTATCGCCTTTCGCAACCCTGCGCGAAGCACTGAGTCTGATGAAACGCCATGACCTCAAGTCACTGGTCGTTGAAAAACGTGCCGACCATGATGCGTATGGCTTAATCACTTATACCAATGTACTGAAGACCGTCATTGCAGAAGAGGGCGATATAGACCTGCTTAACGTTTACGACGTCTGTGCTAAGCCAGCGGTATCTGTAGGTAAAAGCCTGGCCGTTAAGCATGTGGCTAGCTTGATGAGCGAACATAAGATAAAACGCCTGGTAGTCCTTGATGACAACGAGCTGGTTGGTTTTATTGCTATGGATGACATCATGGACGTGTTATTGCGCGACATCGAGTAAATTTCAATTTCAGGCTTTAGGTTAATACTATAAATCCATTATAAGTTATTGTATTTAAAGTATAATAAATAATCGTCTTGACCATAAAACCTGCAATAGTCCGGCTCTCGCAGTAAAAGCGTTTGAAAAGTGCGCAATCAGACAGTTTTATTTAAAAAGACTGTTTACAGGCCTGTCCAATAGTGGCAGAATTGCGTCCAGCACTGGCAGCGACCAGGCATGCTTCATGTGGCGGGTTGGCAGAATGGCTATGCAGCGGATTGCAAATCCGTGGATCTCGGTTCGACTCCGGGACCCGCCTCCAGTAGCAAGTAAGACGCAAGAAAAAAGATGTGCCCGGGTGGTGAAATTGGTAGACACAAGGGATTTAAAATCCCTCGCCTTAACAGGCGTGCCAGTTCGAGTCTGGCTCCGGGCACCATTTTTTCTTTTTGAAATCAACAGCTTATATGACCACATAAAATGTAGGGCTGTTTGAATTCACTAAAAAAACGACTGTTTAAGTCTGTTTTAATTCTTGTTGGGTGTTTAAGTTTCTTAACCCCTCCAACATGTCTAAATTTAGTGCGATTTTTGCTCGATTTCATCCTGTTCGGTGCCCCCTTGTTTTTTCGATCCCTACTGTTTAAGTTTTCCTTTATAAGCCGTATTCCCTAAAAATCTTATCTCATTTTTCAATACACAAAACACCTAAGTTCTTCGGTCAATTCGAAGAGATTTCTCCAAAAACTTCAAAGATCTGACAATTTAAACGGATGGGTTATCAACACCACGATATTTTATCCGTGAGATGCCTTGAACAGGTTCGTATAAGTTGCCGCTATAATAAAAAGTCTAAATTAGGGGTTGCATTTCGAGCAATATCGCACTATTTTGTAAAAACCTTTGCACCCGCACATCTCTAGGTTGGGATCGTGTTGAAACGGTGGAAGGAGAGACAAATAGGATTTTACTATGAGCAGACTAAGTCTGAACAAGGCCGTTGCGCCTGTAAGCAACAAAACCAAAGTTCAATTCCATTCGCTGCGCAATATTTCTAGCCCAGATGATCTATCAAATGATCGGAAAGTGTTAACAGGGCATATGAAAGCGTCAGAAATTCTACAAATCAGCACCAATGACAACGTACGAGACTACCTTCTGGCCGTCGATGGTAAGAAGAAAGTTCCTACAGCTGTCCATCGAGCTATTACTGCGACTCTTGAAAACTCACCTGAGAAATTTTCAGTGTTGAACGGTGGGATCACCATCGTAGCTGAAGCTTATGATGTCAATGAGAAAGTTAAAGAGTTGACCTTAATAAACGCGAGCATTATTAATGGTGCTCAAACTCAAGGAATTCTGAGGGATTATATCAACACGCTAGAAGATCCTAAGGATTTTCCAGATATTCATATCACTTTTGAATTGATTATTTGTACTGATGAGCCTTTGATAGCAGAAATATCGATAGCGCGAAACTTTCAGAATGACGTTAAGATGTTGTCAATATCTGGAAAGCTTGGCTCATTTGATGATTTAGCTAAGTCTATAGAGAAGCACTTTGATGGGTTGAAGCTAAGACTATCTGAAACAGACTCTCCTGACGATACACTAGATACCGAGAAGTTATTGCAAGTTATAACAGCTCTGACTCCTGAGGAAATTTGGACTAAGTTAGGACGAGGTGATTTAGCTAACAAGAATTATGCATACAACCAGAAAACGAAATGCTTAAAGCAATTTACAGAAATGGCTAAAAGCGTCAAAGACGGCACTGCAAATGCAGATACCAAAGAAGCGTATGAGTTCTTCGTCGAGATAGCACCGTCAGCATGGGAGCTATATCAAAAGTGGAAAACACATGAGGGCTTCACAGGTACAGGTATCAGGTCTATTCATAGAGACGGCAAAAAAATACTGGACGTTCCAGATGGTATTGTTTTTCCAGCACTAGCTGCTCTTGCAGAGTTTGTAACAAAATCTGAAGACGGCACTTGGCTTCTAACGATACCCGATATATTTGATGATAGAGACCTAATTAGCGCTATCAAATCAACTTACCAAAACGTAGCCGACCACAAGCCATACGTAATGGGTAGGTCGAAAGCTGCTTACTCGTCGTTAATCCAAGTTACCGCTATTTATAAGCGATTACTGAATAAGTAAGTGTGTTTTGTCTGGGAGAGGGGTTCCTTTCCCAGACTTCAATAATTTATGAACTCAGTAAAAGAGCTGCAAAAATTTAACTATGGAAATCGGTTAGATCTAGTAATCAGCTCAGTGGCAAAAGCTGGCATTAAGTTAAGTGGATTGCCCCCACGAAAATCTAATGTCTATAGCCAACTTTCAAGCTCTCTGAAAGAGACAATATCTTTGCTCGCTATCGGTAAATCCTTCTTATATTTCATTGGCATTTCGGTACTTGTCAGCAGAGCATTTCTTACAAATATAACATCTTCTCTATAATTGAGCCGCTGCAAGAGAATTGTTAGATTATCGGTAGACCAACTAACACGATTTAAGTGTTTTCTAAGTTCATCTTTTTCCTCCCCTCTAAACCTATTACATACATCTGCAATTTCGGAGACAGTCTTAGCCATTTGGAGCTTTTTACATTCGAGAATAAGCATTATGCCGTCTTTAAACGCCAATACATCTATATCACCAAGCTCTTGAGGCGCCCCCACAGTTGTCATCAAAACTTCTTTCCTGACAGACCAACCCTGAGCTTCAAGATTTGAAGCAACTAACTCGGTGAAATCGGCTCCTCTTTTTTCTACCATAGAGCCGACATAACTACGCATCACCGCAGAACTAAAAAATTCCGTATTGAATTCACCTTCTTTTGCTCGATTTAGAAAGTAGGGTAATCCAAGGCGAACAAGTGAGAGACTTAGAAAAACCTCATCGTCACTAAGCTGAAGAATAGGTTTAACCAAGCAGCTTAACCTTCTTTTAAACTTCCAAGGTGCTATATCTCTAAAGGAATACCCTTCGGGTAGCTCAGACCATTCATTCCTTGGATGTAATGTGAACGCCTCGAAAAACCGTCTCACAATACCCTTTTCTAAGTTTCTGTTTTCTCCAATACGGAGAATTAAGTCTTCCAAATCGATTATGATCACAGGTTCAGATGTCTCAACATGCAAATCGACAAGCTCTGCCCAACACTCAACAATATGATGGGCTAGTAGACCATATTCAGCACGTAACGCATTATCAAAATCCTCACCCCAAACACCTTCCTGAATCGCTGACTTATTAACCTGCTTTTGATTGTAGAGATCTTCGTAATCGTCAACTGCTCCACCAAATTGAACCCCAAAGTGCCCTGAAAAGTAAGGCAAAAGCATTTCTTCCATCACTTCTGTGGGTATGAAATATGTGCCATTCATATTGAAATTAAGTTTTGGAGCCACAAGACCCCAGTGAATAGCATCAGAATCGGAAGCTGTGCTGACCAGTAGAGAAGTTAGAGAGAGTAAGTCATCAATAGTGCTGTTATTCACAGGTATTCCAGAGTCATCATCAGGACACTCGCATAACGACATTTCAACTAATGAGCGTAAACATAGAGAGGTCAAACTCCTATCAGACTCTCTCTCGCGAGCCACTCGAATAACATCGTCATGCTTTGAGTAAATTGCGAAGACTGCTCTTGCTGTTCTCTTCCATTGTTCTCGATCTTGCTCTATAGAGTTAACCAGTGAAACTAGCTCACTTAACATGGACCTTTTGTTTATTTGGGACAACATTGATTTAATTCTTGCCCATATTTCACTAACAATACTGTTTAGGATATCAACACAATTACCATTTCCTTCGATCTCTTGGTCGGATAATCCCAGAGACTTACTTGTGCGAATACGCTCAAACGTTGTTCTCTTCTTATCAACAAACTTTGGCTTTAGAGAAGCGTTGTGCAGTAGGAATTCAACGGCATCATATGACCTAAATATGTGAATGATCCGAACAGCTGAATCGCCTAAGACATGATTTATAGCGTTGTCGATATGCTCATAAATATCATTGCCTTTCTCACTCAGAAACTCTGCCAAAGAGCATAGGATTAGATCAACAACTAACTTTTCTCCCGTATTCTCAACTTGGGAAAAGTTAGCCATAAAGTTTGATTCAAGGGTTATCCTACAGACGTCAGGACCCCAGAAGACATTTGCACTTCTGTTATCCTGTGACTCTACATCAATTTGATCCCTTGGAATAATGTTTGAATAATCAATAATCACCTGCAAAGAATAGATATTCTCAAATTTGATGTTTGAAGAGATATAGCTAAGGGTTTCTTCAAGTACACCAATGAAACCAGACCACCATTCGTAGATTAATTCTCTATCCGCGGTCTCATCTGAGAATTCAGCCCCAAACCAAAGATTAACAAAATCGGATTCAATAAGACCATTTAGAATTCCATTAGCTATGTGATTAACGGAAGCATATATAGGTTTACTTTTCATCCCTGCATAAAAAGAGTCTTTTGTTAATCGCTCAACCCTTATCCAATTGCCGTCGATATATTCTACACTGTGCTTGTCGGTCTCTATTCTCAGATCTTTTCTAATCGAAAACACAAAATCTGTGTATAAGGATATAAAACTATTTTCTGAAATTTCAATGTTGTCAGGGGCGCACTTATATTCACCTTCCCTCCAGAAAGAAAAGTAATTTAAATCCCCATTTATATTACTTAATTTTACTCCTTCGTCTTCCATCCATTCTTTTTGCTTTATGCATTGGAGAAACTCTTCTAAAGGCTTGCTTTTTGAGTTACTTAACAGGAGTAGGTCATTCAAACCTATAGCGGAAAATCCCCAGTTCTCTGGCCAGCTGTCAAACCCTAGATTATACCCTCTACCAAGTCCTCCATGTGTAGTGACTGATAAGCCCGATACAAAATCATCCTGTGATCTGCAGTATTCAGCAATTTCTTGAAAGTACGTACGAATAGCTGCAACCTGATCTTCGGAAAGTTTATGAAAACTACCAATACCATCATCAATAATTTCATGGAGTTCATCATGTATAATTATCGAATGAAGGTAGTTTCCTGAATTGTTCTTTAATAGGAGTGCATGCATTGAAGGCATGTTTTCAATGGCGGGTAATTCTGGTCTTATCGACTCAAAAACACCTTTGAATTCATGAAGGATTTCGTCTGTCAACTGTTCCGATTGGTATTTTGCCAATACTTTAGAAAAAACAGCTAAGTTTTCATTTGATTTACATCCAGATAGGAAATGATATCTTATTGCTATTCCCACGGCGCTTGGAATTGCGAGGATATAGCTATCGTCGATTTTGACAATTGGTTTTCTTTCTAAAACTGAATTTCCAACTATCGATTGCTTCAGTTCGAATATGTTTTCGTCAGAAATAATAAACGGATCAATGGATTCAATTGTTACGCCCAAGTCGTTCATTTCATCACGAGTAAAAGTTACTCGTTTTGATAATGAGCTGTATTCACCTGTTTTAGGGACGTTGATATACTCTTTATCCGTCGAATCTTCGCTGGCGTTTCGACTTAACCCTGATCGTGAAGCAACTTCCTCACTCAATTTGAGTAAAGATATACAGCTTTCTTTTATGTTTTGGAGGCTATCAGGAACCTGATAGCGATCTACAATATCAATCAGGGCTTGAATAAAGTAGTCATTTGCTTCCCAAAGAGCATTAAACACTCTAAGGTCTCCATTCTCTGTTAGAATATTTGAAACGAAAACATCCTCTTGAGGATCTTCAATCATTGCAATTTGAGTGTTGCCCATTAAGTCATTAAGAACAGTCTTCAGAGTCGTTCTGTTTGGCTGTTTATTTCCTCTCGCATAAGCAACAGCAAGATGCACAAGGGTTTCACACCTTATCGAATTTGCTGAAAGTCTTGGAAGTGTCAGTAAGCCTGCCGCAATAGCTATTAACTCTTTGCGCCTAAATGAAGATAGATACCGCCCCCCATCTCTACATAACTCTGACTGCAGATTAACCATCAAAATCCCTCTATCATTGTTGTTCTTATTTTATCCAGTTACTGGTATGCCATGAATAAATTACTAGTTCATCTTCACTTTAAAGGAAATAGCCTAGGATAACTTATGTGGACAGTTGGGTTCATCAGTCCGAGTTTTGCTGAAAGCTGGCGTTCAGGATTAGTCAGCGATTTTTATAAAAAGTGCCAGATTAATACACGTAAGTAACTTTTTTACGGCGTCATATTTTCTATGTGAGTATTGAAATCTACTTAATCACTAAAAATCCCTTGTGTCTACAATGCAAATCCAGGAATTTTTATAACTGTGTATGTTTGATTTCATGTTGTTTTTGTCAGCTTTACCTGAGTAGGAGAGCTATAAATTAGGGGGCAGGTGTTTAAGTTACTGTTTAAGTTTTAAATGCCTTCTGTAAGTCATTGATTTGACAATATGTATTTTTAATGACACGAGATTTAAAATCCCTCGATCGTAAGATCGTGCCGGTTCAAGTCCGGCCCCGGGCACCATTTCTTAATTGTTTTCACGTAGGGCAGGCCACACTTGCCATGAAACCGTAGCGCAGGCTATGCCTGCCATAAAGCCCTCAGCACAACTAACAGCCCCAGACGCTTCGGCGTCTTTTTTATGCCCATTTTTCAGTCGAAAAAAACCACTGTTGTTTAATTAGCAAGGTGACTTGAAAATTTCTCTGTCGGTTGAAGGTTACCGCTATATTCAGCTCGAACTTACCCGGAGATATTTTTTCGGATGCTTCTGCCAAACTTACAAAAGCATTCAAATAGTTAAAGAGTTGTTAAGTTCAGGTTGAAAGATGCCAATCCCCCATGTAGGTTAACACTATGGATGAATGCAAATATAACAAGGAGTTATATATGAAAATGGTATCCAGTGATGTGGGGTTTCTAATGGCCCTTGGATTTCGTTACTGCGATTTTTCTATCACGCCTGGACAGCGTTCCTAACCAATTTTGGCAGCTGTTTATTTATGTGTCCTACATCCACTTTGTAACTGTGTTTGCGTTCATCTTTTGGAGTGAAGTCAAAAAGATGAATGTATACGTTTCTGTCGCTTTGGGGGTATCCACAGTTGCATTCACCTTACTGGGGTGGGAGGGCCTTCTCGGCTTTCTTTAACAGTATAGGGAAATAAATCCACCTGGATCTGACAACTGTGTGCCCATGCAGGGAGGGCACTTTATAGCAATCATTGACAAGGAGAAATAGAATGTTTGCAATGGTTATTTTTTTAATAGTAGTTCCGTTTTTTTCCGCATGTATTTTGCAGCTGTTCAATAAAAGAATAGCCGTCATAGTTGGAGTTATACTACCTATAGTGTTTATAACATCTATCCCTCTTCTTTATCCTGAATCTGCAGGGACTTTGTTTGAAGTATTATATTTTATTTACGTACCTATATTTGCCGCGATGAATTATATATTCTGGCTCATTATTAGGTATTTGTGGAGCACTTGGAAAAAATGATAAATACAGGCAAGCAGTCATGTTTCTATTAGAAAGCGAGGTAAGAATGAAGATTAGTCTTTTGTTGTTCTGCGTTGTTTTTCTTCTTACTTCGAATCCTTCGGTGGCTAAAGCAAGTGACTCTATACCTTCTCAGGAAGAGTTACATGATGCCTCTTTTTGGATGTGTCCGTAAAATCTGGGTAGAACCCTGTTTCCTGATCTCGACCCTGAAACGTTAAAAGTGAAGCCTTATTGTATTGCTGACGCCAATCATGTGGTCGTAGGTGACCAGGTCATTGCTGTTAAGCCAGGTAAATTCAAGCGTATTGGCAAACACAGTCATTTCTATTTCATCGGCGACGGTCAGCTATATAAACTGCAGGGGAAGCCAATCACTTTAGTGCCGGTTGCAGGGCCGGATGTGAAAACCTTTAAAGTACTGGATGAAGACACCGCGGAAGATAAAGACGGTGAGATGCGCATTCTGGTAACTTTGCGTCCTCAGCAAGACCAGTCCCAGGTGCGTGTTTTACGTGGCAAAGAAATCAAAGACGAGGCTGATAGGTGCTTAGCGATCCGGGAAAAAGCAGAGCAGGAAGAAAAAAGAAAGTCGCCATTACTGCCGGGAGACTTTAGCGGTAGCCTGACAGAGAACCTTGTGTGCCTGGGTCAGTGGCTGACTGAAGACTTCGCTGCCAGGTGGGCTATGCAGCGTACCAACCTACAGCTTTACAGGTTGGTGTCTGTTTACCTGAAGTGGTGCACTGAAGCCTTTCAGGACGATCACCAGGAAGCGCATCTGAAAAAAGGACTGAGTCTGTTTCAGCGCTTTCCGTTGTTTAGCTGGTTGCACCCGGAAATGTTATACCATGCGGCACAGCTCTATGTTCAGGCAGGCCAGCCGGAGCAGGCGATTGACTGCTGTAAGAAGGCTTTTCATTACCGTTCAGCGCATATTGCTGAGTTTTTGGCTGATGAAAGCCTGCGCCCGTTAAAGCTGCATCCTGAATTTATTCAGTTACAAAAAGAGGTGAAAGCTTCAGAGGATGACTTTGAATATGTCTCTTTGCCTTTGATAGAGGCCTGTGAACAGGCCATAGAGTCACAGGAAGACGACAAAGCATTTACCAGCTGGATGCGGCAACAGCTGTTATATAAGTTTCGTTTCTATCAGCAATCTGAACTGATAAGCCGGATAGCAAAAAGTAGTGAACCTGAAAAGTTGAACTGGCAGCGACTAGCACAGAAGAACCAGTTTTATTTTGAACATTACATGCTGCTTGAAGGGCCGGGTGAGGTGATCAGCGAAGAGGGTAAACGGCAGTGGAACGCTTTTCTTTTGTATCATGAATACCAGCAGTTGCAACCTCTTGCCTATCTGCGCATGGCGGATATTTTTTTCCGTGAAGCGCATCAGTGGGCGAACTGGAAGTGCCAGCACTTTGAAGATACACGGCAGGTGCTCGCCCCCCGCATAAAAGAAGCGGGGCAGCTGATCGCCTATTTTCAGGAGTTGATGACAGCACTTGATGAGGACACTAAAACCCTTGTACAGGAAAGCGCAGAAAACTACTCCTTGGTTCAGATCATGCGAGCCAGTGGGAAGCCATTGAAATAACAACTATTTTCACTTGCAAAATCGGTTCACGGTCGAGATAATGTTACGATATAACATTACTCATAAGTGATCAGGAAGATGCCTTTTAGACGCCAATGTGTGAGCCCGGTTTGGGTTGTAGTCCATATTGCGATTTTTTCAGCCAGTGCAGCTTCTGCACAGACGGAAGAAAAGAACGGTGAAGAAGCTGAAGAAAATTATGAACGACTGCATGTGGTTTATCACCAACCATACCGCGGCAATGTCGCAACACGGGATTTGCCTCAGGCGATAGACTCGCTGGATCGTGATTTTATTGCGGACACTAATATTTCCCGTCTTCAGGACCTGCTAAGTTTCTCACCATCTATTGCTCTGCAAAATGATGGCGGCAGTTTGTGGGACAGTTATTCACTGCGTGGTTTTCCGGGCAATGAAAATATGCCGTCGGGTTATCTGATCAATGGCTTTGATGGCGGGCGTGGGTTTAGTGGGCATCGCGATGTTTCTAACATCGAATACGTAGAAATACTGAAAGGGCCGGGCTCAGCTTTATATGGCCGTTCTGATCCGGGCGGCATTATCAATATCACTACGCGCAAGCCTCAATATGCCCCTGAAGGTTATCTGAAACTGTCGGCTGGCAGCAATGACCGTTATCGACTGGAAGGTGATTATACCCGCGGCATCAGCGATGATGTGGCCTTTCGGATTAATGGTGCCTGGCAGGACCACGGCAGTTTCAGAGATTATGTAAACAGTGAAAAAAAGGTGATAACCCCTTCTGTACGTTGGCAGCTTGCAGATAATACGGCGCTGTTATACGAATTTGAGTATCTGCAACAGTCGCAGTTATTTGACCGCGGTATCGTGGTATTAGACAACGATACCAAAACCATACCTCGTGAACGTTATCTAGGTGAACCTGCCGATGGGCCGACAGAAATAAGCGCACGTGGTCATCAATTGACACTTGAGCATCGCCTTAATAATGGTTGGTTTACGGCCGGCGGTATTAGTCATCGGAGTTCTGAATTAAGCGGTTATTCCTCCGATGCTGAACTGGCTCCAGCTCGCCAGCAGTTATTTACAGATGGCCGTACTTTAACCCGTCAGCGTCGTTATCGTGATTACCATTCCGAAGACACCTCGTTGCGCTGGGAGCTTAGCGGCAGTCTCAATGCATTGGGTACTACACACAATATTCTGCTAGGCGCGGATGCATACGATTATGAGCTTTATACCATGCTGGCCCGGGTAAGGCCCGAAGCGGGTGAGTATGAAATCGATATTTTTGAGCCGGTATATCGTGATCAACCCGAACCTGTGCCTGTTCCTTTGTATGCCAACTTTGAAACCCAGCAGGCCTGGGGTGTGTATGTCCAGAACCAGTTTGCTATCAGTGAGCGTTGGGACGGCCTGCTGGGGCTGCGCCTGGATGACTTTGAGCAAAGCATGGAAGAGCAGATTAATGGGGTGTTTTCAGAACAGCGTGACCAACGTCTGAGTCCACGGGCAGGTTTGCTGTTTAAAGCAAACCCTGAGCTGAACCTGTATGCCAGTTATTCGGAGGGCTTTTTACCGCTCAGTGGTACCGATGCAGCGGGCAATGGTTTTGACCCGGAAGAAAGCGAATCCTTTGAAATGGGTTTTAAGTGGAAGCGTGGTGATTGGGCACTTAACGGAGCGCTTTTTGATGCGACTAAAACCAATATTCTGACTTCGGATCCGGTTAACGTTGGATTCCCAGCCTCACTGGGAGCGGCTTCAAGTCGTGGGCTGGAACTTGACCTGACGACATCATTGGGTGCAGATACCGAATTACGGCTGGCTTATGCTTTTCTGGACACAAAAACCAGTAATGAAATGGTGAACCTGGATTGGGGCATTACCATTCCCAAAGGCAGTCCGCTGATTAACGTGCCACGCCATACCGCCAATCTTTATATAAAACATTACCTGCAACGTTTTGCTATTGATGGTCACCTGGGTACCCGGGTGCGGTATGTTGACGAACGACTCGGCGATACCGTGCGGCCCGGTTATCGGCTTCCAGCATATACACTTGTGGATGTGTTCTACGGCCAGCGCTTGAGTGACTCATGGTTGCTGCAGGTTAATGTCGACAACCTTTTTAATGCCCACTATATCGCAAACTCTTATGCTGCCATGTGGACGACTCCGGGCGCACCACGACAATTCTCAGTGAGCCTTCGTTATGACTTCTGAACAACTTAAAAAACGTATTAACAGCATCGACGCTATGCGCGGGCTGGTGATTTTACTGATGCTGGTTGACCATGTACGTGAACGTTTCTTTTTACATGCACAGGTCAGCGATCCTATGGTGATTGCCGACACGAATGGTCCTCTATTCTGGAGTCGTTTTGCGGCCCATTTCTGCGCACCAGCCTTTATATTTCTGACCGGTTTATCGGCCTGGCTGTTCAGCCAGTCACGAGGCCATGATCATCACAAAACCCGCGACTTCCTCTGGCGTCGCGGCCTGTTTCTGATTGTGCTTGAAGTTACTTTGATCACATTTTCCTGGTTGGGCAGTTACGACACTATCTGGCTGCAGGTTATCTGGGCGATAGGACTGTGCATGCTGGCACTGGCTTGCTGTGTCAGCTGGCCGCGCTGGTTATTGTTTACCGTCGGTGGTTTGCTGGTGGCGGGGCATAATGCATTGGATGTGATCAACTTTGAGCCGGGGCAGTGGGGTTATAGTCTGTGGACCATACTGCATGATCGGGGCAATTTATGGCAAAGTGATAGCTTGACGATTCGAGTCAGTTACCCGGTTCTGCCCTGGATTGGTGTGATTCTGCTGGGATACGCGGCGGGTCCTCTCTATGGCCGGGCAATGGAAGCCGCTAAGCGGCAGCGCTACTTAGCGATCACAGCCATTGCCTGTGCAGCGCTTTTTGTCGTTTTAAGAGGTTTTAATCTATATGGTGAAACTCAGCCGTGGCAGCTATATAGCGGTGTGAATGACAGCCTGATGTCTTTCTTTAATATTACCAAGTATCCGCCGTCACTGAACTTCCTGCTAATAACTCTGGCGGGCATGTTTGCCGGTTTGTATTTGCTGGAACGTTTTAACAGTCGTTTAAACAATATTCTGGCGAGTTATGGTGGGGCACCTATGTTCTTTTATGTGTTGCATTTATATGTATTGCTGGCTTTGTATTGCATTGCGGTCACTATCTGGGGCACTAACAAAGGCATCTATTTTGGCGTTGATCATATAGGTTATATTTGGCTGATAAGCGCTGTGTTAGCGATCGCCCTGTATAAACCGACCCGTATTTTTAATGCCTATAAACGCAAAAGCCAGCAGGCCTGGCTGAAATACCTCTGAGAACACAGGTTAACTGCGCCGGGATACGGCGTAGTTAACTTAATCAGAGCCTGCTCTATTTTTTCTACGCCTTCGACAGTGACCTCGACTTCTGTTATTTCTCCCTGTATGCTTTTTGAGCTACTTACTAAAAGTTAAGTTAATAAGGAAGTTCAAAATGATTAGTAAGATACTCACCATATCGCTGCCAGTTAGTCTGTTTACCCTTGCTATGCATAGTGCTCAGGCGGAAATACATGATCCAACGACTCTGCAGGATTTGGAATCGCAGTGTAATCAATCGGTTTCTGGAGCACAGACCTGTCAACGACTACAGAATTACGCTCATCTTCTAGGTATAAGTGATTTGCGTCGTTATCATCACTTTGTATCGGTAATCCATCAGGCGCTTAACGAAGGGAAGCCGATCGTTGAAGGAAAACCGATATACAAAACACAAGTTTATATGGATGCCTTTTCATATTTTGACCGGGGTGAGGCTATCCCAGCGAAATTAGAACAGCGACTGGAGGCTAAGTTAAAAAGCAGGCAGAAGAAATTAGCTGATGCCTTGTGGTTACAACCGCATGAGGTTGACGCGGTAATTGACAATTACTTTCGGCTTGTTGAATTTAAAGGCGCTGAGCAGCAACTTGCGGAAACACAGGTTGTAATCTTAAGTGATGGCGATGACCGTTCCGAAGTAGATGAAGTTATTACAGTCACTCGACCACGGGCTCTTAATTGGGGCAGCGGGGGGGCAGCTTTATCCACTGGAGCTACCCAGGCCATTCATGAAGCTGGGATTTACCATGGCGGCCCAAATTATATTCAAATTCAAATTCGAATTGAGATTGAGGATTCAGTAGAGTCTGAATATCGAACTTTTAATTATCGAGAGTGGTCGGGGGCTAATCCTATTGAAGGTTCCTGGCAGACCTGTGAGCGGTGTCCCATTGAGATTCCAATAGATTGAGATTCCAATAGAAGGTCATTGATATGAAACTTAGGAAAAAAAGAGTGACACCAGGTCTAGGTGGTGTCACTCTTTTTTATGCTTTCGTTGTCGATACTAAACACTCTCAAGCCCTTTTAAATACCTCACCATAAGTTCTTTTTTCATAGGTCTTGAGAAGTAGTAGCCTTGCAATAGGGCATAGCCCTCGGAACGTAAAATCAAAGCCTGCTCTATCTTTTCCACACCTTCGACAATGACCTCTTTACCGAGTTGTTGGCTTAATGCATAGAATGACGAAAAGAATTTGCGCACCATTTTGTCAGTTAGCAGACGCGCCGTCAGCGATTTATCGAGTTTTACTATTCGCACATCTTCATTCAGTAAAGTTCCAAAGTTGGAATAACCGGTAATAAAATCATCTACAGCAACCTGAACGCCCATTTTTCTTAATCTTTTTATATTCTCCAGAATCAAAGCAGGATGCAGCCATTCATTTCGTTCTGTTATTTCAATTATAAGCCTGGAAAATTGCATCTTATTTAATGACTGTATGAGGTCTTTTAAAAAATCGACAAAGTCTAAAGTCTCAAGACTGCGTGGGCATATATTAATGGAGATCGAGCCTGAGTAAGGATACTCAGTGCATATACTGTTAAACTCATGCAAAGCAGTTGTAGCCACATAGCGGTCCAATTCCAGGCAAAGTGTTTCGTTGGTTTCAACTTCGCTTATCAGTGCTTCTAAAGATACGTCATATTCCTTGATTTTTGACCAGTTTAATAAGGCCTCCATGCTGAAGACGCTGTTTTCCTGATAATTAATAACCGTTTGATAATGCAGGGGAATCAAATGGTGTCTTAAGTCGTTTCTGAAGTTTTCTATGATATTTAAGTTCACACTGAGCTCGCCTTTTTAAATGCCAGAGTCCAGCGTTGCTAAATTTACCCTGGGTACCGGAATGTAAATTTCAGATCTTTCCGGACATGGGTGGCGTAATCTCGGGAGTGGGGACAGATAAGAAATATGAGCTGAATTTAGGTAGTGAAATTTATGGATTTGGTTAGATTGTGAGGTGACCGCACTCATTTTTTACTCCTTGATAGTTAATTTGCGGATCCTGTACTTCAGTGTTTCAGGGGTGTTGCTAAAAAGTAATTTAACATTAATTAATTACGTTTTCGCAACAATATCAACAGAAGAGGTTTTCTGCAATATACTTTTATGTAATGCGGGGAGAGCAAAAGACAGGGGAGCAGAGTCAACATATGCAGTTTCGAAATAAGTTATATAATATTCGTAAGAACTTAGGCTTGTCGCAACAGCAACTGGGACTAAAAGCTGGAGTCAGCGGTGCGACTATCAGCCGTATTGAGCAGGGAACGCAGATTCCCTCTTTTGAGTTGGCATTAACGCTTGTTGATGCTGTTGGACTCTCTGGCAGTGATTTTTTTGCGGATATAACAACCGATAACGTGGGGGCTGATCTGAGATCTGAAGATAAACTCGAAGCTAAGCTTGCTGAGATGGATATGTATTACGCAAGGCTCGCGCCAGTGAATAAGAAAGTTTTTAAGGATATAGTCGATATAATGAAAATCAGACTGCAAATTTAAGGTACAAAGTTCTGAATAAATCGTTAAACGATCAAACAGGTTTTACGCTAAAAAAACTTCGCAGTAAGAAAAGGATTTCAATCAGGGAATTGGCTTTACTTGCATCCACTGAGGCGTCTACGATCTCGCGTATTGAAGCAGGCGAGCAACGACCATCTTTGCTTCTGGTCTTTAAGATATGTGACGCACTGGAAATTTCGCTGGTGGACTTCGTCCGCTATCTGTCCGGCGAAGAAATTCCAAAAATAGGGTTAACCCCTGACTATAGTCCTTCGCAACATGTGAAAGAGATACCCAACCTGGAGCTTAAGCATGTTCAGTTCTTTATTGATATCGCAAAATCGCTGTCTGAAAACGTAAAAGATGACTAACGGATGGCTGATTGCAAAGTAAACCACCCGTTAGCCATCTGTATTAGTCTTCGTAACGCGTATAGGTAGCCATGAATCCAGCCTCATGAATGCGATGCTGATGAATCATAAAGCCTGCCATAGCGGGCGAAGCGTCATCGGGTACATCTAAGGTTTCGACATCCAGCGCGTGGACTGTGAAGGTATAACGATGAGGTTCGCCATGGGCTGGTGGACAAAGTCCTCCCCAGCCTTTATCACCGTAATCGTTGCGTATCTGAACTGCATCTTCGTGCATGTTGCTACCGTCTGGGGCGCCAGCGTTTGCTGCCAGGTGGTCTACATCACTGGGGATATTAATCACACGCCAGTGCCACCAGCCTGAGCCCGTCGGGGCATCAGGGTCATGGACGCTAATTGCAAAACTGCGGGTACCAGGAGGCGGATTTTCCCAACGTAATTCAGGAGATTGGTTATCACCACTGCAACCAAAACCATCATATTCAAAAGATGAATCAATTTCACCGTCACTTTCGACGTCCGGACTGTATAATCTGAATTCATTTGCACTGGCACTACTGAGGGATGCGACTGTGAGTGCAGTGAAACAGGATGCGATAAGCAATTTATGCATATTAGATCTCCTATTCATGATAAAGGTCTGAAGTCAGTTATTAGTGTAGACCACTCAGCTGACTACTTTGGGTGATTATGCTAATGTTTGCCTAACAATCAGTATTTACCTGCCACAAGGAAAACCCATGAACAAGGAACTCAATACGCCGTTGAGAAAGGCCCATTTGGATGGTTTGCAGCTGGATTGGAGTTATCAGTTTTTAGCTCCTGAAACTATTGAAAACTATGTGAAAAAGAGGCTTCCGGCTAATTTTGACGAGCTTCGTGAACAGTTGCTCAGTGGCAGTTTTCAAAACCCCAGCGAGGGACGCAGTGTCAGCCATGTATTAAGTCGCTCAGTAGAGTCAGTTGTAAAAGACGTGAAAACCTCGAAGTTTGCGACGATTGTACGCAAACTTCGTAGTGGTAATTGGTTAGGTGCAACCGGAAAACCTATTACGGATATCGTGAACATAGGCGTAGGGGGCTCAGATTTAGGGCCACTGATGACCAGCTTTGCACTGGCTGAATTTGCCAGCGATGTGCAACAGCACCGGATCCAGACTCATTTCGTATCTTCTATGGATGGCGGCCAGTTGTATGCGGTACTACCCATTGTTGATCCTGAAACTACGTTGTTTATTGTGGCTTCCAAGTCTTTTGGCACTATAGATACTTTCGCTAATGTTGATACGGTACGCGAATGGATAAAGCCTGCTTTTGCTAATGTAGGCAAAACGGTAACAGACTGGCTGCAAAACCATATGATCGGGTTGTCGGCCAATCCACAAAGAATGTCGGACTACGGCATACCGCCTGCGCATCAGATTACTTTCAGTCAATCGGTAGGCGGTCGATTTTCGATGTGGTCAGCAATCGGCCTGTCTATAGCTACAACCTGTGGGTTGCGTGTATTCGAGCGCCTGTTGGCTGGAGCTCACAATATGGATCAGCATTTTTCCAGTGCACCGTTATTGCAGAATATCCCCATGCTCATGGCGATAACAGGCTTATATAACCGCGAAGAGCGTGGTATTAATAATTTGGCGATCCTGCCTTATGACGGCCGCTTCCGACATTTGCCCAGTTATCTGCAACAACTGGATATGGAGAGCAATGGTAAGCAATGTGATTTTGCTGACCATCCGATTGATTATCCGACAGGGCCTATTATCTGGGGTGGTTTTGGGCCGAACGGGCAGCATGCTTTTTTTCAGCATTTGCATCAGGGCTATGACAAGTTTAGCGCTGACTTTGTGCTGGTGCGTAAACGGCAGGCGGCGAAATTCACGGAGTCTGTGCAGCAAAGTCTGGCCCGGCAACAGGATCTGGCCGTTGCCAACTGCCTGGCACACCGCCGTTTAATGGCGTTTGGTTTTCGTGGTGAATCGGCCCGGGACCATTATCCGGGTGACAATCCAACGAATCTACTGGCTATTGACGAGCTGACGCCTGAAACCTTTGGTGCCCTGGTGGCTGCTTATGAGCATAAAGTCTTTATTCAGGGTGTAGTGTGGAAGCTTAACTCTTTTGATCAGCCGGGTGTTGAGCGGGGCAAAAAAATAGCGGAAGACATGCTGCTGCGTATGCAGGGCAAATCGGAGCAGGTATTCGATGAATCTACTGAGGCTCAGCTGAAATCTTGAACCAGAAAATTCGTATCACACTGCTGATGCTCTCAGGCTTTTTATTCAGTTGCGGCTTGAGCCAACAGGAGTGGTTGGAGATTGCGGACCGCACTGGTGCGCGGGAGCATGCGCGTGCGGTGCTGGAAGAAAAACTCGAGCCCTATACGGATTCGGAAGTGTTTCGTGATGTTGCAGAACTGCGCGAACTCTTAATAGCGCTGGAACAACTGATCGAAAGTATCTGGGGCAAGGACGAAAAAGAAGTCTCATCAGATAAACGCCTGGTCAAATACAGTAATGACTATCAGGCCCGGGCCATTGTTGACTTTGAGCGCGGGTATTTGAGAGTAGAAACCATAGCCACTGAGAACCCACGTGAACAGTTGCAGCGGGCTACTCAGCTGGCTTTATTAACACCTAAAGATCTTAGTATTGAAGATATCTTCTCAGATCGTCAGCCTCAGACTGGCGCTGAGCCTTTCCTGCTGGGCCAGGTGTTGGATCATGAACAACAGCCCATACGTTATGAATGGCGTGCCAACAGGTTTGCGGACTATTTGGTGTCCAATCACTTGCAACAACAATCTTTGGATGATCGTCGTATTTATGCAGTCCAGACGCCTTTGGTAGACAATCATCTTAAACTGCGACAGCTGCAGTTTTCAGAATATGTTTTAGCTTCTGCGCAGCAGTACCAAGTGTCGCCGGCGCTAGTTTATGCGGTGATTGAAGTCGAAAGCAGTTTCAATCCTTATGCAGTCAGCCATGCTAATGCCTTTGGCCTGATGCAGGTAGTACCGGCAACAGCTGGGCGGGATGTATTCGAAAAGGTGAAAAAGATCGCGGGCGAACCGACGCGGCAGCAGCTCTTTCAGCCTGACTTTAATATAGATATAGGCAGTGCTTATTTATACCTGCTGGATGATCTCTATTTACCCCGGGTACTGAACCCACAGAGTCGGCGTTATGCCATGATTTCGGCCTACAACGGCGGTGCAGGTAATGTTTTCCGGGCGTTTTCCGCGGACAGGGAAACCGCAGTGAGGCGCATTAACAGCATGACACCGGATCAGGTCTACCAGCATTTGACCACGACACATCCCTTTGCGGAAACCCGTCGTTATCTGGAGAAAGTACAGCAGGCGGTGAATCAGTATCAATAAAGTGTAAAGATAACCGGACCTAACTCACCCTCCGTTGAGAATCATTCTCGACAAATGTATGCTACGAGCCTCTTCATAGACTCTGTCTAAATTTGTAAGGAAACAAGCAGATGCTTCAACGACTCTCTCTCTTGCTAGGTTGTTCTTTAGCCTTGATGGCATGTTCTGAACCACCGCAAACGTTGCAATTTAAACCTGATGATGGTGAACACCGTCGCTATCAGATGTATAGCGAAACCTTTATTGAAGCCACCAGCTCTCGTGGAAGTGATTCCGAGCGTGTGCGCACTCATATGTTTATGGACTACGACGTAGAAGAACAGTCCTCTACGTACGATGTGTTGCTGCAACCTCAGTATATACGCATGCGTTTCAGACGTGGTGGATTCAGTAGCCTGGATGCTCCTGACTACCGCCAGGAAGAGCTGTGGCCGTTGATGGAAGGCGGCTTCACTATGCAAGTGGATAAACAGAGCGGCGAGGCTACCGATTTTATTATTCATCACAATATTGACCGTATGGATGAAGACGGTTTTGACCCCATTCGTGAGTTATTGCAGGACGAGTTCAGCCGCCCCGGTTATGGCAGCGGTATCACTTTAAGGGAAGGTGCTACTCAGCAAATGCCTGCTGAGGGACCTTTCCCCGAGGTCACTCTGACCGTAAAAGAATTGGATGACCAATTAGTTACGCTGTTGATCGAGGGAGAAAACGACGAGATTAAGCTTTACGGTTATATATTGATGGAACGCAGCACGGGCTGGTTGAAACGCTCGACCTTAATTGTCGATATGCCTTTGCAGGACGACTATGTGGAAGGCACTGCAAGAATGGTCGCTACTGTGCTGCCAGCAGACTGGCAGTCTGGTCAGGACCTGGAGTTTTTGCGCGACGCGGGCCAGAGTTTCCCTATAGACACTTCAGCTTTGCCAGACACGCTGGACGACCTTGAGCTGGCCAGTGAAGCGAAGGTTTTCCCAACCAGCAGCGGGAGCATTGATGACTATGATGACAAACTGTCCTTACGTTATATTCATGATGTGTTTGACATGGAAAGTCTGGGCCATATTGAAATAACTGATTTTCAGGCATTGGATCAGAATGGTGATGTTCTGGATCTTACCCTGCACGGGGTGAATGCCTTCACCTATCATTATGGTGACGACGAGGCTATGCAGACAGGTGTCGATGTCTACCCCCTGGGTTGGACTGATATGGCAACTAAGCTTGAGCAGTTAGCGGCCATTGAAGCCACGGTACAACGCTTTCCTGTTACTTATGAGTTGGTTGAATTGCCTGTAGAAGACAGCGAAACCGTTCTGGAGCATCATGGCGCGCGAGCAATACTGACGCCTGCCGATGAAGAGGGCGTGTATTATCTTAAGCTGGAGTATACCGAAAAAGCCTATTTTGGCATCAGCATTGATGGCCCGAGCGATGGCAGTCTGCAATATGATCGGGCAGAAAATACACCTGACTGGCTGGATGACGGCGAACGCAGTCTGCTTGAGGTAATCCGCCAGGGTTATTACCCGACGACCTATACGCTGTATTTTGCAGACGAAGGCCCTAATAAGGTCCGCTTGATGACCTTTCTTATCGGTGATGAGCCTGTGCAGGAGAAACAGGTACGTTTTTATGACCCTGATGCGGCATTAAGCAATATTGAGCTGGAACCTACGTCCAGCCACTATCTGTTTTCTAAGTACCCTGATTATGCCAATCCTTCGCGGACCGATTTCAACTTCCAGTTGAACAGCCTTCAGAATGTCGAGCCGGTGAGTTTTGACCGCCCGCAACTTTATATGGCGCTCAGTCACGAACAGGCGGCTTTATGTGAGTTGCAGCAGACCTCCGATGTTGAAGAAGCGGGCCGCGCGATTACCTGGCGCGAACATGACCCTCGCGAGCAGCATATGCATCGCGAATTGTCATTGCCTCAGCAAGTGGTGTATCAGCTGGCGACCGAAGATGGAGTACGGGAATTTTTTTATGAGCATGAAGTGGTGCTCAGTATGAGTTGTGGAGGTGAGCCGGAATGGCATGCGCTGGATCTTGAACTGGGCGAGCAAAGCTGGCTGATTGCTGTCACTGAGTTGCTTGGCGATGACTGGCAGGACACCCATAGCGATATGGTACTGGTTGATTTGTTACGTCGTTATCGTTTCTTGGACACTACGGACAGAGCTCTGACAGTGATACCGCCGCCGGGGTTTGGTAATCAGCGACGTCTGGATCTGACCCGTTTAACGCTGGACGATTTTGTTACTGAAGAAGGCTTTTTACGAATTGCCGGCCGTGTTGAACGGGTAGAAGAATTGCAGGCATCAGGAGATGCTTTTGCACGGGAATGGGAGCATCAGTTTCCGGCATTGCCATCTGCAGATGCTGCGCATCAGGACTGAATCAGGGAATTATGATGAAACAAACATTACTATCTCTAACCCTTTTGTTGCTGAGTTCTGCAGCCTTCGCAGAAAGTATCTGGCTGAATGAAGAGATGCAGCCGGTTGCAGAAGCTGAAGCTACTTTTGTGCTGGATGAAATTATTGAAACCGACGAAGGTTATCTGATGCGGGTTAACTTCCTGTCCGGGGAGTTACGCTTTGAAAGCTTTATCGATCAGCCCGAAGTGTCTGACAGCACCCTGACAGGGGATTACCGTCTGTACTTCAGGTCCGGACAGGTGCTGCAGGAAGGCACCCGGGATGAACAAGGATTGCATCAGGGGACTGTGGTCACTTACCACGAGAATGGCAATGTACATTGGGAAGCTCCCTATAGAGATGACCAGGTGCATGGCCTTTATGTTACTTATTATGAAGACGGGCAGCTCCTTCGTGAACAGCATGTTGAACATAATGAGCGCCATGGTCCTTATAAGTCGTATTACCCCAGTGGCCAGCAGCGATTGCAAAACCATTATGTTAACGGCAGCAAAGAAGGCGAAGAGAAACGCTGGAACGATGAAGGCGTTTTGGTAGCGAGAAGACACTACAAAGACGGCCGTTTACATGGACTGTCAGAACAGTACTTTGAGGATGGTCAGATCAAAAGCCGTGGCGAATATGACATGCGTAGCCAGGTTGGTGAACACAAGTCATGGTATGCCAATGGCACACTACAGAGCCACCAGGTGTTTGATGAAGAAGGCAACGAGCAGATAGCCCGCACTTATTACGAAGATGGCAGTAAAGAACGCATTAAAGAACCGGTGGATTCAGAGTACGGTCCGGCAACTTTGACTGAGGAATACAATGACGCTGGTCAATTGCGTCGTCGAACTACGCAAAGTGACGATAACAGATGGTATCTCAGGGAGCGTTATGATGTCGATGGCGAACTGGTTGAGCGAAGCGAAACCCTGGATCGCAGACGTCATGGCCGCTCTTTTAACATGCGCTGGGACGACGGCTATACAGAAGCTGAGTCTTTTGAGGGGCAGTATCACGGTGACTATAAAGAAGTCGATGGTGAAGGCAACGTACTGGCTTCAGGTGCTTATAAACATGGCACCCGCGTGGGCGAGTGGTATCAGAACCTGGGCTATCGTCAGTTTTATGAATTTTATGACGACGACGGAAAGTTACACGGTGAGCGCAGAGAGCTTGATGAAGATGACCAGTTAGTCAGGCTGGAACACTATCGTCATGGCGAACTGCATGGTGAGGTTCGTGGTTATGAAAATGGCGAACTGACAACCCAAGGCGAATATATTGAAGGTCAGCGTTATGGTCCCTGGAGAATCCGGGACAGTTATTCTCATAACACTGCCTTTATGGAAGGCAAGTTTGCCTCCGGTGCGCAGGTTGGGACATGGCGTAGTTATTCAGAACAAGGCTATTTACTCGGAATCTCGCAGTATGATGATGAAGGCCAGTACCATGGTAGACAAATCCAGTTTGAGGAAAATGGTGCGTTACAAGCCGTGACTGATTATAAACATGGCGTTCGCCACGGTGAAGAGCATTATTATTTTCAGGGTACGCTTTCGTCGGTACGCATCTATCAGGATGGTGATGTCACCGAAGAGCGCGCGCCTGAGGACCTGATTGACTAGACTTACCTGTAGAGTGGAACCAAAAAGACCGCAGCGCGTCTACCTCCTGGAGATTGCAGGCGTTGCGAGGAGTTTATTAATGAAAGTGATTACCGGTATCTGGGCGGTGCTCTGTCTGAGCATTACTCCCGTAGCCACGGCCGACACTATATGGTTAAACCATGATATGGAGCGCACCGTTGAAGCGGATGCGGTTTATGTGCTGGATAACTGGGAAGAAGCGGAAGAACGGGGCTATCAGGTAGAGGTCAATTACCTGTCCGGAGCCACCTATCTGGAAACATCAATTATTCGCCTGAACCTTGATCCTATGCGTTTTTACGGTCCTTATCGTGCTTATTATGAGTCCGGGACTCTGCTGAAAGAGGGCTTTCGCACCTTGCAGGGCGAATGGCATGGCATACTGACTGAATATGATGAAGAAGGACGTAAACGGCAGCAAACCAGTTATTTAAATGGTGAATTGCACGGCCAGCAAGTCAGTTTCTTTGCTAATGGTCAGGTTCAGCAGCGACAAAATTACCAGCATGGTCGTATGGTCGGCGAACAGTGGGAGTGGCATGCCAACGGTCAGAAGAAAAGCTATCGGCTGTTGAATGAAGATGAAAATGAGGTGGTGCTGCGTACCTACCACGTTGATGGTTCTTTAATTCAGTTAAAAGAGCCTGTGGAGTCAGATTATGGACCCGCTACGTTACGTCAGGAGTATAATGCTTATGGTCAGCTCGAAGAAGAGCGCATACAAAGCAATAATCGACGCTGGCGCTTGTTTAAAGGTTATGGCGGTAATGGTGAGGTGCAGGATCGCAGTGAATTCCTTGATCGAAAACGCGAAGGCTGGTTTGTACAAACCCGCTGGACGGGCGGTGTGGAACGGGTTCAGTACCGGGCAGGTCAGCGGCATGGAACCTACGAGCGCACCAACGGCCAGGGCGATGTCGTCATTGCAGGTCAGTATGAATCTGGCAATCGGGTTGGTGAATGGGTGTATGTCAAAGAAGATGAAAAAGTCACTGAATCTTATAGTGAATGACTGAGAAAATCTCACATCTGTATGTTATAAAGTAACAATCTGATGTGAGAGGTATAGGTTTTGCAAACAAAAAATATATCCGGTTTATTTAAGCATATAGAAGCACTGCACGAGGATCGTCCCTGGGGACATGTTTTAGATGTCGGCACCGGCGTTAAATCCTTGCAATGGATAAGCACTCTGAGTACTGAGAGCTGGACCGCTGTTACGGCTTCGGCCAGTATGGCGCGGAATTCAGAGCGTGATTATCCGGGCGAGTTGCGTGAGCAGGATAGAATTCTGGTAGGCAACTGGATCGATGATAAGCTTCTGCGCGGTGAGCAATTTGATACCCTGTTACTGGACTATTTTATTGGTGCGGTCGACGGATTTGCCCCTTACTGGCAGGATCTTGTGCTCGAACGTATTAAAGCCCACCTGAAACCTGGCGGACGTCTCTACATTACCGCGCTTGAGCCCTACGTACCTTTGGTTGCTCAGGACGAAGTGGGGCAGTACATAGGCGATATCGGACGCCTGCGTGATGCTTGCCTGTTGCTGGCTCGCCAGCGACCTTATCGGGAATATCCCAGTGACTGGGTCATGCGGCACTTAAAACGGGCCGGTTATACAGTCATTAGCGGCCAACGGTTTCCAATACGTTATGGTGAGCGCTTTATAAATAGTCAGTTGGGGATGTGTCGACAACGTGTTGCCCATTTTGCGGATAAACAGGTCGCCGAAAGCATGTTAAAACATATCGAGAATATGCATCGTATAGGCATGCAGCTGCTGGTCAAATACAATGGACTCCCTTCAGGGCACGACTATGTGATTGCGGCCACTATCGAATAATATACGGAAGCTTTATGAAATTTTTCATTACAGGTGTATGCGGCCTGCTGTTAACAGGAGTCAGCATGTTTGCTTCGGCTGCGGAAATACGGGTCGCTACTTTTAATGTCAGCATGGAGGCTGAAAATTATGTCGGAGACGATGAGCAGAAGAGCGAACAGGTGCTCATTGAACGTCTGCGTGCTGGAGACGAAGCGCAGATCCAGGCCATAGCACGAATTATCCAGTTGCAGCGCCCGGACGTTATTTTACTGACCGAGTTTGACTACATTGAAAATCCGAAAAAGGGCGTGGAAGCTTTTTTGCAAAATTATCTGGCGGTATCCCAGCAAGGGGCCGAACCTATCCATTATGGGCATTATTTTTATGACCAGGTAAATACCGGTCAGCCCAGCCCGTATGATCTCAATCGTGACGGCGAACAATCGGGCACTGGGGCCGACGCCTGGGGATATGGCGTTTATCCGGGTCAGTATGGCATGCTGTTATTGTCGCGTTTCCCCATAGAGGAAGAGCAGATACGCACCTTTCGCCATTTTAAATGGAAAGACATGCCCGACCATAAGGTAACTCTCCAGGCTGACGGAAGTCCCTGGTATAGTCCAGAGGCCTGGGCGCAATTTCCATTATCTTCGAAATCACACTGGGACATTCCACTGCAAGTAGGCGACAAGACAGTGCATGTGCTGGCCAGTCACCCAACACCGCCTGTTTTTGATGGTCCGGAAAATCGTAATGGCAAACGCAATCACGACGAAATTCGTTTCTGGAACGATTATATAAGTCGGGGGCAGGGCGACTATATTTATGACGATCAGGGACGCAGCGGCGCCTTGCCGGACGACACTCGTTTTCTCATTATGGGCGATTTAAACTCATCGCCGGTGGAAGGCGACAGTATACGTTCGGCTATTGTTCATTTACTGGAAAATCGCGTTGTACAGGGCGATATCACACCGGTCAGTCGTGGTGCGGCGGAGCATACGCTGGATAATCCTCATGCAGCGGCGCATACTGCCAGCTGGCGTGCCCGGGTAGACTACGTAATCCCTTCGGCTCACGGTCTGGAGGTAATGGACAGTGGTGTTTTCTGGCCGGCTATCGATGAAGCTGATTATGAACTGGTGGCTAGTCGCAGCGCGAGTTCGGATCATCGCCTGGTCTGGTTGCAGATAAAATTAAAATAGGGCGTTAGTGAGTATGGTTGAGAAACATCTGTTAGACAGTGCCAGAGTGCTTTCGGAACGGCTGGTTGCTTTGCAGTCGCCTATACGGGTGCTGGATGCGATTAATTGGGATCGTTCCGTGCGCGATGAGTTTTTCAAACATAAGGGCGAGCGTTTACCCGCTATTGACCAGAATTATTATAAGAGCCGTAATTTAGGTTTTGATCCTGTTGAGTTGCGTCATGGTTTTTCCCAGCTGCAACGGGATATTGTAAAGGAACTGGGCCAGTTAAGCCCGATCACTCAGCTTATGAGCCGTGCCTGTCGCGAGTATAAAGATGTCATACGTATGCTGGAGTCCCGTGGTACGCCTGATTTTCATGAACTCTCAGTAGAGCTTTATGGCCATCCGGATGACAAATTTCATGCCGGGGAGCCCACCTTGAGCGAGCTGGCAAGTATGCTGCAGGAACCTTTGTCGGGTTTGTTGAGTACCAATGCGTTACCGGAAGAAGACAAAGACATCGAGGCGGCGGATGCGGTGGAAAAACTGCAGGCACAACTAAATAGCAGCATGTCCGAACTCTCCGTGCAGGTGATGCTGTCAGATGGCATTGTCAGTGACGCCTCCGCAGGCAGCGATCGAATTAAGCTTAATCAGGGCGTGAAGTTCTCGCAACGTGAGCTGGATATTCTGGAAGTGCATGAAGGCTGGATTCATGTGGGCACCACTCAAAATGGTCTTAAACAGCCTTATCTGACGTCATTAAGTAAAGGCACGCCCAGCGCCACGGTAACTCAGGAGGGACTAGCCGTCCTGACCGAAATTGTTACTTTGCGTTCTACTCCAAGACGCCTGAATAAACTGGTGCAGCGCATTCAGGCAGTGGCTATGGCGGCGTCTGGTGCTAATTTCATTGACGTCTATCGTGATGGACTGGAACGCGGCATGAGTCCTGACGAGAGTTATACGCTCACTCAGCGCGTTTTTCGTGGCAGTACACCAGATGGAATGCCGTTCACTAAAGATTTAGCCTATATCAAAGGTTTTGTGCTGGTGTATAACCTGATCCAGGTAGCCATTCAGCGGGGACGCATTGAGCGTTTGCCGTTATTGTTATCGGGTAAACTGGCGGTGGATGACTTTGCTCTTATTTGCGAATTGCATGATGCCGGTGTAGTTAGCGCACCTGCTTATGTACCGCCGCATTTCAAAGACTTACGCGGGTTGGCGACCTGGCTGAGCTTTAATCGCTTTTTGGGCGGTTTTTCATTCGCTCAGTTGGAACAGGATTACCGGGCTTTAATAACCTGATATAGTTTTTTACTGGCATTCAGCCTGCTGATTGATTATCGTCTTAGGCTGGTTTTTTTGAATTGGATACAAGAGCATGACTGAACCAATGATAAATAAGTTGGAAAGTGCCGTGCAAAGTCTGATTGAACAGAATCATCAGCTCAAAGAGCAGGTGAGAGAGTTGCAGGATAAAAATGAAAACCTGCAACTTGAGCATAGCGAAAAAGAAGAGCGGTACAATCGCCAGCAACAGCGTATTCAGGAAATTTTAGCTCAATTAAGTGACAGCGCTGTCTGAAATTTTAAGCAACTTTTGGAGTTTATATAATAATGAAATATTTATTTCCCTTAGCAGCGCTCGCCCTGCTCACGGCCTGCGGCGCGGCTAATGAGCCAGCGTCTTCAAGCAATAACGACAACGGACAAGCAGTGACTTACCCTGAAACCAGAACCTCAGACACAATAGACACTTATTTTGGCACCGAAGTGGCCGACCCCTATCGCTGGCTGGAAGATGATCGCAGCGAAGAAACCGCAGCCTGGGTAGAAGCCCAAAACGAAGTGACTTTTTCCTATCTTGAGCAGATCCCTTATCGCGACAGCGTGCGTCAGACACTTTCAGACGCCTGGAACTTCGAACGAGTCAGTGCGCCTTTTACTGAAGGCGACTATATCTATTTTTCACGTAACGACGGTCTGCAAGATCAATCGGTTATCTATCGTAAAAAAGAAGGTGGCGAAGAGGAAATATTTCTCGACCCTAATACTTTCAGTGAAGATGGCACTACCTCGCTGGCACAGCTTAGTTTTTCCCGCGACGGCTCTTTAGTCGCTTATGCGACTTCCGAAGGCGGTAGTGACTGGCGCACCATTTATGTGTTGGATGCCGAAACTAAAGAAGAGATAGTCGAACCTCTGACGGACATTAAATTTACTGGCATTTCCTGGTACGGAAACCAGGGTTTCTATTACTCTACTTACGACAAGCCAGAAGGCAGTGCGTTGTCAGAAATGACCGACCAGCATAAACTTTATTATCATGAGCTGGGTACGTCGCAGTCTGATGATCCTGTTATTTTTGGTGAAGCTGAAGATGAGATCCACCGTTATGTAGGCGCTCAGGTTACCGAAGATGATCGTTATCTACTGGTTTCTGCATCCGTATCAACCTCGGGCAATAAACTTTTTTTACGTGACTTATCAGAGTCTGACAGCGATTTTGTGACCATTCTGGATCACACTGATTCAGATACACGTTTATTGGATAACGACGGCGATACATTATTCCTGGTTACCAATCTGGATGCGCCTAATCAGCGTCTGGTATCGACTTCAGCCAGTGAGCCTCAACCAGCGAACTGGCAGGATCTGATCGCTGAAACTGAAAACGTGCTGCGGGTTTCAACGGGCAGTGGTTATATATTTGCCCAGTACATGGTGGATGCAGTTGCCCAGGTGCAACAGTATGACTATGAAGGTCAACTGGTACGTGAAATCGATTTACCGGGTGTGGGTTCTGTAGGTGGTTTCTCGGGCAATAAAGACGACGAAACCCTTTATTATTCCTTCACTAACTATATAACCGCTTCTAATACTTATGCTTTTAATCCTGACAGCGGTGAGTCGGATCTTTATATTCAATCAGGTGCTGATTTCGATCCTGAGAACTATGTTTCAGAACAGGTTTTCTATACTTCGAAAGACGGCACCCGTATTCCGATGATTATCAGCTACCGTGAAGGCATCGATCTGGATGGCAGCAACCCAACACTGCTCTATGGTTATGGTGGTTTTAATATCAGCCTGACACCTTCATTCAGTGTGATGAACGCAGTCTGGATGGATATGGGCGGCATTTATGCTGTGCCTAATATCCGTGGTGGTGGCGAATATGGTCGTGAATGGCATCAGGGCGGCACTCAGTTGAACAAACAGAATGTGTTTGACGACTTTATTGCAGCCGCTGAATACCTGATTGAAGAGAACTACACTTCCAGCGAGAAACTTGCTTTACGCGGTGGCTCTAACGGTGGTCTGTTAGTCGGTGCGGTGATGACTCAGCGTCCGGATCTTTTCCAGGTTGCTTTGCCTGCGGTCGGCGTGCTGGATATGCTGCGCTATCATACCTTCACCGCTGGTGCGGGCTGGGCGCATGACTATGGTACCGCTGAAGACAGCGAAGAAATGTTCCGCTATCTGCTGGACTATTCACCACTGCACAATGTAGAAGAAGGCGTAACTTACCCGGCGACTATGATTACCACTGCTGATCATGATGACCGCGTAGTACCTGCGCATTCCTTTAAATTTGCGGCGGAATTGCAGGACAAAGACAGTGGCACCAACCCACAGTTGATCCGCATTGCTGTTAATGCTGGTCACGGTGCGGGCATGCCGATGTCTATGATCATCGATCAGGCCGCGGACATCCTGAGTTTTACCCTGTACAGCATGGGCGAAGAAGAAGTTAACCTGGATTAATAATCCGCGTTAAACGCAAAAGCCGCCGTATCTGAAGTTACGGCGGTTTTTTTGTAACTGATTTTTATGGCTTGAAAATAGCGCCCACGGCAGGGAGAGCCTGGCCCTACGTTGTTGACGGTTTAGGGTAGGGCAGGTTCCACCTGCCGCCAGGCTATTCGTGGAAGAGAAAGGGGCCCGCAGGCCCCTTAAGTTCAGGATGTTTTTTGAGTGACGAACTCGGGATAAGCTTCGACACCGCAATCACTAATATCACTGCCTTGATATTCATCGTCTTCACTGATGCGAATACCCAGGGTGATTTTAAGTAGAAACCAGGCCACCAGGCTAAGCCCGAAGACCCAGGCAAAGATGGTACCAGCGCCATAAAGCTGATTTAAAACCGTGGCGTCACTGCTGGTGACGGGCACTAACAGCAAACCGTATAAACCTACTACCCCATGCACTGAGATAGCACCTACAGGATCATCCAGGCGCAGCCGGTCCAGCACTACGATAGAAAGCACGACCAGCAAACCGGCACCCAGGCCGATAAGACAAGCTATGCCTGGGGTTGGTGTGGAGGGCTCCGCAGTAATGGCAACAAGACCAGCCAGAGCACCATTTAATATCATGGTTAAATCGGCTTTTTGCCAGACCAGCCGTACTATTACAAAGGCCGCGAGTGCGCCACATGCTGCCGCTGCATTGGTGTTAACGAAAACTAACGCTATAGCGTCTGCATTGTCGGTACCGCTAAGCTGTAGTTGTGAGCCACCATTAAAGCCGAACCAGCCCATCCACAAGATGAAAGTACCCAGGGTAGCCAGAGGCATGTTAGCGCCCGGAATGGCATTGATTTCACCGTCTTTACCATACTTCCCTTTGCGGGGCCCAAGCAGCAATACACCCGCAAGAGCGGCCGATGCACCGGCCATATGGACAATGCCTGAGCCTGCAAAATCGACAAAGCCTGCCTGGTCTAAAAAGCCTTCACCCCAACTCCAGCTACCCTGAATCGGGTAAATAAAACTGGTCAGCACAATACAGAAAATCAGAAAACTGAGTAATTTCATACGTTCTGCTACCGCCCCTGAGACAATAGACATGGCGGTGGCTACGAAAACCATCTGGAAAAAGAAATCTGCAGAGGGAGCGAAATCGGTAACGTCCGGCGAACCGTACATGAGCCTATACCCTATTAACAAATAACAAGTACAGGCAATTGCATAGAGCAGTATGTTTTTAACTAATATTTCAGTGGTGTTTTTACTGCGCACCAAACCGGCTTCCAGCATTGAGAAACCCGCGGCCATCCACATCACCAGGGCAGCACTGATCAACAGGTAAAATGTATCCAGTGAGTAACTTAGTTCTTCAATAGTCATGAGTATGCTCCTTAAATGGCCTGTTCATCAGTTTCTGATGTGCGAATACGAACGACCTGTTCCAGCGACAAGACAAATATCTTGCCGTCGCCGGTGCTTCCTGTGTGGCTGGCCTTCTGAATGGTGTCGACGATTTGCTGGCTCTGTTCATTGACTGCAGCAATATCGAGTCGGATTTTGGGCAAGAATTCGGCCCGGTATTTGGCGCCACGATAGAGTTCGTCATGACCTTTTTGCTGACCAAATCCTTTGACATCGGTGACTGTCATACCTTTACAGCCAATGTCATTCAGTGCATCACGCACATCTGCGAGCTTGGCGGGTTTGATAATTGCAATAATGAGTTGCATGAGAGCGTCCCTTTGTTGTTGTAGTTACAGACAAAGGTTCTCTATCAAGAGGCGTGCCAGGTTATAACTTGCTGAATTTACATAGATTTTACTTTAAACCCTAAAGCGACTGCTCTTTTTTTGTGCGACAATGAGCGCATCTGGTGCATTTAAAGTATTAATTGAAACTGTCGATAACGGATATGAAAGGCCTGGATTATCGTTTTGATTGAGGTGAATTTGTATAGTTGTTGGAACGAATAGTCTGATGTGATTGATGAACTTTCTATCCCTGGAAGTAAGTAGTATTCGCCCCTGATTTTTTCAGGGGCTTTTTTTATTAGCTTTTAGGGTAATCAAGTACCCAGTTCACAAAGAGTTCGGTGCCTACTTTTAAAGCATCTTCATCCGCATAAAAGTGAGGTGAATGATTGCTTGGGGCGGTTGCAGGGTCCTGGCCCGGCGGCGTTATGCCAAGGAACACAAACATGCCAGGAACTTCGTTTGCATAAAATGAAAAATCTTCTGCACCGGTAACCAGCTCATTTTGGTGAACATTATCAGTTCCGGCTACGCGTTGAGTAGTGGGCATTAAGCGCTGTACCAGTTCTGGGTTATTGTAAGTTACAGGATAACCTTCGTGAATATGCACGTCGGCTTCAGCTCCACTGCTTTTGGCGGTGTGGACTGCAGTAGTCTCTAACTTTTTAAAAATCTGCTGACGGATATCCATGTCGAAATTGCGTATGGTGCCTTCCAGGTACACTTCATCGGGAATGATATTATTGCGCACGCCGCCTTCAATTTTGCCAAAGCTAACTACAGCGGGAGCAGCGGTAATATCTACCTGACGACTGACAATAGTCTGTACGTTATTAATGATTTGAGCAGCGGCTACAATAGGATCGACTCCGCCCCAGGGACGTGAGCCATGGGTTTGTTCGCCTTTCACGAAGATTTCAAAACGATCTGATGAGGCCATAAGCGCTCCTTCGCGATAACCAATAGTACCTGTTGTTCCTGCAGACCAAACGTGGATTCCGAGCACGGCATCTGGCTTATGTTCAGAAAAGAGGCCTTCTTTGAGCATTAATTCAGCACCGCCTTCTTCTCCTGGAGGGGCTCCTTCTTCTGCCGGTTGGAAGATAAACATCACATTACCTGCAATTTCATCCTGAATTGAGGCCAGGTGTTGAGCGGCACCCATTAAAATAGCAACGTGCAGGTCATGACCGCAGGCGTGCATTACGCCGACTTCCTGGCCTCGGTATTCACCTATAGCAGTCGAGGCAAAAGGTACATCTGTCTGCTCGGTGACCGGTAAAGCATCCATATCAGCCCGCAGTGCGATAGTAGGCCCTGGTTTACCTCCACGCAGGAAACCGACTACGCCGGTATGTGCTACTTCAGTCTGTACTTCCATGCCCAGTGATTCGAGATGCTCAGCCACCAGAGCTGCTGTGCGGAACTCGCGGTTGCTAAGCTCAGGGTGCTGATGAATATCCCGGCGCCATTCAATGACCTGTTGTTCAAGATCAGCGGAAATAGCACGTAATTCGAGGTTTTCAGCCAGGGCTGCATGGCTTAAGCTAACACTTGCGATTACCGCCAGTGTTCGTGCAATAGGGAATTTTCTGGCAACATGCAGTGCATGCTCAAATTTGTCTAACATTTCAATCTCCTTGCTGGGGCATTGGATGCATGCTTTACGATACTTTTTTATTAATCAGGACTAACATGATTCAGATCTCAGCCCGAGTCAATATTGCAGAACAGGAAATCGAATGGCAGTTCATTCGTTCCAGTGGAGCCGGTGGCCAGAATGTAAATAAAGTTGCCACTGCGGCGCAGCTGATTTTTGATATACAGGCTTCGTCTTTACCTGAGTTCTATAAAGAACGTTTGTTGCAGTTACGGGATCATCGCATTACGCAAAGTGGCAAGGTTATTATTAAGTGCCAGGAAACCCGGAGTCAGCTGAATAATAGAGAATTGGCACTGGAGCAGTTCATTGCTTTAGTGAAAAGCGTCAATGTGACTCAGAAACGGCGAATTGCGACTAAACCTTCGCGTTCCGCGAAGCGCAAAAGAATTGAGTCTAAAAAGAAGCGGGGCGCAACTAAGGTGTTACGCCAGAATAAAAGTATAGATTGATTTATAGCCAGCTAGTCAGAATGATACCGACACCCAGACTTTGGTTATGATAGTTGTAGTCGACTAAGGACTCGCCATAGCCGTTAAAATATTGCACGTAACCTTTGAAACGGTTCCACAAGGGGAAGGTGAAACCGACCTGAATAGCCCCTCGGTTGTTGCTTCGGTGCAGGTTATTGCGCAACATGACATCCACACTGTACTGGTCCCAGCTATAGACGGCAGTTAAATCGCCGTAGCCCAGGTAGCTGTATATATCGGGATTATCATCATCGTCACTGGACTCTGGGATACGCCACCAGGGGCGCACTGAAAATGCCAGGTTGTCGTATTCAAAAATAACTTCGGCCATGACCCGGTTCCAGGAACGTGAAGTAGGTTCTGAACGTCCATTAGACTGATGATTAAGACTAATATTCAGGTATTTAGGATCGATTCCTAGAACTTCGAAGTCGAGATCAAAAGCGATGAAAACCTCAGGCTCGTAATTGGTTTCCCGAAAGGGCCGCGAGGCTTGATTATTGTAGGCTTGCCAAAAAGACTGCTGAGTATAAGCAAACCAGATACTGTGTTTGCTTCCAAAAAGACTGGTAGTGAGCGGGTATTTAAAACTGAACTGCATTTTAAACTCTACGCTATTGATAATATCGGAATCGGGAATATCATCAAACGAGCTTTCATTGCGGCGTGTGCTGAATTTTGCCGGTAGTACGTAATTCGGTCGGTGAGGGGTTATTACATAAGGGTTCTCAGCGCTTTCTAATTCAGCCTGCACGCGGGCTTCAACTCTACTTTCTATATCTGGAACTATAATTTCCGGATGCTCTTCATCCTGGCCGGCAATGCTTACTGATGTTACTAAAAATAGAGATACGACTGTAATTTTGCAGGCTGGCATATAAAGTTCCTTTAGGTTAGCCCCTCTAAAATAGCAGAGGCTGCTCTGATTTCCATTCAGAGTTCCTTTTTTTTGCTAAAAACTATCGAATAACCTTTATGCGGTTTGTTTAATGCGGAACCCAGAGCCCAGATACCTACCGGGACAGCGATAACTATGGTAGCAATGCCCCCTAGGGTTTCTGCAAGCTCTACTTTATCGATCATGGCTAGAACAAAACCGAGAATGAAACTGAAAATTAGTAACGTGAGCAAGCCTACAGCGACTGAGCGCCAGAGAAAAGACCAGTAGATTGAAAGAATAACCGGCAAATTGTTTTCAGCATCAGTGGTTTCTGTGGTCGGTGTCAGATTTTGTTTAGCCTCTGATGCGCCTGTAATAGCTTCATCGGGAATGTCATTGTTATGGTCCATATACATTTTCCTTAGATTAATAGTGTAAGCAATGCGTAGATTATTTATTTTAAGGTGTTGAAACAAGTGCTTTTTAATTAAAGTTTTCGCAGTACCTATAAGCTAATAAAATAGCGTGGCTTAAAAAAATCCCCGCATTGTAAACAACGCGGGGATTTTTAGTGCTATAAGCTGCGATTATTCAGTGTCAGCATCTTTGACAAACTCGTCCAGCCATTCAACGGTTTCCCAAAGCATATGCAGTATTGACTCACGTGCGCGATAGCCATGTGACTCCAGCGGCAGCATAACCAGTCTGGAAGTTCCACCAAGCCCTTTAACGGCTTGATACAGGCGTTCACTCTGCATAGGGAAGGTGCCTGAGTTATTATCTTCAGAACCATGTATCAATAACAAAGGGGTTTTTATCTGGTGCGCTGAGAAAAACGGCGACATATCCAGGTACAGTTGCGGGTCGTCCCATACGGTACGTTCTTCGCGCTGAAAACCAAAAGGCGTTAAGCTACGGTTGTAAGCACCACTGCGTGCAATGCCCGCCTGAAAGAGGTCGGAATGTGCTAGTACGTTCGCTGTCATAAAGGCACCATAGGAGTGGCCTCCCAGTGCAACACGGTTAGCATCGGTAACGCCTTTGTCGACACCTGCTTTGATGACCGCTTCCGAATTCATCACCAATTGTTCGATGAAAGTATCATTCGGTCGTTTATCGCCTTCCCCGACAATAGGCATAGTCGCGTTATCAAAGACTGCGTAGCCCTGCGTTGCCAGGAACTGAGGCCGCCAGAAGGAAATACGATTAAATTCATACGGCGAACCTGAAACCTGAGCGGCGTCTGCAGCACTGCGGTATTCACGCGGATAAGCCCAGACTATAGTAGGCAGTGGGCCATCCCGTTCGGCGTCATAACCCTCGGGTAAAAAGAGAGTGGCTGACATCGCCAGGCCGTCTTCACGTTCATAATGTACGAGTTCTCGGGAAATCCCCAGCGTATGCGGCATAGGGTGTTCAGTCTGAGTCAATGCCGTGAGCTGTTCTTCACCTAAAGTGCGCAGGTAGAAATCAGCCGGTTGATCGCTGGCTTCTCGTTGCGTCAGGAAGGTCATGCTTTCAGCGTCGACTAAAGCTCTGGGTTGCTCAAAATATGGCGACTCCGAGCGCCATAAACGTTCAGTGTCTCCGCTATCCAGATTTCTGCGGTCGATAAAAGGGCGATCGCCTTCATCAGAGGCACCGTCACCAGTAAGTAAGATATGGCCGTCATCAACAAAAAGCACACGGCGTCCGTCTTCGGTACGGGTGGTCATGGGGCTGCCGGGATCGCCATAACGATCCTGCCAGGAGCGTTCCCACATTAGTTCAGGCTCAGCTTCGCCTGCAGTATTTATGCGCCAGGCTTTTTCTTCACGGCTGTTCCACCAACGTTCCCAAACTATCGCCGTATCACCGTCTGCTGCTAACAGACGAGCGTAACGAGTGCTCAGTTCCAGTAATTTTTCCGGTTCAGCGTCGAAAGGTGCGGGCAGTTGAAATACCTGGTCGCGAACATCACTTTCGTTGCGCGGGTCACCACCGTCGGCGGCCTGCGCCCAAACCAGTGTGGCGTCGGCGTCATTGCGCCAGGAGATACTACGGCGACTTTCTACCACAGCATCAAAAGAGATAGGTAAGTCATCAGCCAGCGGCTGTTCTACCACCTGATAAACCTTTTCGCCATCAGTGTTCCAGACCTCGGTTGTACGCGCAAAACGAAATTGTGGCACGGCGTGAGAATAAGGCCGCTGTAACTCGGTAACCAGAAGATGCTGGCTGTCAGGAGAGAGGCTGAAGGTGTTAAAAACACCGGGTTCACCAATTTTTTTCTGGTTGCCTTGTTGATCGATGCGGGTAATCTGACTGCTGAAATAATAGTCAAAAAGTAATTCGTCATGGGAGTCAGCCAGCAAATCCTGATAGGTTCTGGCGGGAGCCGTACGACCACGACTTTCTGTCACTATAGGCCCTTGTGGAACTGGGCTGGCCTTAGGTTCCTCGCCTCGCTCAGTATCTACTGCAAGCAGGTAGACAGCGCTACTGTCTTCATTCCAGTGCATTTGTCCGCCCCAGACGGCGTTGACTTGAACGTCAGTCCAGCGTGAAGCTTCCGCGCTTTGTGCATCTACCAACCACAGGCTTACCTGATCGGCTTCCATATTAAGTACTGCCAGCTGTTCACCATCAGGTGCCCAAAGTGTATTTATAATGCGGGAATCTTCAGGTAATCCGGAAACTGGACGTTGTTCAGTTGAGCCGATGTCAACAATACGCAGGTTTTCAATAAAACGGCTTTGGCTGATGGTATTGTTATCTGGGTTAATACGGCGGCCAGCCAATCGATATTCAGGAACGGCCAGGTCGGAAAGTGCAGGAAGTGCAGGGTAGTTCTGGACCAGCAAGTAGTTGCTTCCTGGGCTTATGCTGGCACCAGGCGCGGGTGCTGCATCTACAATATCTATAACTTCCTGAGCGGGTTGCTGGTAGCTGACTTCTATCTGATTAGCAGCTGCGGGCAGGCTAAAGAGCAGCAGGCCAGCAGCAACGCCAAAGGTGCGTCGAATTTGTTGTTGGAGCATTACAAGGTTTCCTGTTTTTATTTAATCGATCGTAAGAGCATAAGCAAACAGGTTATCAAGTTCAATTGCCAGGCCAATGAGACAAAGAGTACAACGGGTGGGATATGTAACAAAAAAGGCACCCGAAGGTGCCTTTTCGCAAAGTTGTATTAAAACACCTTAGTGTTCAACACCACCTTCACCGTGGACGTGTCCATGATCCAGCTCTTCAGCTGTCGCATCGCGCACATCAACAACTTCCACATCAAACTTGAGGTCTACGCCTGCCAGTGGGTGGTTGCCATCAACGGTTACAGTTTCTTCATTTACTTCCACAACTAGTACGCTCTGGTCACCGTTATCGGTGCTAGCGCGAAACTGCATGCCTGGCTCAACTTCGTTGTCACCAAACATTTGGCGTGGTACAGCCTGTACCAAACCATCATGACGCTCGCCATAAGCATCATCTGCTGGCACTTCAGCTTCAAAAGAGTCGCCCGCTGCTTTGCCTTCCAGAGCTTTTTCCAAGCCCGGGATCAGCATGCCGCGGCCGAAAATGAAAGCTAAAGGCTGCTCTTCGCTGGATTTATCGAGCACCTCACCGGCCGGGTTTTTTACGGCGTAGTGGATGGTCACGGCTTTATCTGCGGTAATTGCTTCACTCATCTGATAGTTCCTGATTGTCGAATGGTGGGCAAAGTGTCAGAGTACTGTTCTCTTCACCCTTGATGCGAAGTGTCGCGTCGTTTTCAATACTGACCGGCAGAACGGCCAGTAACGCGATTTCGCCATTATCATAACGCACTGCGTTAAGAACTGCACCCGCCCGGCGCCAGGAATCACCTATTGCGCGTTCAAGTTGTACACCTGTGGCGGGGATTTGTTCGGACTTCCCTGTTAATTGTCGTAATTCGCGGTTGTTTTTTCCGCGGTAATGCATACGAGCTATGGTCTCCTGACCAATATAACAACCCTTTTTAAAGTTGATGCCACCTAATTTGTCAAGATTAACCATCTGCGGTATAAATTCCGTGGTTAATGGCGGGCCAATCAGGGGGACCCCTTGTTCGATTTCATAAGCCAGCCAGTATTCACTGCCATAGTCCGCTTTCTGAGGTTGCTCGCTGACTTCAAGTTGTGCATTAGTTAAGTTAAGTATGAGGCGCTGTTTTTCCGTTTTCACACTTGGCGTCGACGATGTTTTTCCAGGCTGTAACTGTAACTTAAAGCTTAAGTGCTGGCTGGCATCGGTAATGTCTACTTTGCTGAAGACGGCAAACTTTTTGAGCTGCTGCAGACTGGCGTCAATACTTGATAGTGGCTGGATAAGTAGTAAATCACCATTCATCCAGGCAGCACGAAATACGCTCCAGAGCTTACCCTGGGCGTCACAGTGGCCACCAAAGACCCATTGGTTTTCTTGTAACTGATCAATATCGCAGGTTAACTGGCCTTGCATAAATTTATGGCAGTCTTCTCCGCTGACACGAATAGCTCCTAACTGGGTAGTACAGGTTAGCTCTTGTTGCTGGCTTGCGTGGCGAATGGGTAAGCTCACTGCGGCTCCTTTTTGCTCTGCGATTATGCTCTGAGATATTGCGTATAAACAGAGTATTGGGGCTAAACGATAATTTTCAAGCTATCCGCTATGAAGTGAAAGCTGATATCATAATGAATAAGGTATATCGGCTAATTTTTAATTCGGAGAAGTCACATGGATATGGTTAAACAATCAGCTGAGTCGCTGCGCGACAAGAATCGCCTGCGCTGGGCATGTCGTCGTGGCATGCTGGAGTTGGATGTATTATTTGCGCCTTTTGTAGAAGATGCTTACGATGAATTGACGGATGAACAGAAAGCGGTTTTTCGGCGCCTTATTATTTGTGATGATCCGGATTTATTTGCCTGGTTCATGGGGCATCAAAAATGTCCGGATCCAGAGCTTGCCAGCATGGTACAACTCATGCTGAGTCGGGTTAAAGTCTGAGAAGTGGCAGATGCAGGGACGCACTCTGAATATAAAAATCCAGCCTTCCCAGGCTCTGGTGTCTGTGCAACTAATACAAGCGTTATGTCTGCTGACTCTGTTGTTGACTGGCTTGGTCTTTCAGCTGTGGTGGATGATGCCTTTGTTAATGGCCCAGGCCGCATTGCTTTTTATTAGCAGCAATCAGCAGCAGGCCGATGACAGCCTGTGCATAAATGAATCAGGACAGGGCTTCTGGTCTGCCGATCAGGACGCCCTGCAAATTGGTCAGCAAAGTTTATTATGCCCGTTCTTGATTGCACTTCGCGTACAGCAGCCTGCTCAAGGTAAAAGTCACTGGCAACTTATTTACCGTGACCAGTTAGATCCCTCTGGGTGGCGACGTTTACGCCGGGTTATCTTGAACCGGCGTCATCAGGAGAGATAATAGTAGCCTGAGGATCTTTGAGCAGATTAGGGTAATCCAGGTTATAGTGCAGGCCGCGACTTTCTTTGCGCTGCATAGCAGACTTTACGATAAGCTCAGCTACCTGTACCAGGTTGCGCAGTTCCAGCAGATTATTAGAAACACGGAAATTTGAATAATAGTCATGAATTTCCTGCTGTAATAATTCAATGCGCCGGGCAGCACGCTCCAGTCGCTTATTCGTTCTTACGATACCTACATAATCCCACATAAACAGACGCAGCTCGTGCCAGTTATGCTGAATAATAACTTCTTCATCAGAGTCGGTAACCAGGCTGTCATCCCAGGCTGGCAGATTATGAGCGGGTTTTGCTTGTTTAACCCTGGATGCTATGTGTTCAGCTGCAGCATGGGCAAAAACCACACACTCCAGCAACGAATTGCTGGCCATGCGATTGGCACCGTGTAAGCCGGTATAAGCGACTTCTCCTATTGCGTAGAGGCCTGGCAGGTCAGTTTGCGCATTTAAATCGGTAACTACGCCGCCACAGGTATAGTGAGCTGCCGGTACTATCGGCATGGGCTCTTGTGTGATGTCAATGCCGAGAGTCAGGCAGCGCTGATAAATAGTCGGAAAATGCTGGCGAACGAATTCGCTGTCCTGGTGCGAAATATCCAGATACATGCAGTCCGCACCCAGGCGTTTCATTTCAAAGTCGATAGCGCGGGCCACGACATCACGTGGTGCCAGCTCTCCATCTTCATGAAAGTCCTTCATAAACGAACTGCCATCCGGACGTTTCAATTTGGCACCTTCACCGCGCAGTGCTTCGCTGAGCAAAAAGTTTTGCGCTTGTGGATGAAACAGGCAGGTTGGGTGAAACTGGTTGAATTCCATATTGGCAACCCGGCAACCTGCGCGCCAGGCCATGGCAATGCCGTCGCCACTGGCTATATCCGGATTACTGGTGTATTGATAAACTTTACTGGAACCACCCGTAGCAAGAGTCACAAAGGGCGCACTTATGGTGTATACCTTGCTGTCGTGGCGGCTCCAGGCATAAGCGCCTATGCAGTGTTTACTACTATCGTTTTCCCGGGTAATTAGATCGACCGCATTATAACCTTCGAGCACCTGGATATTAGGGTGGTGCTGAATCTGGTCAACCAGCGTGGTTTGTACGGCACGGCCAGTGGCATCGGCCGCGTGTAATATGCGGCGGTGGCTGTGGCCACCTTCACGTGTCAGATGGTAACGAGCTTCGCCTTGTTCATTCTGCTCGGTATCAAAAGGGGTACCTAACTCGATAAGCCATTGTAAGGCAGCTTTTGCCCGCGATGCTGTAAATTGCACGGTTTGTCGGTCACAAAGGCCAGCGCCAGCTTTGAGAGTATCGGTGACATGGGATTCAATGCTATCATTTTCATCAAATACAGCAGCAATACCACCCTGAGCGTAGTAAGTAGAACCCTCGACCAATGGGCCTTTACTGAGTACTATTACACTCAGGTCCTGAGCAAGTTTTAATGCAAGTGAGAGACCGGCAGCACCGCTGCCAATAATCAGTGCATCACATTGGTAGGCGAAGCGAGCTGTCATAAAATCCAAAATTTTGTCATGATTTTAAAATGAATTTTACCCTTGTTTGGATAAAGAAAGCGAACTTTTCGCAAAGTGGCAGGTCTAGTTAGTTGAATCGCAGCTCGAGCCACTGCTATCAGATGTAGTTGCAGGAAAACAGGAGAGAAGGCTCGAATGAGCGAACAGGAAATTGATCAGCGTCTGGTTGAACGGGTGCAGAATGGTGAGCAGGCGGCATTTGATATACTGGTAAAAAAATATCAGCATAAGATTATGAGCCTGATAGCCCGTTATGTGAAACAGCAGGGTGATGTGCCTGATGTTGCCCAGGAAGCTTTTATTAAAGCTTATCGTGCGCTACCTAATTTTCGTGGCGAAAGTGCTTTTTATACCTGGCTTTATCGGATCGCGGTGAACACAGCCAAGAACTATCTGGTTTCACGAGGCCGTAAACCACCAAGTTCAGATATTGATGCGCAGGAAGCGGAATTTTTAGATGATGGGCATGGTCTGAAAGATATAGCGTCGCCGGAAAGCCAATTGTTGTCTGAAGAAATGAGAGCAGTGATACTGGATGCGATAAATGATTTACCCGATGATTTGAAACAGGCTATTACTTTGCGAGAATTGGATGGCATGGGGTATGAAGAAATAGCAGTAACCATGGACTGCCCGATAGGTACTGTGCGTTCGCGCATTTTCAGGGCACGTGAAGCAATAGATAAGAAATTAAAGCCTTTATTGGAAGGTTGATTTAACTCTTGAGGAAAAAGCTTATGACTGACAAGCATAATGAACATCTGTCAGCGCTGATTGATAGTGAAGACCTAGATGAAAGAGTGCTTGAACGCATGCTGACCGACGATGAGCAAAAGTCGACCTGGCAGCGTTATCAATTGGTGGGTGCGGTTATCCGTGACGAAGCCCGGCCAGGTATGGCCATTGATATTTCAGCTTCGGTAGCCGCTCAGGTTGCTGAAGAGCCTGCTATTGCGGCACCTAAAACTCGCCAAAGCTGGCTGAAGCCAGCAGCCAATGACTCATGGTGGCGTCCGGCAGCTAGTTTTGCTGTTGCAGCCAGTGTTGCTCTGGTGACTGTTATTGGAGTTACCAGTTACCAAATGTCGCCAACCGGAGAGCTTCCGTCGCAGCGAGCTGATGCGACATCGAGTAACCCTATCTTTGAAACTAATCCTTTACCTGGTTTTGCCAGTCCTGTTAGTTTTAATTCTATTCAGGAGTCTCCGCGAACTGAGATGGATAGCGGAACAGCACAACGGCGCCAGTTACAGTCTTACTTTATTGACCATCAGCAGCAGTTGCAGTTGAGTCATCAGCATCAGGAAGAGCAGGAGCCGTTAGAAAAAGAGCAGGCTAAAGACGGAAGTAACTAATGATAAAAGCGGTACAGAAGGTTATTTTACTGGTTGCCTTTAGTTTCTCTGCAGTCAGTGTGGCTCAGGTTGATGATGAAGCCCTGGCTCAGGGGGCCGACTGGTATGACCGTATGAATCAGGCCTTGCGTGAGCTGAACTTCGACGCAGCGCTTGTGCATGTCCGTGGGCAGCGGGTAGAACCCTATCGCTGGTTACATGGACTTTCTGATAGTGGCCAGGAAATAGAGGTTTTGTCGGGACTTAACGGACCTGAATATAAAGTATTACGCCTTGATGACCACGTTTCTTATTATCACTCCATGGGCTCGCCATACAGCCTTCGGGCTGAGGTTCTGGATGGACCTTTCCCATCAGGATTTTTTTATCCGTTTGCCGAAATAAGCGAGGCTTATAACGCTATTGCAGTAGGTGGCGGTCGGGTAATAGACAGGCCCGCTCAGCACATTCGTGTGCTGGCTCGTGATCGTCAGCGTTATGGCTATTCAATCTGGCTGGATAAAGACACGGGCCTGATACTGCGCGCCGCGACCTTGTCAGTGGACGGGGATGTATTGGAACAGGTACAGCTTACCAGTCTGCAAATAAGTGACCATTTTCCGGATAATTTGCGTGAATTGAAAGAAGTTACCCGTCCTCCTATGGTGGAAGACGATAGTAATCGCAGAGAAGTTCAGGGAGATTGGGATTTAAGCTGGTTGCCAGCCGGATTTAAGCTATTGCGGTCGAATCATCACCAAATGGCGGTTACCGGGCAGCAAACTGACTATTTTCTTTATTCCGACGGTTTAGCTAAATTTTCTGTATATATTGGCCTTCGAGGGCAGGGAACCGGTCCCGTTCAGGTTGAAGGAGCTGATTCGCTGTATGCAAAAGAACTGGGTAATTACATGGTGACTGTTGTTGGTCGCCTGCCATTTGAAACGGTAAAGCGTATTGCTGATGGCGTACAGGTAGCGCGATGATCAGGGAACTGGGCGAAGTCGTTGAAGTGAGCGCAGGTAAAGTTGTTATCAGTACTCACCTGAAAAGCGGCTGTTCTGGTTGTGAGCAGCAAAATCGCTGTGGTGCGGGCTTATTATCAAAAGCTTTTCCTAATCGCCGCGGCGAGTTCAGTATTACAGGTAACTATGATTTCACTCCAGGGCAGCAGGTAGAACTGCAACTTCCGGAACAGGCTCTGACCCGCTTTTCTCTTCTGCTATATATAATTCCATTACTTGCCTTATTGGCAGGTGCTGCCGTCGGACAGCTATTCTGGCCACTCTACGAACCTCTTTCAATTTTATCTGGTGCACTGTTTATGGCAGCAAGTTTCTATTTGTTGCGCCGTTATTTACGTCACCGTGACGTTAAAGTACAGGGCTTATTGCAGGTAAAAGCCGCATCGGCGGTGGACACAGAGAACCGACTTTGATTGTATGGAAGACTAAAAGCGAGTAAAATTTCGCTCCATTACCAGAGTAATCGGTTCCATAATGAGGTTTGAATGAGCCAATCCGGCATTGCTAAGAAGAATATCCGTAACTTTTCCATTATTGCTCACATCGACCACGGCAAGTCGACACTTTCTGATCGTTTGATTCAGCATTGTGGTGGTTTGGCAGACCGCGAAATGGCGGAGCAGGTACTTGACTCAATGGATATTGAGCGAGAGCGGGGAATTACCATCAAGGCGCAAAGTGTGACCTTGTTTTATGATGCCCGCGACGGAGAGCGTTACATGCTCAATTTCATCGACACTCCTGGACATGTGGATTTCTCTTATGAGGTCTCACGCAGTCTGGCAGGTTGTGAAGGTGCGCTGTTGGTAGTCGACGCAGCACAGGGCGTGGAAGCGCAGACGCTGGCGAATTGTTACACCGCTATGGATATGGATCTGGAAGTGGTGCCGGTATTGAATAAGATCGATCTACCGCAGGCAGATGCGATGCGGGTAGCTCAGGAAATTGAAGATATTGTTGGTATTGAAGCTATTGATGCCGTGCAGTGCTCAGCTAAAACCGGTATCGGTATTGAAGAGGTGCTGGAACGTATTGTTAAGCAAATCCCGCCTCCTCAAGGGATAGATGAAAAACCCCTGCAGGCGCTTATTATTGACTCCTGGTTTGATAACTATCAGGGGGTGGTGTCACTGGTGCGTATTCAACAAGGCGTACTGAAAGCCGGCGAAAAAATGAAAGTGATGAGCACCGGACAGATACATGGTGTTGATAAAGTCGGTGTTTTCACCCCGAAACCGCTGGATACAGGCGTTTTACGCTCTGGTGAAGTAGGTTTTGTGATTGCAGGCATCAAAGATATTCTTGGCGCTCCAGTTGGCGATACGCTGACCAACGCTAAAGACCCTTCTGATCAGGCATTGCCCGGTTTCCGTAAAGTCAAACCCCAGGTGTATGCAGGCATGTTTCCGATTAGCTCAGAGGACTACGAGAAACTTCGTGATGCCCTGGGTAAGCTTAGCCTGAACGACGCTTCTTTATTTTACGAACCGGAAAATTCCGGGGCACTGGGTTTTGGTTTCCGCTGCGGTTTTCTCGGTATGCTGCACATGGAAATTATTCAGGAGCGTTTGGAGCGTGAATACGATATTGATCTTATAACCACAGCACCTACGGTTATTTATCGTGTCACTACCACCGATGGTAAAGAGCATAAGGTTGATAATCCGTCGGCGTTACCGCCGGTGAACCTGATTGATGAAATTTTTGAGCCCATTGTGGAAGCCAATATTCTGGTTCCACAGGAACACCTGGGCAACGTGATTACGCTTTGTGTAGAAAAGCGTGGTGTGCAAACCCGTATGGCGTATCACGGTAATCAGGTAGCCATGACATACGAGCTGCCAATGGCAGAAGTCGTCATGGACTTTTTTGATCGACTGAAGTCAACCAGTCGCGGTTATGCGTCACTGGACTATCAGTTTAAACGCTTTCAGGCTTCGCACATGGTGCGTGTTGATATTCTTATCAATGGCGACAGAGTGGATGCTTTGGCATTGATCACACATAGAGATAATGCCGAGTATCGTGGTCGTGCAGTAGTCGATAAAATGCGTGAACTGATTCCTCGTCAGATGTTTGATATAGCGATTCAGGCAGCTATTGGTAATCATGTCATTGCGCGTAGCACAGTGAAACAACTACGTAAAAACGTGACCGCTAAGTGTTATGGTGGTGACGTTAGCCGGAAGAAAAAATTACTGCAAAAACAAAAAGAAGGGAAGAAACGCATGAAACAGGTAGGTAACGTGGAAGTTCCGCAGGAAGCATTCCTGGCCGTACTTAAAACCAGTAAATAATCAGCACAGAGGTAAATAAGCATGACCGCATACTTTTCTGTGTTTTTAGTGTTGGTAACTGTAGTTACCGGCATAATCTGGGCGATCGATCACTTTGTCTGGAAACCCCGACGGGAAGAAAAAATAACTGCCATGGAAGCGCAGTCAGGAACTCCTTTTACAGAAGAACAGAAAAATCAGGTCGCTCCGCAATCCAGTATTGCAGAGTTTGCACAATCAGCCTTCCCCGTTATTGCGCTGGTTCTGATTGTACGTTCTTTTGTTTATGAGCCTTTCCGCATTCCTTCAGGCTCTATGATGCCAACTCTGCTGGTTGGTGACTTTGTGTTGGTTGAAAAATTCCGTTATAGCCTGCGGGATCCTATCTGGCGTAAAGAAATTATTTCTACCGGAACTCCTCAACGCGGAGATATTGCTGTTTTCAAATTCCCGGTAGAACCCGATCTTGACTATATTAAACGTATTATTGGTTTACCTGGTGACCGTATTATTTATCGCGACAAGCAGCTTTATGTGCAACCGGCTGGCTGTGAGCTGCCTTGTGAGGAACCTGAAATTCTGGTTTCAGAGCATGAAAAAGTAAGTGAAGGTGAATTCTACCGCGACCGTTTTCCGTTAAGTCGTTATCAGGAAACTCTGAGCGGTGTTGAGTACGACATTTTAATTGACCCTTCTGTCGCCCCCCGCTTAGGTCAGTACATGACCCAGGAAGGAACCCGCGCTGATGAATGGTTAGTGCCTGAAGGGCACTATTTCATGGTCGGCGACAACCGCGATAATTCTATTGACAGTCGCTATTGGGGATTTGTTGAAGAGGACCTGTTGGTTGGTCGCGCTGTGGCTATATGGATGAGCTTTGAATTTGACCGGGAACGAGGTGACTGGTTGCCGCGTTGGGTACCTAGTGGCGTTCGTTTCTCTCGTTTGGGAGGCATTGAGTGAGTTTAACGGCAGCTGCCAGTCGTCAGGTACAAAAAGAGATTGGTTACGAGTTCAGTGATAATAAATTACTGCAGCAAGCTCTGACTCACCGCAGCGCCTCTGCTATTCATTACGAACGTCTCGAGTTTTTAGGCGATTCGATTCTGAGCATGGTTATAGCTGAGGCTCTGTATACCCAGTTCCCGAAAGAAGACGAAGGGGACCTCAGTCGTATGCGTGCGAGCCTTGTATGTGCTCCTATGCTGGCTACGTTGGCGAAGTCTTTTAACCTGGGTGACCATCTTCAACTTGGCCCGGGTGAATTAAAGAGCGGCGGTTTTCGTCGAGAGTCTATTTTATCGGATGCGGTTGAGAGCATTATTGGTGCTATGTATCTGGATAGTAATGTAGAAGTCTGTAAGCAGGTGGTACTTGGCTGGTTTCAGCCTTATCTGCAGGACATTAAGCCGGGTATCAGCCAAAAAGATCCTAAAACGCAATTGCAGGAACGTATGCAGGCGCGACAAAACCCGTTACCGATTTATGAAGTGGTGGCCAAACAGGGTCAGGCTCATAATCAGCAATTCACGGTCAGCTGTTCTATTCAACAGCTTGACCAGCCCGTGCAGGGCTCAGGCACCAGCCGCCGTAAAGCCGAGCAGGCTGCAGCGAGCGCGATGCTTCAACAACTGGATGATATAAAGTAATGACAACTTCTTCACGCACTGGCTTTGTAGCCATTGTTGGACGACCGAATGTAGGTAAATCAACGTTGCTGAATCAGATATTGCAGCAAAAAATCAGTATTACCTCAAAAAAAGCTCAAACGACGCGCCATCGTATTTTAGGTATAGATACTGACGGTGATGTACAGACGGTGTATGTAGATACTCCAGGTCTGCATAGCGAAGAAAAGCGTGCTATTAATCGCCTGATGAACCGGGCTGCCAGCTCCTCTATCGGCGATGTCGACGTTGTGCTTTTTGTCGTCGATGGCATTCACTGGACCGATGATGACAACATGGTGCTGGAGAAAATAAAGCGCTCTCAACGGCCTGTAGTTCTGATTATAAATAAAATTGATCAAATAAAAGATAAAGGCGAGCTTTTGCCTCATATGCAGTGGCTGGCTGAGCAACATAAGTTTGCTGACATTCTGCCTATGATAGCGCGCTCTGGTGAGCATATACCTACGCTTAAAGGTATTGTGGCTCGTTATCAGCAGGAAGGTCAGCATATGTACCCTGACGATTATGTCACTGACCGTTCAGTGCGTTTTATGGCGGCGGAAGCGGTACGTGAGAAACTGATGCGTTTAACGGGTGATGAACTGCCGTACTCAACCACAGTAGAAATTGAAAAGTATGAAGTCCATGAGTCGGGTACTACCCATATTCACGCTTTAATACTGGTTGAGCGGGAAGGTCAGAAACGCATGGTAATAGGCCAGGGCGGCTCTAAATTAAAAGAAGTAGGGCAGCAGGCGCGTCGCGATATTGAACGTTTAATTGACGGCAAAGTGCATCTTAACCTTTGGGTGAAAGTGAAATCTGGCTGGGCCGACGATGAGCGGGCGTTGCGTAGCCTGGGTTACGGCGAGGACTAGATAGTGCAACAGGCCTACGTATTACATCGTTGGCCCTATCAGGAGCACAGCCTGATTGTTGAATTTTTTGGTCAACAGGACGGGCGTTTTCGGGCAATTGCCAAAGGTGCCCGGCGCAGTAAACGCGGCACGGCTCCGTTGCTGCAGCCGTTCCGCTTATTACAGATAGAAGTACGTGGCCGGCATGAACTGAAAACTCTGACTTCAGTAGAAGTTGATGATTACAACGGCCCCTTGCAGGGTGAGTTTATGTATTGTGGTTTTTACATGAATGAACTGTTGCAGAGGTTGTTGCCAGAGCAGGCTTCGATTCCCGAATTATTTAACGCCTATAAGGATACCCTGCATCTGTTGCGCGAGCAGGTGAGTATGCAGCCGGTATTACGTAAATTCGAATGGCTATTGTTATGTCACCTGCAACTGGATTTTAGCTGGCATGAAGATGTCGACAATGGTGATCCGATAGAACCGCAACAGACTTATTATTTCCGACCTGCTGAAGGTTTTTCTGTGGTTAATGACAATCGTGCTCCCACTCCTTATTTTTCTGGTGAAGCGTTGCTCGCTATGGCGAATTTTGCACTGCAGGATGCCAGTTTATTACAACAATTTAAGCATATTATGCGCCGTGCACTGGCCCCTTACCTGGGGACTAAGCCACTGCGCAGTCGTGAACTTTTTCAGGCTCAGGTGAATACGCTGACGGGCCCAGACAGGAGATAGTTATGCAACCCGCTTTACTTGGTGTCAACATTGATCATATTGCTACCTTACGCAATGCACGCGGTGTCAGTTATCCGGATCCGGTACATGCTGCAACGCTGGCTGAGCAGGCTGGCGCTGACGGAATTACTATCCATTTACGTGAAGACCGCCGTCATATTAAAGATCGCGATGTTGAATTGCTTGCCGAGACACTGCAGACCCGAATGAATCTGGAAATGGCTATGACGGATGAGATGGTCGCTATTGCGCGCCGAATTAATCCTGCCTATTGTTGCCTGGTTCCTGAAAAACGAGAAGAACTGACGACCGAAGGTGGACTTGATGTCGCCGGGCAAATTTCGCGTACCCGGGATGTAGTGGCTGAACTGACTGCTGCCGGTATTCAGGTATCTCTTTTTGTTGATGCTGATATCCGGCAACTGGAGGCCGCGCGGGAAGTTGGCGCTCCGTTGGTCGAACTGCATACCGGTCATTATGCTGAAGTTACGGGCGAGGCTCAGGAAGAAGCATTGCTGGTACTTAAGAAAGCCGCTCGTGAAGCAAAAGCTCTGGGCTTAATTGTTAATGCGGGACATGGCTTGCATTATCATAATACGGCGGCAGTAGCGGCCATTCCCGAGTTCTATGAACTTAATATCGGGCACTCTATTATTAGCCGTTCGGTGTTTAGTGGTCTGGCTCAGGCAGTGGCCGATATGAAACACATTATTGATAACGCCCGCACCTGATATGGCTATTGTGGGCATTGGCACCGATATAGTCGCATTAGCAAGGATTGAGAAAGTGCTGGAGCGCAATCCGGCATTTGCAGAACGTGTGCTGACTGGCGATGAGCTGGAGACTTATGCTCAGGCGGGTCGTCCGGCTGCCTTGGTGGCAAAGCGTTTCGCTGCTAAAGAAGCAGCTGCTAAGGCTTTGGGCACTGGTATTGCGCAAGGGGTTTCCTTTCAGCATATCGAAGTACGCCATACGGCATTGGGCCAACCGCTACTGCATCTGTCAGCCGCAGCTCTTCAGCGGGCCAATACGATTGGTGCCACAGCATTCCATTTATCAATCAGCGATGAAGCTGATTATGCGATGGCTTATGTAATTCTGGAAAGCGACTAACATAACTTATAGCGGAACAATCGTTGACAGCACTGCAGGGATTTCGCACATTGTGAAGAAGCATCACTTACACAAAAAGCTCAGGTAGAGAGGCGCAGTATGGTCCAGGTTCGTAATATTCATGTTGATCAGGGCATTCATCAAAAAGGTGACTGGCTGGCCGCCGTGCAGCGTGATGAGCAACGTGACATGTTACGTGACCTTGCCGGTCAGCTAAGAAAGGTTTCTATCGATCAGCCTGAGACCCTTATCAAAGGGGAGGAGATGGTAGAAATCCTGGCTGCTTTGAATCTGGATAAACTGGGCTTACAGGCGGCATTATGCCTGCCTGCTTTTGAAGCCGGACAGATTGATGACGACTGGCTGATTGCTCAGGGCGGTGAGCAGCTGGCCAGCATGGTGCATACCGTGCAACAGATGCAAAGCATCAGCGAATTGCAGCACTTTCAACACGGTAAACCTAATGTTGTGCAGATAGATACCGTACGCCGTATGTTGCTGGCTATGGTGGAAGATGTGCGGGCGGTGCTGATCAAGCTGGCGGAACGTATTTGTCACCTGCGCATTTTGAAAAATGCCGATGAAGAAACCCGGGTGCTGGCGGCCAAAGAGTGCAGTGAAATCTACGCGCCACTGGCCAACCGACTGGGCATAGGGCAGCTAAAATGGGAATTGGAAGATTTAGCCTTTCGTTATCTGCATCCACAAACCTATAAAGCCATCGCCAGTCAGCTGGATGAAAAACGCCTGCAACGTGAGCAATACATTGATGATTTTGTAACTGATCTGCAAGCCAGCCTGGATGCAGAACAGGTGGATGCAAAGGTGTACGGTCGTCCCAAACATATCTTCAGCATCTGGCGCAAGATGCAGAAAAAAAATCTCGATTTCTCTAAATTATTTGATATTCGTGCCGTGCGTATTGTGACTCAGTCGTTGAAGGACTGTTATGGCGCTTTAGGTGTGGTGCATACCCGCTGGCGTCATCTGGCTTCTGAGTTTGATGACTATGTAGCGACCCCTAAAGCCAATGGTTATCAATCTATTCATACCGTGGTGATAGGACCCGAGCAGAAAAACGTTGAAATCCAGATCCGTAGCGAGCAAATGCATGACGATGCGGAAATGGGTGTAGCCGCCCACTGGATGTACAAAGAAGGTGCGGTGACCGGTAAAGCTCATGGATACGAAGAAAAAATAGCCTGGTTACGCAAATTGTTGGCCTGGCATGAAGATATGGCTGAGAACGATGACCTGGTGCAGGAAATTCGCAGTCAGGTATTTGAAGACCGGGTTTATGTATTTACCCCCAAAGGCGATGTGATTGACCTTCCTGCCGGTTCTACGCCGCTCGACTTTGCCTATTATATCCATAGTCAGGTCGGGCACCGTTGCATTGGCGCCAAGGTGGATGGCCGTATTGTGCCGTTCACCTACCATTTACAAAATGGTGAGCGCGTTGAAATACTGACTCAAAAAGAACCTTCGCCGAAACGCGACTGGATGAATCCAGGCCTGGGATACCTAAACTCCAGCCGGGCCCGCAGTAAGGTGCATACCTATTTTAAAAAGCAGGACCGGGACAAACATATCAGCGCAGGTAAAGAGTTACTAGAAACTGAATTACAAAAGCAGCGGCTGAATATGTCTGAAGCAGAAAAAGCCGTTGAACGTTTTAATATGACAAACCTGGATGATTTGCTGGCCGCGATAGGGGCCGGTGACATAGGTTTGCATCAAGTAGTTAATTTTATTAAGCCTGTTATTGAGAATGAACCTGAGGAACAGGTTCGCAGCGTTATCAGGAGAAAAGCGCCACCAAAAAGCAATAAAGACGGCGTACAAGTGGAAGGTATAGGTAACCTGATGATGAGTTACGCCCGCTGCTGCCAGCCGCTTCCAGGCGACGCCATTATGGGGTATGTGACGCAGGGGCGGGGGGTTTCTGTACATCAGCGGGATTGCGAGCAGCTTAAACAGTTGCTGGAGCAGAATCCGGAGCGGGGCATAGAAGTTTCCTGGTCGGGGCAGCAGGAACAGCAGTATGAGGCGCGTATCCTGGTCGATGCTATGGATCGTAACGGCTTATTGCATGATGTGACTACTGTGATGGCGAATGAAAAAGTCAATGTCGGCGAAATCAGTTCGCGCCTTGATAAGGTCCAGCAACAGGTGACCATTTCTCTGACTTTGTATGTGCGCGACAATAACGAATTGCAGCGGGTACTTAACAGGGTGCGTCAGATAAGCGATGTGCTCAATGTGCAGCGGTTAAACAGTTAGAGGTATTTATATGCAGGCATTGCAACGTCTGTTAACTATTATGGAAAGCCTGCGTGACCCGGTTTCTGGCTGTCCCTGGGATATCAAACAGAACTTTCAGAGCATAGTGCCGCATACCATTGAAGAAGCTTATGAAGTCGCGGACGCTATTGCCAAAGGTGAACCTCAGGCGATTAAAGACGAACTGGGTGACCTTTTATTCCAGGTCGTCTTTTATGCGCAACTGGGTAAAGAGCAGCAGTGGTTTGATTTTGCGGATATTGCCAGTACGGTCAGTGACAAACTGGAACGGCGCCATCCCCATGTGTTTGGTAGTGGTGATGTCGCTGATGAAGAGGCGGTCAAAGAACAGTGGGAAGCGATAAAAAAGCAGGAACGGGCTGAGAAAAAAAACTCGTCCAGTGTATTTGACGACATACCCGCCAATTTACCCGCTTTATTGCAGGCGGTGAAAATTCAGAAACGTTGTCGTAGCGTGGGTTTTGACTGGCATGATATCAAAGATGTCAGCGCTAAAGTACGCGAAGAAATAGAAGAAGTAGAGGAAGAGCTGCAGGGGACCGTAGAGCAAAACCGGGTAGAGGAAGAGGTTGGTGATTTGCTGTTTGCGGCCGTTAACCTGGCGCGGCACGCTAAGGTCAACCCTGAAAATGCCTTGCGTGGTGCCAACCAGAAATTTATGCAGCGTTTTCGCTATATTGAACAACAGGTAGCAGCGCAGGATAAAGCTGTTGACGATTATTCACTGGAACAACTGGAAAACTTCTGGCAACTGGCTAAGCAAAGGTGATTGTTGCTGGTGCCCGGCTCGGGTATACTGTCTCCCCGTCTGAAGTACTTTTCCTAAATTCCCTGACGCTACAGGTTATGCATGGCAACAAAATATATTTTCGTCACCGGCGGTGTTGTATCCTCGCTGGGAAAAGGCATTGCGGCGGCATCATTAGCAGCAATTCTTGAGGCCCGTGGCCTTAACGTAACAATTCTTAAGCTTGACCCTTATATCAATGTTGATCCGGGCACTATGAGCCCGATTCAGCACGGCGAAGTTTTTGTCACCGTAGACGGTGCAGAAACGGATCTGGATTTGGGGCATTACGAGCGCTATATTCGTACCCGCATGACTAAGAAAAACAACTTCACCACCGGTCGGGTGTATGAAGATGTGTTACGCCGTGAGCGGCGTGGTGACTTCTTAGGTGCAACCATTCAGGTTATTCCGCATATTACCAATGACATCAAACGTCGTGTGGTGGAAGGTGCTGAAGGTTATGATGTGGCTTTGGTGGAAATTGGTGGTACGGTCGGTGATATCGAATCGCAACCTTTCCTCGAAGCCATTCGCCAGCTGGGTACTGAAATTGGTCGTGAACGTGCGCTTTTCATTCATCTGACACTGGTGCCTTTCCTGGGGGCTGCCGGTGAAGTTAAAACCAAACCTACCCAGCACTCAGTCAAAGAACTACGTTCTATTGGCATTCAGCCTGACGTGCTTATCTGCCGTTCTGACCGCACGGTTCCGGCCAATGAAAGAGCAAAAATTGCGCTCTTTACCAATGTGCAGGAACGCGCCGTTATCTCTTTGAAAGACGTCGATAGCATTTATAAAATTCCAGCAATGTTAAAAGCTCAGGGGCTGGATGAACTGGTGGTTAATCGCTTTGGCATTGAGTGCCCGGAAGCTGACTTAGCAGAGTGGGAGCGGGTACTGTACCTGGAGTCCAATCCAAGTGGTGAAGTCACTGTCGGTTTTGTGGGTAAATACGTTGAACTTCCGGATGCCTATAAGTCGGTCAATGAAGCGCTGGCGCATGCTGGTTTGCATAATCGATTGACTGTGCACATTCGTTATATAGATTCGCAGGACATTGAAAGCAAAGGGCTAAGCAAGCTGGAAGGCGTGGACGCTATTTTAGTGCCTGGTGGTTTTGGTGGTCGTGGTATCGAAGGCAAAATACTGGCCGCCCGTTATGCCCGTGAAAACCATATTCCTTATCTGGGCATTTGTCTGGGTATGCAGGTAGCACTGATGGAGTTTGCCCGTGATATGGCAGGTCTGGAAGGCGCTAACAGCACAGAATTTGATGCCGAGTCGGCGCATCCTGTGGTCGGTTTGATTACTGAATGGATGTCAGAAAGCGGACAGATGGAAATGCGCGATGAAGGTTCTGATCTGGGCGGTACTATGCGTCTGGGTGCACAACCTTGTCACTTGATTCCGGGAACCCTGATTCACAAATTATATGGTAGTGATGTGATTGAAGAGCGTCATCGCCATCGTTATGAAGTGAATAATAATTATCGTGAACAGCTTGAAGTAGCAGGCCTGACCATTTCTGGGCTGTCTTATGACAAACGCCTGGTAGAGGCCATTGAAGTGTCTTCTCATCCCTGGTTTGTGGCGGTGCAGTTCCATCCGGAATTCACCTCAACGCCACGCGATGGTCACCCGCTTTTCAGTGGTTTTATAGCCGCAGCCGGTGAATATCAGAAAAAACAGCGTAGTTAATACAATACAGGATTCAGCAATGAGCAAAATTGTAAAAGTAACAGGCCGTGAAGTCATGGACTCACGGGGTAACCCTACGGTAGAAGCCGATGTGCATCTGGACTGCGGTGCTATGGGCCGCGCCGTCGCCCCAAGTGGCGCTTCCACAGGTAGTCGTGAAGCGCTGGAGCTGCGTGACGGGGATGCCGGACGTTATCTGGGTAAAGGCGTTTTAAAAGCGGTAGAAAACATTAATGGCAGCATCGCCGCGGCGTTAAAAGATCAGGACGCGCATCAGCAGCAGGCCATTGATGAGATGATGCTCAAGCTGGATGGTACTGAGAATAAAGAAAAGCTGGGTGCCAATGCGATTCTGGCAGTGTCATTGGCGGTGGCTAAAGCCGCGGCACAAAGCCAGCAAAAACCTTTGTACGCCTACATTGCAGAGCTTTATAAACAACCAGACCAGTTCAGCATGCCGTTGCCTATGATGAACATCATTAATGGCGGAGAACACGCCGATAATAATGTTGATATCCAGGAATTCATGATCCAACCGGTAGGCGCTAAAACATTTGCGGAAGGCCTGCGCATGGGCGCGGAAATTTTCCATGCCCTGAAAGCGGTACTCAAAGCCCGCGGTTTAAGCACCTCGGTAGGCGATGAAGGCGGTTTTGCACCGGATCTTTCATCTAATGAAGAAGCCCTTGAAGTCATTGCTGAAGCGGTTAAAAACTCCGGGTATGAGCTGGGAACCGACGTCACACTGGCACTGGATTGCGCGGCCTCCGAGTTCTATGAAAATGGCGAATACAACCTGAAAGGCGAAGGCAAAAAATACAGCGCGTCTGAGTTTGCCGATTACCTGTCAGGCCTTTGCGATCGTTATCCCATTATTTCTATTGAAGATGGCCTGGACGAAAGTGACTGGGACGGTTGGAAAATCCTGACTGAGAAGCTGGGCGACCGGATCCAGTTGGTAGGCGATGATCTCTTCGTTACCAACACCGCTATTTTACAGCGCGGTATTGATGAAAAAATTGGTAACTCTATTTTAATTAAGTTCAACCAGATAGGTAGCCTGACAGAAACTCTGAATGCCATTCGCATGGCTCAGGATGCTGGTTTTACGGCGGTTATCTCGCACCGTTCCGGTGAAACCGAAGATGCGACTATTGCGGACTTAGCGGTAGGCACCTGTGCTGGTCAGATTAAAACCGGCAGTCTGTGTCGTTCCGATCGGGTAGCCAAGTACAATCAGCTACTGCGTATCGAGGGTGAACTGGGTGACTCAGCTCTTTATCGCGGCCGCAAAGAAGTAAAAGCGGTAGCGCAGTAAATGTAACGGGGCTTCGAGGTGAATCAGTCCACGCTATTTCAGCCACTGCAACAGGCTCAGTTCACTGAGTTATGTATCGCTTTGTATGAAAGGGAACTGCTTCACCTGAGCCGGGAAGGGCCAGACAATGCATTGTTTTTAAAGCGTCGTCTGGCCAGTCTGCCTTTCTATGTTGAGCGTGCCGCTCATGCGCTGAATCGTATTCAGACCCCTCTGCTGCTGGATACTCAGAATGCCAGTTGGCAAAGCAAACAGAAACTTAAACCGCCAGCGGCAAAACATGATCCTCAAGGGCTGCAAAACTGGCTGCAAAAGCATGCCCGGCTTGCATTAGTAGTGCCAGTTCAGTCTGAGCAACAGGGCATAGTTAGTGTTATGCTCGACAGCATTGATCGCATTAGCGAAGCGGGCGTGCATGTTAATCAGTACGGCTGGTTTGACTGGCAGGGGCAGCCAATTGCTAAGAATCAGCAAAGCTGTTTGCTGCTAAAGCCTGATAAGGCCAGTATGAGTGCAGCGTGCTGTGGCCATCAGTGGGCCGTGAGTGGCCGTGTTGCGCCGCGCACGTTAAACTTACGAGAGGTTCTGCTGGCGGCAACACTGCGTTGGCCTAAATTCACCTCGGTACAATGGTTACCTGATTGAGGACAGCAGATGCGTTTATTGACCTTATGCCTGATAGGTTTGATGTTTGCCCTGCAATACCGTTTATGGATGGGTGAACATAGCATTGCCGACTATCGTCAATTGCAGGAAGATATCGCCCGGCAAGAAGCCAGTAATGAACAACTGGCGCAACGTAACCAGCTTTTACAAGCGGACATTAATGATTTACGCAGCGCGCAGGAAGCTGTGGAAGAAAGGGCTCGTAATGAGCTGGGTTTAATTAAAGAGAATGAAACTTTCTTTCGCTTAGTCAGAATTCAAACGGAAAACTAATGACCTCGCTATCATTTGTGGGAATTATGCCAGCAGCTGGCATTGGCAGTCGCATGCAGTTGGAACTTCCTAAACAGTATTTGCAGTTTGGCGGTCGCTCTATGATCGAATACAGTTTGCTGGCATTGCTGGCTGAGACCCGCATTGAAAAAGTAATAGTAGCGCTACATCCAGAGGATAAGCGTTTTCAGCAGTTAGCTATCTCCCTGGACCCCCGAATTTATACCGTAACTGGTGGCGTCAGCCGCAGTAAATCTGTACTTAATGCTTTATGCAGCCTGTCTTCTTCAGATCAGGTGATGGCAGTGGTTCATGACGCTGCGCGACCTTGTTTATCAGCTGGTGACCTAAAGTTACTGCTGGACCAGGCACAACAGGACCCGAAACAGGGGGCTATTCTGGCGACCCCGGTGCGTGACACCATGAAACGTGCAAAAGGTGGTTATGTGCTACGTACTGAAGCTCGTAACGACTTATGGCACGCACTGACACCTCAGGTTTTTATGGCTTCAGAGCTCGCCACTCAGATAATGGCGGCGAACAGTGCGGGTGTAGACATAACAGATGAAGCTTCAGCGATGGAGTGGGCAGGATTCAGGCCTGCTTTGGTTAAAGGTTCCAGCAACAATATTAAAGTCACTCAAGCGGATGATCTGGCTTTGGCTGCCTGTTTGTTGCAGCAAAACGGCCATCAGGAGAATCAATAAATGCGTATAGGCCAGGGTTTTGATGTACATAAGTTTGCTGGTGAAGGACCCGTGCATTTAGGCGGTGTAAGCATCCCTCATGAGCGTGGGCTGCTTGCCCATTCCGATGGCGACGTCCTGTTACACGCGCTGTGTGATGCCTTGCTGGGCGCGATTGCCGCCGGCGACATCGGACAATTATTTCCGGATACGGATGCGGCCTATGCCGGTGCTGATAGCGGCGAATTGCTGCGTCAGGTTTACCGCAAAGTGCGCGAAGCCGGTTATAAGCTGGTCAATGCCGATATGACGGTGATGGCGGAAGCGCCTAAATTAGCCCCTTACAATCTGGCTATTCGTGAATCTGTGGCGGCTTTACTGGATGCAGAAACACAATGTATAAGCATGAAAGCAACCACCACTGAACAATTGGGCTTTACTGGACGAAAAGAAGGTATAGCGGCAATGGCAGTGGTTTTACTGGAGCCTCAGGTATGAGCGATTTTTCCTTAGATTTTGCCTATCAAGCCGGCAAACCGCCTTCTGCTACAGCGATTTTTAAAGCACAACCAGAAGATTTTCAGGTATATGAAGAATTGGGTTTTGAGCTGCCTGCGGAACAAAAAGCAGAACACCATTGGTTATATATAAAAAAGCGCGGTGCCAATACTGAGTTTGTCGCCCGCCAATTAGCACGTTTTGCAGAGGTGCCAATTAAGCAGGTTAGTTACTCGGGCATGAAGGATCGCCAGGCGGTGACTGAGCAATGGTTTTCAGTGCAGTTGCCAGCCACCACCGAGATCGATTGGAACCACTTGCAGAACGACGAATTCAGCATTCTGCAAATCAGTCGTCAGGGGCGTAAATTACGTCGCGGCACCCATGCCAGCAATCGTTTTATTATACGTCTGCGCGATATCAGTGATTCTGCAGCGCTGGAACAGGCATTACAGCGCGTGGCGGAAAAGGGTGTACCTAACTATTTTGGTGTGCAACGGTTTGGTCATGGCGGCGCCAATTTAAGCAAAGCTCAGGCGATGTTCGCCGGGCGACGCATTAAAGATCGCCATATGCGCAGTTTATTGTTATCCAGTGCCCGCTCTTATCTGTTTAATCATTACCTCAACCAGCGTATGCAATTGCATGGGCTGGATAGATTATTGGCCGGTGATGCCTTGTTGTTATCCGGTACTCGCTCGTATTTTATTGCCGATGCTGATAATGCGGAAGACACTGAGCAACGGCTTAACAGCGGTGATGTTGAATTGTCGGGTCCTTTATGGGGGCGTGGTGCCACACCTGCACAAAGCGATGCCGCTGACTTGGAAAGTCAGTTATTAGATGGCTTTGCGGATTTTCGCGAAGGCTTGGAGAAAGCCGGTTTAAAACAGGAACGCCGGGCTTTGTTATTACGCCCTCAGGCGTTTAGCTGGCAATGGCTGGAACAAGACTGCATTGTGTATATGAGGTTGCCGGCCGGAGTGTATGCAACCAGCGTATTACGTGAAGTTGCTGAGTTACAGGAGAAAGCGAGTGAAAATATTACTGAGTAATGACGATGGTGTGCGTGCACCAGGCATTCTGGCTTTGTATAAAGAGCTGTCTCAGATTGCGGATGTTCGGGTAATCGCGCCGGAACGCAATTGCAGCGGTGCCAGTAATTCATTGACCTTGCATGATCCGTTACGGGTAGAGCAGCTGGAAAACGGTTTTATTTCGGTGAATGGCACACCTACTGACTGTGTTCATCTGGGCACCAATTCGCCGCTGGCAGAAATTCCGGATCTGGTGGTGTCAGGCATTAATGACGCCCCAAATATGGGTGATGACGTACTTTATTCAGGAACGGTAGCCGCGGCTACCGAAGGTCGTTTCATGGGCTTACCTGCGATAGCAGTTTCTATGGGCGAACATGGTCATGATTATTATGAGACAGCAGCAAAAATAGTTGCCGATCTGATTGTCCGTTTGCAGCAAAAGCCACTGAGTGCCGATTTTGTGCTGAATGTAAATGTACCTTATTGCAGTCTGCAGGGCATTAAAGGTACGAGAATTACTCGGTTAGGGCGCAGACACCGGGCCAAAGGCATGTTCAGGGATACTGATCCGCGTGGGCGCGAACTTTTCTGGTACGGCCCAGTGGGTGATCATCAGGACGATGGGCCAGATACCGACTTTGCTGCAATACGGGAAGGTTATGTTTCGATAACCCCACTGACGGTTGATATGACCGCTCGTTCGCAACAACAACATGTCTCAGATTGGTTAACTCAAGATTTATGATAGTCACAAATTTTCAGGGAGTCATACGTCGTTTGATTGCTCAGCTGCAGGAGCAGGGCATTACTGAACCTAGCGTACTGGACGTTATAAAAGATACTCCGAGACATCAGTTTATGCCCGAGTCTTTGGCTCACAAGGCATATGAGAATACGGCCTTGCCCATTGGGAACGGCCAGACTATTTCGCAGCCTTATATGGTCGCTTTGATGACTAGTTTACTGGTGCAGAAGAAATGTCGGCGGGTATTGGAAATAGGTACGGGATCCGGTTACCAGACTGCGATATTAGCCAAACTTATGGATGAAGTATTTTCTGTTGAGCGTATCAGCCAGTTGCAATATCAGGCAAAACGGCGCCTTAAGCAATTAGATCTGCACAATGTAAAAATGAAACATGGAGATGGCTGGCAGGGCTGGCGCAGCAAAGCGCCATTTGACGGTATTATAGTGACTGCAGCTGCAGCAAAAGTGCCTGAAAACCTGCTCAGTCAATTGTCTCCGGAAGGCGGTATGATGGTTATTCCTATTGGTGAAGAACGTCAGCGATTGCTGGTTATTGAACGTGAGCAGGAGGATTTTAGCTATCGTGAGTTGGTAGATGTCCGTTTTGTACCGCTTATTGCCGGGGATACAGAGTGAAAATATTTACACCTATTTATGATAAAGCTCTTATCTGGTCACAACATCGCCGTGCGCCGGCTATTCTCGCTGGAGTGAGTTTCGCTGAATCTGTGATTTTTCCTATTCCAGTAGACGTAATGCTTGCCCCTATGGCCCTGTCGCAACCGAAAAAAGCTTTTTATTTCGCCTGGCTGGCAACTATTTTTTCGGTACTGGGCGGTATTCTTGGTTATTGGTTGGGGCAGATTGCTTATGAGCCGTTGGTGCAACCTGTGCTTGAAAGTCTGGGCTATATGGGCCATTTTGACCGTGCGCAGCAATGGTTTATGGAGTGGGGCTTCTGGGTGGTTTTTCTGGCTGGCTTTTCGCCCATTCCTTTTAAAGTCTTTACCGTTGCCGCAGGTGTTATGTCTGTTGCCTTTTGGCCATTTGTACTGGCTGCTTTGATTAGCCGCGGCATGCGCTTCTTTCTGGTGGCCTGGTTGATGCGTGTTGGTGGGCCTATGATGGATAAGCATTTGCGTAATCACCTGGATACTATAGGTTGGGTCACTGTGGTTCTGGCTGTGATCGCTTATTTACTGCTACGGTAGCGTTATGCGTATTTATTTTAGTCCGGCTACTTGTAGCGTGCTTCTCTTACTTTTATTAACGGCTTGCAGCACTCGCTCTGAGCCAGCACCGGTAGAGTCCGTCTATCAGGGGCGCAGTGTCTATGATTACACTCAGGGCTCTTTATCCAGTGCCTCTTATCAAGTGCAGCAGGGGGAAACTCTATACTCCATCGCTTTTCGCGCCAATATGGATATGCGCGATATCGCACGGCTCAACAACCTCTCTGAACCCTATACTATCTTTCCGGGCCAAGTTCTAAGAATACGTAAAGAAAGCGTTAAAACACCAGTTACCCCTCCCAAAAGTGGCCTGAATGGGGTAGAAAGTAGACAGGTTAGTAATATCGAACATAAAAATTCGAAAAAAACTGATCTAAAGGACCCCATTGATAGTAAGACTAATGGCGAGTATGTTGAAACAGAGTCCGTAAACCAAGAGTCTGAAAAACAACGTACAAACAGCAACGGCAAAATAGAATGGTTCTGGCCATCTCAAGGTCGTATTGTACAGCGATTTTCAGATAGCGAGCCCGGACGGAAAGGGCTTGTTTTTGCGGGACAGAAAGGCGACCCGGTAACAGCAGCGGCAGCAGGAAAGGTAGTTTATGTTGGCAGCGCATTACGCGGTTTCGGGCGGTTAATCATACTGAAACATAGTGATGATTATATAACCGCTTATGCACATAACGATGAACTGTTAGTGCGGGAACAACAGAGCGTAGAAGCGGGTCAAAAAATAGCTACTATGGGTGATTCCGAAGCGGATAACGTACGGTTAAGATTTGAGCTTCGATATCAGGGGAGTTCGGTTAATCCAGAGAGGTATCTACCCCGATCTCGCTAAAGCTGCGTTAGCGGCCTAAATATGGAGAACGGAAAATGCGTGAAGAAACTAAAAATTTGATGGATGATGTTGCCACAGATGAGGAGCGTGCTGAGCGAGATGAAAAAGCTCAGGTTGACGCTGAGTTGAATGATGCTTTGGCCAGCTCCAGCAAACAAAGTCGCAAGCTGGATGCGACTCAGATGTATTTAAGCGAAATTGGCTTCTCACCACTATTAAGTGCAGAAGAAGAAGTTTATTTTGCACGTAAAGCCTTAAAAGGTTGCGATAAATCGCGCAAAAGAATGATTGAGAGCAACCTGCGCCTGGTTGTTAAAATCGCCCGTCGTTATAATAACCGGGGTCTTGCATTATTAGACTTGATCGAAGAAGGCAATCTGGGACTCATTCGCGCTGTTGAAAAATTTGATCCCGAGCGCGGATTCCGCTTTTCAACTTACGCTACCTGGTGGATACGTCAAACTATAGAACGTGCCATTATGAACCAGACTCGTACCATTCGTTTACCCATTCATGTAGTTAAAGAACTTAATGTATATTTGCGCGCGGCAAGGGAGCTGGCACATAAGCTGGATCACGAACCTACGGCCGAGGATATTGCGCATAAACTGGAAAAACCAGTAGAAGATGTGAATAAAATGCTGCGTCTTAATGAGCGTATTTCATCGGTCGATACGCCTATTGGCGGTGACTCTGAAAAAGGTTTGCTGGATATCATTGCCGATGAGAAAGGAGGTGGTCCGGAAATGGACATCCAGGATAATGACATGCGTGAGCATATCCTGGAATGGCTGGATACGCTAAATGCAAAACAGCGCGAAGTACTGGCACGGCGTTTCGGTTTGCTTGGTTATGAACCCTCTACACTGGAAGACGTCGGCCGCGAAATTGGCTTGACCCGTGAGCGGGTTCGCCAGATTCAGGTTGAAGCTTTACGTAAGCTTCGTGAAACTCTGCGTCAGCAAGGGTTAAGCCTGGAATCAGTATTTACCAGTGGATAATATTATCCACAACATATGAGCAAAAGAATGTACCGCTGTCAGCTTTTATGCTGCCAGCGGTACAATAAGTTAAGCGCTTCTTTCGGGCTTAGTTCGTCTAACTCTAATTTGTCCAATTCCTTTTGCATAACCTCTGCTTTGCTGTTATCACGGGCTTCTTCCTGCAAGGGTAACTGTTTTTGCGCAGGGGGGCTTTCTACTGAATTACCACGCTCACTTTCCAGTTCTTTCAATTTAGCTTGTGCTTTACTGATCACATCCTGTGGGACACCTGCCAGTTTTGCTACCTGAAGCCCATAACTGCGGTTGGCAGCACCTGCTTTGACATGATGCAGGAAGGCCACATTATCCTCATGCTCGGTGGCATCTACATGCAAATTAATGGTTGCGGGTAATATCTTATCCAGGCTGGTAAGCTCAAAATAATGAGTAGCAAAAAGAGTCATTGAACGTTGCTCGCGGGCCAGCGACTCAGCACAGGCCCAGGCCAGCGAAAGTCCATCATAAGTTGAAGTCCCACGACCAATTTCATCCATTAAGACCAGACTTTGAGGGGTGGCGTTGTTCAGTATGTTAGCGGTTTCAGTCATCTCAACCATGAAAGTAGAACGCCCGGAGGCTAATTCATCGGCTGCACCTATGCGGGTAAAGATGCGATCTACAAGACCAATTTTTGCCTGTTTAGCGGGCACAAAAGAGCCAATATGTGCCATTAAAGTAATAAGTGCGGCCTGACGCATATAAGTTGATTTCCCGCCCATATTAGGGCCGGTAATGATTAATAATTTTTTCTGCTCAGTAATATGCAGATCATTGGCAATAAAAGGTTGCTCGCTGTAGTACTCGACTACCGGGTGCCGGCTTTGTTCTATTTCCAGGCCATAGCCCTGATGCAGTTCTGGCTGACAATAATCCAGGCTGGCAGCTCGTTCAGCGAAACAGGTCAGCACGTCTAGCTGGGCCAGCGCCGTTGCCATTTTCTGCAGACCCGCTAAGTCTTTTAATAAACTGGCGATCAGCTCCTGATACAGTTGTTTTTCAAGGGCTAGTGCCTGGCTTTGACTACGCAGTACTTTATCTTCGAAAACTTTCAGCTCAGGAATAATGTAACGTTCTGCATTTTTAAGCGTTTGTCGGCGCTGGTAGTCGGCAGGCACTTCAGCCTGGCGGTTGGTTTCAATATAAAAGCCATGAACCCTGTTGTAGCCTACCTTCAGACCACTAATTCCTGTGCGTTGCCGCTCTCGTTCTGCCAGCTGCTCAAGCTGGCTGCTTGCTCCCTGACTTAATTCACGGTACTCATCCAGTTGTTCGTTATAACCGGGAGCTAATACACCACCATCCCGGATAACTACGGGTGGGTTCTCTACTATGGCCTGTTCCAGGGTTTCTCGGGTGCTGGAAAATAACTGAATGTCCTGATTGATAAATTGTAGTGCAGTATCTGTCAGTAATGGTTTCACCTCAGGAAGCGTTTGCAGTGCCTGCCGCAAACGAGTGAGATCGCGAGGGCGTGCACTTTGCAGTGCGACTCGCGCCAGAATACGCTCGACGTCGCCGACCTGTTTTAGCAGCTCTTGCAAGTCTGGCCAGGCCTCTTTTTTTCGAATACAGGAAACGGCATCAAAACGCTTTTGCAATGCTTCCCGACTGCGTAGAGGGCGGTGTAGCCAGCGTTTCAACAGGCGGCTTCCCATAGCGGTTGCAGTATTGTCCAGTACTGCTGCCAGGGTGTGCTCGTGGCCTCCCGCAAGATTCTGGGTCAGTTCAAGGTTACGTCGGGTAGCTGCATCAAGTAGAACTGCATCACTGCTTTGCTCCATATGGATGCTTTTAATATGCGGTAAATCTGATTTTTGCGTACTTTTCAGGAAATGCATTACAGCGCCGGCTGCGCAAAGCCCGCTTTTCGCAGCCTGTACTCCAAACCCCTGTAAATCCTGGGTGCCAAACTGGCGAGTTAATAACTGCTCTGCAGTTGCCAGTTCAAATTCCCATAAAGGCCGGCCCCTGCAAGTTTTTTTAGAGCTAATTAAATGTGCATACGGCCATTGTTCCGGGTGTAATAACTCAGCGGGTTGCAGGCGCTCCAGTTCTGCTTGCAGTTCTTCTTCTCCACTTACTTCACTCAGGCTAAAACGGCCGCTGGAAAGGTCAAGAGCGGCTAATCCGAATTTCTCCTGGAACCAGGTAACGGCCACCAATAGGTTTTCCTGGTGAGTATCCAGTAAGGCCTCATCGCTTAGTGTTCCTGGGGTCAATACACGCATGACTTTGCGTTCCACCGGACCTTTGCTGGTCGCGGGATCGCCAATTTGTTCGCAAATAGCCACGGACTCACCTAAGCGTAATAAACGCGCAAGATAGTTTTCCGCCGCATGATAGGGAACACCTGCCATGGGGATAGGTTCACCGCCAGACTGTCCGCGTTTGGTCAGCGAAATATCCAGTAGCTGAGCGGCTTTTTAAGCATCGCTAAAAAAAAGCTCATAAAAGTCACCCATGCGATAGAACAGCAAAATGTCAGGGTGTTCAGACTTAATGCGCAAATATTGCTGCATCATTGGCGTATGAGGGCTCGAAACCATGGTTTTAATCTTGTTATCCTGGTGGTTCAGATGATATCACTATGATCGCTTGTTCAGTTACAAAAGCCAAGCCCTCAGGCCACCAGATAAGGAAAAGAAAGTGCAGCGAATATTACAGCAGGAACTGGAAAGTCTTTCGAAGCGCTTGCTAGAACGCGGTCAGATGTTAGGCACCGCTGAGTCCTGCACTGGCGGTGGTGTTGCTCATGCCTGCACCGAACTGGCGGGAAGTTCACAGTGGTTCGCCGGTGGTGTGGTGACCTATAGTAATGCACTGAAGCAAAAATTACTGGGAGTGCCCTTAGCTACGCTGGAGAAGGAGGGGGCAGTTTCAGAATTAACGGCAATAGCGATGGCCAGGGGAGCTTTACCTTTGTTAAATGTCGATTATGCACTCGCCATTACAGGTATTGCAGGCCCTGGTGGCGGAAGTCCGCAGAAACCGGTGGGCACGGTTTGTTTTGCATGGTCGGGAAGCGATAGTCTGCAATACAGTGAATGCTGTTTATTTACTGGTGATCGCCGGGAAATCAGAGAACAATCGGTGATTCATGCCCTGAGTAAATTGAATGAAATCTTATAAAATCCTTTTATATCAGTTTCTTGCGTCATCCTTGTAAGAAAATAGCTAATTTGACTTGATACTGTACATATCTACAGTATACTGACTGGCAATGACCTCCCATTACTGTTTCGGAGTAAACGAATGAGCAATAACAAACAAAAAGCATTGGACGCCGCTTTAGGCCAAATTGAACGCCAGTTTGGTAAGGGTGCAATTATGCGTCTGGGCGATAATAAAGCCATGGATATTGAAACCATTTCGACAGGTTCATTGAGCCTGGATATTGCCCTTGGTATCGGTGGTCTGCCTACCGGGCGAGTCATTGAAATCTATGGTCCGGAGTCGAGTGGTAAAACAACATTAACCCTGCAGGTTATTGCTGCCGCGCAGAAGAAAGGTAAAACCTGTGCCTTCGTTGATGCCGAACATGCACTGGATCCTTTGTACGCTGAAAACCTGGGCGTTAAAGTAGATGAGTTATTGGTATCGCAGCCAGATACGGGTGAACAGGCGCTGGAAATTTGCGATATGCTGGTTCGTTCAGCTGCGGTAGATGTAGTCATTGTTGACTCGGTAGCTGCTTTGACGCCAAAAGCAGAGATTGAAGGTGAAATGGGTGATACTCATGTAGGCTTGCAGGCTCGTTTAATGTCTCAGGCCCTGCGTAAGCTAGCTGGTAATATGAAACGCTCCAATACGATGCTGATTTTTATTAACCAGATCCGAATGAAAATTGGCGTTATGTTTGGTAACCCTGAAACCACTACCGGTGGTAACGCGCTGAAATTTTATTCATCGGTACGTTTGGATATTCGCCGTACCGGTGCTTTGAAAGAAGGCGATGAAGTGGTGGGTAATGAGACTCGGGTGAAGGTCGTTAAAAACAAAGTGGCACCGCCATTTAAACAGGCTGAATTTCAGATTATGTACGGTAAAGGTATTTCTCGAGAGGGCGAACTTATTGACCTGGGCGTTAAGCATAAATTGGTTGAGAAAGCCGGTGCCTGGTACAGTTATCAAGGCGATAAAATTGGTCAGGGTAAAGCGAACTCTATGAAATTCCTGGCTGAGAACCCTTCTATTTCTGATGAAATCGAAGGCAAGCTTCGTGAGATGCTGCTACTTAAGCCGAGCAAAAACCAAGATGCTGAGCCGGAAGAGCCTAAAGAAGATGAGTTACTATAGCGCTGATTGCGCGCTTTACTGAAAGGCTGCTCTGTGCAGCCTTTTTTATTAACCTGTCGTGACCATCAGTCACTTAAATAAATGACTGGTGGTTTTCTTCACATTGGTTAATTTTTATGTAATGGTTAAGCTCTTTTTTATTCCCTTAAAATAAGACGCTCAAAGCGACAGAGGTATTTCCAGCATGAAGTTGCGCGTACACAAAATGACTTTTTTGGTTAGTTTGGTTTTAGTAGTAGGGGTTGCATGCAGTCCTTCAGAAGAAGCAGAGTCACAAAGCTCAGCAAGTAAAAAACAGGCGGCCTTTCTGGAAGATGTCTATGCCGAATATTTTGCAGCCAATCTTCAGTTGAATCCTTTGCGAGCAACATTCATGGGTGACCATAGATTTAACGATCGTTTAGCTAATTCATTGAGTGAAGAACACAGAATCCGTCAGCGTATGCTGGAAGAGGAATATTTGAGCTTATTAGTAGATATCGATGAAACTAAGCTGAATGAACAGGATCGTCTCAGTTATGAGGTTTTTAAGCGTGACAGAAGCATGGCTTTGGAGCAGATGCAGTATCCGGAGCATCTACTCCCAATTAACCAATTTTATAATCTGGCCGCACGACTTGCGATGTTGGGTTCTGGCCAATCAGCACAACCTTTTTCTACAGTTGAAGATTATGATAACTGGGCGAGTCGCATGAGTCAGATTCCTTCTCTGATTGAACAAGCTATCCACAATATGGAAGAGGGAATGCAGCGCGATATTGTACAGCCCCGCGTATTGATGGAACGGGCTTTGCCGCAAATTGAATCACAGCTGGTGGATGATATTAGCGAGAGCATGTTTTATCAGCCGTTGGAGAATTTTCCAGGCGATATAGAAAAGAGTGAACAGGAAAGGTTAATCGCATTATACAGTGAACGTATTCAGGACCATGTGTTACCCGCGTATCAGCGACTTCATGACTTTATAGAGCAGGACTATATGCCTGCTACACGAACGGATAGTTATGGCCTCAGTGCGCTACCTGGAGGAGAAGAATGGTATGCGTTTAATGTGCGCTGGCGAACCACCACAGATATGACCGCGGAAGAAATCCATCAGCTCGGTCTGGACGAAGTGGCTCGTATTCACGACTCTATCCGGGAGGTTATGCAGCATGTCGAGTTCTCCGGTTCTTTACAGGAGTTTTTTGAATTTACCCGTACCGATGAGCAGTTTATTTATGAGAGTCGTGAAGCTATGCTGCAGGACTACCGCGACTTCTCTGAACAGGTTGACAAGGTGACCGGGCAACTTTTTCATCCTGACATGTTTCCCCGTGCAGACTACGAAATTCGTAAGGTTGAACGTTTTCGTGAACAGAGTGCAAGTTCTGCCAGCTATCAATCGCCCTCGGAAGATGGCAGCCGTCCAGGTATCTTTTATCTGAATACCTATGACCTTTCAGCCCGCCCAACCTGGGCTAAGGGAGCACTGGTATTACATGAGGCGGCCCCAGGACACCATTACCAGCTGGCCTTGCAACGGGAAATGGAACACTTACCCCGCTTTCGCCGTTTTGGTGGTGAAACTGCTTTTATTGAAGGTTGGGGTTTATATGCAGAATCCTTAGGTAACGAATTAGGTGTCTATGAGCCTTATGACCAGTTTGGTGCGCTGGTGGCTGAGTTATGGCGCTCCATACGACTGGTGGTAGATACCGGTATTCACGCAAAAGGCTGGAGCCGTGATCAGGTGTTGGCTTACATGTATGAAAATGCGCCAGTTGCTGAGGCTCGGGCGGTATCTGAGGCTGAACGTTTTATGGCACTGCCTGGACAGGCTCTGGCGTACAAAATAGGCCAGTTAGAAATCCGCAGACTGCGAAGTGAGGCTGAACAGGCCCTGGGCGATGATTTCGATGTTCGTGATTTCCATCGTGAAGTATTGCGCCATGGCTCTTTACCTTTATCCATTCTGCGTCAGCGGATTGAAAGTTGGGTTGCCTCCGAGCATGCAGCTTAAACTTAACCAGCCAGTTCATTGTCTCTCAGAAAATCTGCAAGGAAGAGACTTTGTGGTAGGAGATGTGCATGGATGCGCATCTTTACTAGAGGCTGCCTTAAATCAGGTTAACTTTGATGAGACCCGGGATCGTCTGCTTTCTGTAGGTGACTTAATAGACAGGGGACCAGACTCCTATGCTTTATTATCCTGGTTAGGCAAACCCTGGTTTTTCTCCTGCCTGGGCAACCACGAAGAAATATTATTAAAGTTTATGGCCAGTGGCGACCATGAATTGGGTAGCCAATGGTCTTCTTTTGGAGGGAGCTGGTTTTTCCGGTTGCGCCCGCAACAAAGGATTGAGTTAGCGGAAAAAATCAGCCTGAACATGAGTTATGCTATCGAATGTCGTCTGCAACAACAGTTATATGCTGTTATGCATGCCGACTTTCCGCCTGATATCGGTTGGCCCGCTTTTAAGCAGGGTATTGATTGCAAGCCAGAATGGCAGCGTAGTTGCCTGTGGGATCGAGATCGTGGAAAAGGCTTGCGACTGGATAGTATGGAAGGCATTGACCGTTTATTTACCGGCCATCATATTGTTGATGAACCCCGCTTAATTGGCAATGTACAGATGATAGATACTGGCGCTTATAAAGCGCAGAACGGCGACGGAAAGCTTACTTTAGCCCAGTTAGCCGGAGATCTGCATAGTTTTAGTCTGAGTTAACTATCATCTGGTAAGATGCGTTGAGCCCAGTTATTGGCCTGTATATAGAGCTCTGGAATCTGCTCTGGATCCACTTTTAGTCGCTTGCATATAATATCTACTTTTTGCCAGTTTGCTTTTTCGTACTGTTCAATCAGCGCAAGGTAGAAGGCCAGTGCACCCCGGCGTTCAACTAAGGCACTTTGAATACTATCGGTCAGGTTCAGGCGATTTAATGCGACTTTCAGTTCTTCGTCAAACATCGCGTCCAGTAGAGAAAACAGGCCTACCAGAAAAGCTTGATTTGAATTTACCGTTTTGTGCTCATGATGTTGTGAAAGTAGTTCGCAAAAACGCGCGCGCGTGATGGCTAAACGAATGAGTTCGCTGGGTTTATCATCGTTTAAAGCTGCAGTTACCGCCAGAGTAACAAAACGCTTCACTTCCTCTACACCAAGGAAGATCACCGCTTGATGTAAAGAGGTTACTTTTTTCGCTCTGCCAAAAGCAGCCGCATTAACAAAACGAAGAAGACGATAAGACAAAGCTACATCGCGTTGCAGAATCTCGGTCACATATTTGAAATCAAATTGCTCTCGGGAAGTTTCAGCAAGAAGTTCGGTGCAAGCTGCTTTAGTTGGCGAAATATTACGCTTTTTAAGCATTTCCGGCTTGGAAAAAAAATAGCCCTGGAAGTATTCAAAGCCGTCTTCAAGAGCGTCTGAAAATTGTTGTCGAGTTTCAACTTTTTCGGCTAGCAGGGCTATGCCCGTTCCTCGTATTTGATGTTTAAGTACTTGCAGTTGACGATATGTATAAGCTTGTAGATCTACTTTGATAATACTTAAGTAAGGAAATACTTTTTGCCATTCGGGGTCAAAATTATAATCATCTAATGCAATCCGATAGCCAAGTTCTTTGAGCGTTTGCAGCTTGTTTTGTACCGCAGGGCTGGGAGTAACGCTTTCCAGTACTTCGATGACTACATCTGATGGTGAAAGTAACCTGGGAAGGTCGGATAGCAAGCCACCTTCTGCAAAATTAATAAAGGCGAGTTTATGCTCCGTGAGCTCGGCAATAGTGTGCTGTAGTTGGCTATTTTCTATCAGTCTGGCGGTCGCTACGTCATCATCAACATTCGGGAAAGCGTTTTGTTCTCCATCGCGGAAAAGTAGTTCATAACCAAACAGCCGCTGACATCGGTTTAATATAGGTTGTCGAGCAAGGTAAAAGAACATAGCATCAGATAATTAGGATAATTCAACCAATATACTAACAGAATACTCGCAGAGAATAACAGGGAATAACAGGGCATGCAGGATATCAAAATCGGTTTAGCTTTAGGCTCGGGAGCTGCCCGGGGGTGGGCTCATATTGGGGTGATTCGTGCGCTCGAAGATATGGGGATCAGACCGCATATTATTACCGGCACTTCAATAGGCTCGCTGGTAGGCGGGGCCTATGCTGCAGGGCGTTTAAATGAGGTCGAGAAATGGGTCCGTGATATGGACCGCTGGCAGGTATTTAATTTGCTCGATTTTGGCTTAAGCAACGGCGGCATAGTTTCTGGTGAAAAAGTATTTAACTTTGCACGTAAAGAGTTTGGCGCTATTGAAATTCGTGATCTGGATCAACGTTTTGCTGCCGTGGCTACTGATCTCTATACCGGCCGTGAAATCTGGCTGAAAAAGGGGGATGTCTATCAGGTAGCACGTGCCTCCTGTGCCATGCCAGGATTACTCTCACCCAAATTGCTCAATGGTCGTTGGCTGGTAGACGGGGCTCTGGTCAATCCGGTACCTGTGTCATTGAACCGTGCACTGGACGCCGAGTTTGTTATTGCTGTGCATTTAAATTCTCAGCTGAATGTGAAAACACCTGAAGTTCCCAGTCAGGACATGGCTCCACAGGGTCTGGCAGACCAACTGGAATTTGAAGAAGGGCAACTGAAAAAGGACGCTGCGGAGCAGGATAACAGCCGTTTTGACCATTTCCTTGCTCGCGGGCAAAGTTATTTTGACAGTCTTAAGCAGAAAATAAAGAAAGAAAAAAATACCAGCCCGGGCGTTTTTGGAGTCATGGCCGCTTCAATTGACATTATGCAGGAACGCATCACCAAAGCTCGTATGGCCGGCGACCCGCCAGATGTACTTTTACAGCCAAAACTGGGTCATATAGGCCTGCTTGAGTTTGAGCGGGGCGAAGAAGCCATTGAAGTAGGTTATGACACCACCATGCGAATGAAAGAACTTATTAAAGAAGATTTAAAAGTACTCAGCCTGCGTCGTAATGGAGCCTGAACGAGTAATAGTAAAATAGATCGCTCATAAAAAAGGGCAGCCACTTCACAGTAGCTGCCCTTTTTATTTGCGTGGATAAAATCAGTCGTTCGGTTTATCCATTTCTGTCTGCAGTTCATCCTGCATTTCCACAAAGCCCGCTTTTATTGATTTATTCGGGATTTGCGTCAGGCGGCTGACAATGATGATAGCCAGCGTGGATAACAAGACGCCGGGTACCATTTCATAGACTACTGAGCTTAGTGTTTCGCCGTCGGCCAGTATAGGCACATAGATCCAGAACAGGACGGTGAAGGCGCCGGTCAGCATACCGGCAAGAGCGCCTTGCATGGTCATGCGTTTCCAGTAAAGGCTGAGCACGATTAACGGACCAAAGGCGGAACCGAAACCAGCCCAGGCGTTACCTACCTGGTCGAGAATAGTGCCTTGGGGCACCCAGACAATAGCTATGGCTACTATGGCAACCAGCAGTACCGAAATACGGCCCACCAGTACCTGTACCTTGTCACTGGCGTTTTTATTCAGGAAACTTTTGTAAAAATCCTGAGTAAGTGCGCTTGAAGTAACCAGCAACTGCGAGGAAATTGTACTCATAATAGCGGCCAGTATTGCAGCTAGCAGGAAACCACCAATGAAAGGATGGAATAGTAGCTGGGACATGACAATAAAGATCGTTTCTGAGTTCTCCAGTGTCCCTTCAGCAACATAAGCCCCGACATTGACATCATCGGCATGCAACGACATATAAGCAGCCCCGACCAGACCGGTAAGCATGGCGCCAATAATGGCAACTGTCATCCAGGTCATACCAATACGACGAGCTGCTTTAAAGTCGCGCACTGATTTAATGGCCATAAAGCGTACGATGATATGCGGTTGACCAAAATAACCCAGACCCCAGGCAAGCAGCGAGATAGTACCCAGGAAGGTAATGCCATAGAAAGGATTCAGCATGGCCGGATTAAGTTCGCGCACCTCGGTGGTGACTGGTTCGATACCGCCAAGCGCACCAAAGGCAACTAAAGGCACCATGATAAGGGCGACAAACATAATACAGCCCTGCACAAAGTCGGTCATGCTGACAGCCAGGAAACCACCCAACAGGGTATAAGCGACCACGACAGCGGCGGTCAGGATAAGCCCTTTGTGGTAATCCATACCAAAGGCATTTTCAAACAGGGTTCCGCCTGCGTATACGCCAGACGCGGTATAGAGGGTAAAGAAGATAATAATAACGACCGCTGAAACCAGTCGTAGAATTCGGGTTTTATCCTGAAAGCGATTTTCAAAGTAATCTGGAATAGTAATAGAGTCCTTGGCTACATACGTGTACATACGCAGTCGAGGAGCCACTACCCGGTAGTTGACATAAGCACCAATTAGTAGACCTAATGCGAGCCAGACTTCAGAGAAACCAGCCACGTAGAATGCACCAGGTAAACCCATTAACATCCAGCCACTCATGTCGGAGGCACCAGCAGACAGGGCGGTTACGCCTGGACCTAAGCGTCTGCCCCCAAGCATGTAGTCACCTAAGTCACTGGTTGATTTGAAGTAGGCATAGACCCCTATGCCGAGCATGACGAGAAAATAAAGCGCTAATGAAATCAGCGTACCTGTTTCCACGGATAAACTCCTGTTCAGAGAAAAAATACTGTAGTTCTGCGCACAAACTACAGACCAATATAAAGCGCATCACGCTAACAAAATCTTTACCTTGCATCAAGCAGACAGGTTGAAGTGCCTGCAAGCTCTTACTTACAGCGTTACTTACAACGTATAGGTATGCTGCAGAAGAGAAGCTGTATATGCATGCTCAGGCTGTTCAAATAACTTGTGTACATTACCATACTCCACGGTTTTACCATCCTTTAGTACCAGCAGGTCGTCAGCAATATGGCGAATGATTTCAGGGCTATGGGAAACAAAAATATATGACATTTTCATATCCCGTTGCAGATCCAGAAGTAGATTAATAATTTGGGCACGGATGGATGAATCCAGTGCGGCTAAGGCTTCGTCCGCAACTATGATGTCTGGATTTAACATGATGGCGCGGGCGATACAGGCGCGCTGCTTTTGCCCGTTGGACATCATGTGGGAGTGGAAAACCGCATGTTCCGGGAGTAAGCCGACTTTACGTAATACGCGCTCTACCTGTTCGTGACGTTGCTGTGCAGTCAGTTTGGTATTGAAAATAAGAGGTTCTTCTAATTGCTTGCCAATAGTCAGGTGCGGATTAAGCGAAGCATCAGTGTCTTGAAAAACAAGTCGTATATGGCGGCAACGAAAACTGTAATCACCAGGCTTTAGCTCTTTGTCGTTCAGAAACATAGCGCCTGAGCTGGGTTTTTGAGCTCCGGCAATCAGTTCTGCCAGAGTGCTTTTACCAGAACCGGTTTCACCTATGATAGCCAGAGTTTTACCGCTCTCCAGAGTGAAACTGGTAGGGTGCAGGGCAGGGACAGCTCGCGCCTTCATCCAGCTACCTTTATGCAGGTAGCTTTTGGCCAGGTTTTCGACACGTAGCAGGCTACTCATTAAAAGACCCCTTTTTGGCCGCGTTCAGCGGATAATGGCAAGCAAAAAAGTGAGAGCGCAGTTTACGTATACCCGGAGTCTGCACGCATTTGCGCCTTGCGTTTGGGCAACGAGGTCCCAGGCGGCAACCTATAGGAAGGTGCTGTAATGGTGGTGAGGCCCCAGGCAGCGTCGGCAAATGAGTTTTGGGGTCGCACTTACTCTGTTGGTACAGAGAGGTTTCTGCCAATGCTTTCGTGTAAGGGTGAAAGGGTTCATCTAATAAGGCTTTGGTGGGCCCGGATTCCATTATCTGACCGCTGTAAAGCATTGTCAGACGTTGACTCTCCGGCATGATAGTGCCCAGATCCTGCGAAATTAATAAAATCGACATATTATGGCTACTATGAAAACGACTGAGTAGGCGATAAATTTGTTGTCGGGTTGAGGGCTCCATTGCAGTAGTGGGCTCATCCGCGATAAGTAAGCGTGGACGGTGTGCAATAGCGCTGGCTATCATGACTTTTTGCGCAGCACCTTCAGAGAGCTCAAAAGGATAACTTTCCATTGCAGCTTTGTGTTCTTTGATTCCCACCCGATGCAAAAGTTTGATCACTTTTTTGTGACGTTCGCGGCGGCGTGCAAATATACCGGTGCTGCTTAAATCACTGTCGAGCACAGCTTCGCCTAATTGTTCGCCAATACTACTGTTGGGGTCCAGGTGGCTGCCAGGGTCCTGAAATATCATAGCGACATCGACCCCTATAATGTTACGTCGCTCGGCAGCCGTCATGGTAAGCAGATCCTTGCCATCAAACCAAAGACGATCGGCCTGAACTTCCCAGCGTGGGTTGAGAAACCCCATAATTGCGCTGGCAATAATGCTTTTTCCTGAACCTGATTCACCGACCAGGCTATGTATCTCACCTTCGGCCACACTCAGACTGACTCGGTCGATTACATTAACCCAGCCTTGCGCGGTAGGGATTCTGATAGTGAGGTTGCGAATATCCAGTAACATTAGCGTTTCACCCTGTCATCAATAGCTGACTTTAATGTGTCACCGACCAGATTAAGACTTACCAGAGTAATAAAAAGTGCCAGACCTGGTAATGCCATTACCCAGGGAGAGCTATACGCCACTTCCATGCTTTTGGCTAGCATAGTGCCCCATTCGGAAGAGGGCGATTGAGCACCCAGGCCGAGAAACCCAAGGGCTGCAATATCCAGAATAGCCGTTGAGAGAGCCATAGTAAGCTGGACCACCAAAACCTTAATAGTGTTGGGGAAAATGACCACCGTTAATAAATACCATTGACTGACTCCATTGAGGCGGGCTGAAACTACATAGTCTTTGTAGCGTTCATCGTAAATGGCGTTGCGGGTGGCATGCAGAAACTGGGGGATAAGTACCAGACCTATGGCAAATAAAGCATTGCCCAGGCCTGGTCCGAGAATAGCTACGATAATCAGGGCTAGTAACAACGAAGGAATAGAAAGCAGCACATCGAGCAAGTGTTTCAAGGTTGAGCTTTTCACACCCGCGGTCATCGCTGCAGCGGCACCTAATGGAATGCCTATAGCGGCAGCGCCAGCCACCACTAGCAGTGGCAGTCCGAAACTCAGTCGTGCGCCATATAAAAGGCGGGACAACATATCGCGGCCCAACTCATCGGTGCCCAGTAAAAAGCGCATATTACCGTTGTCTGACCAGGCAGGTGGCAAGGACAGGTAATCAGTAAACTGCTCGGTAGGTGAGTAAGGTGCTAGCAAAGGTGCAAAAAGAGTAACAAAAACGATAGCAATCAGTATGTACAGGGCGCTCATGGCTAGCAGGTTACGGCGAAACTGATGCCAGACCTGTCGCAATGGGGAGGGGGTGCGTTCCTGGTAGTATAAGTCAGTGCGTGGCATAAAGTTCCTGCCTTACCTGCGGGTAGCGCCAGGCATGAAGTAAACTGAGCAGTACGTTTACCAGCAAAATTAAGGTAGCCAGTACCAATAAACCAGCCTGCATAACCGGATAATCACGTTCATAGATGCTGCGCACGAGCCAACTGCCCACTCCGGGCCATGAAAAAATAACTTCCGTGATCATCGTATTGGTTATCAGAATACTAAATAATAACCCCAGTTGCCGGGTAATATTTTGCATTGCGTTGGGTACCGCGTGCTTCCAGATCACGCTGGCTGAATGCAATCCTTTAGCACGTGCTGCATGAATGTAGTTCTTATTAAGGACATCGTGCAGGGCACTGCGTGTGATACGGGTTAACAGAGTGGCTGGCATAATAGCCAATACGATCACAGGCAACACCATGTGACGTAAGGCATTGCCTAAAGCTTCCAGACGATGGGGGCCATCCGAGATCATAATATCAATTAGAATGGAGCCCGTAACCGGTTCAATATTATACAGGGGGTTTATTTGCCCCGCGATAGGTATTAGCCCAAGGGTGACTGCAAAGATCAAAATTAATAACTGTGCTAGCCAGAAAACGGGAATAGAGTAACCGGAGAGACTGAAGGTGTTAATCACGCGGTCGGGCCAACGAGTATAATAAACAGCGCTGATAATGCCCGCAGGCAGACCAATAGCTAGTGCGAGTAGCAGAGCGAGTAGAGCAAGTTCCATAGTGGCGGGGAAGCGAATTTTCATCTCATTCCAGACCGGTTCCCCATCCTGCAAAGAAACGCCCCAGTCTCCTTGCAACAAATGTGTCAGGTAGCTGAAGTATTGGGCTGCTATATTCTGGTCGAATGAACGGCTGGCAATAGCTTGTTCATAAAGCGCACTGTCGAGAGTTTGAATACCGCTCAAATTAGCCAGGGCGTCCCCAGGAAACCAGTAGCCGAGACTGAATGACAGTAGGGTCAGCAGGAAAAAAGTGACTAGTAGCAAGCTAAGCTGGCGTAATACGTACCGACTCATGGTTGCTCCTCTGCCGCAATATCTTCTTTGTAGGCGCGGTGTAGCTGAATACTGCCGTAGGGCTGTAACTGTATTCCTTTAATTTCAGGTTGCGCTGCTAAATAACGCAAAGAGTGGACAATAGGCATCAGCGGAACCTGGTCATTCAGTAATTCCTGAGCTTGCTGGTAATAGACCTGGCGCTGGTTCTGATCGGCGGTGGCAATTGCCTGACCTACCATTTCATCAAATGCGGGGTTACACCAGTGTGCCCGGTTACTGCCGGAAAGCACAGCGTCGCAACTTAATAAAGGGCGGAAAAAGTTATCAGGGTCGGGGTTATCTGCAGACCAGCCAATCAACACTGAGTCATGATCGCCGTCGACTAAACGGCGCCGGAAAGTGCTCCATTCATAACTGATAATATTGACTTCAACGCCGATGCGGGCCAAATCAGCCTGCATCAGTTCTGCCATTTTACGGGCATTCGGGTTATAGGCGCGCTGTACAGGCATGGCCCAGATATTCATGCTGAAGCCATTGCCATAACCCGCATCAGCTAAAAGCTCACGTGCTATTTCAGGGTCATAGCTAAAAGCTTCTTCATCTGAAAAGTGTGCCCATGAGGTATTGGGCAGAATCGATTGAGCCAGTGCAGCATGATCAAAATAAACCGCATTAACGATAGCGCGGCGATCAATGGCATGAATTAATGCCTGGCGTACACGCACGTCGTCAAAAGGGGGGCGCTGCGTATTAAAAGCCCAGAACGCGGTATTGGGGCTGACAGTAGAATAAAGCTGAATGTCTTCATTTTGTTCGAGATCAGAGATATCACGAGCCGGTGGATAAGGAATAATATCGCAGTCGCCTGTCAGTAGCATTAGCATGCGTTTATGATCGCTGGGGATAATGCGGAAAACCAGACGTTGAATACTAGCGGCACCGTCCCAGTACTCAGCATGGCTTTCATAGCGCAGGCTGACATCTTTGCGGAAAGACTGGTATTTAAAGGGGCCGGTTCCTATAGGGTAAAGATCGATAAGGTGAGCCTGTTCCCGCTGCAGTAATTGACCAGCGTATTCAGCAGACAGAATAACGGCAAAGTCGGAAGCCAGGTTAGCTAAAAACGAACTGTCAGGCTGACTGAGCTTAATTTCTATTTCATGTTCACCGAGAGTATTCACAGCGGTAATCAGTTTATCCAGTCCAATTGAGGTGAAGAAGGGATAACCTGTGGTGGAAATGGCATGAAAGGGGTGTTCCCGATCCAGCCAGCGCTGAAAACTGAAGCGAATATCTTCGCTGTTTAAATAGCGGCTGGGCTGAAAATAACTGGTTTCATGAAAGCTGACATCATCGCGTAATTTAAAGCGGTAACGGGTGCCGTCATCGCTGACCGTCCAGCTGGTAGCCAGGCTGGCAACAAATTGTTGTTCATCGTCATCGTAATCAATTAGGCGGTTATACAAATGGGGGGCAGTCATGTCCAGCGTCGTACCAGAGGTTACTAACTGAGGGTTAAAAGACTCAGGGTTTCCTTCCGCGCAGTACAGTAAACCGTCCTGCAGTGTTTCGGAGCGTTCTGCGGAAGGCGAGCAGGCAGCCAGCCATAACAGAGGCAGACATAAACCAATGCTTCGTAACCAAATCACATTAATCACCTTGTTGAGCGTCCAGTAACTGGTATTTCTTTAAGTAGCCTCTTAACTGATGATAGGTGAGGCCAAGCTTTTCTGCGGTCTTTTTCTGATTATACTGAGCTTTCTGCAGAGCACAGCGTAACATACGAACCTCAAAATCCTGGGTTAATTGTTTAAAGTTACAGTCAGCATCCAGGTCTGGCATTGCGAAGTGTGTGTCTGGATTTACATTATCTTCATTTATTTTGGCCGGCTCACTCTCACTGATAGTATTTATCGGACTGCTGGTGAGTTTATTCTTTTTGTTGCTGGCAGGTCGGTATGGACTATCAAAAGGGTCAAGGATAACTTCGTTGACCGGAAGGTGCGCATTGTTGAGCCGATATACACTGCGTTCAACAACATTTTTGAGTTCGCGAATGTTACCCGGCCAGTAGTAGTCTAATAACTTCTGCTGGGCTTTACTGGTAAAGCCACTAAAAAGTTCTAATTCCAGCTCCCTGGCCATCTGAATAGCAAAATGTTCCGCCAGGATCATAATGTCTTCCCGCCGCTCCCGTAATGGGGGCAGGGTGATGACGTCAAAAGCGAGGCGATCCAACAGATCGGCACGAAATTCGTTGCGCTCAGCTAATGACGGCAGGTCTTCATTGGTGGCAGCGATAAGGCGGACATCGGTTTTAATGGTTTTATTTCCACCGACGCGCTCAAACTCGCCATATTCTATAACTCTAAGTAGCTTTTCCTGAACCAGACTGGAAGTAGTAGCTAGTTCGTCGAGAAATAATGAGCCGCTATGGGCGCGCTCAAAGCGACCTTCATGGCGTTTGCTGGCACCGGTGAAAGCACCAGACTCATGTCCGAAGAGTTCAGTCTCCAGAAGAGTTTCATTGAGTGCAGCACAGTTAAGCTTAATATAAGGCTGGTCCCAGCGTTGGGACAGGAAATGCAGGCGGGCTGCAATCAATTCTTTACCCGTACCGCGTTCACCGATGATAAGCACTGGTTTCCCCAGTGGAGCGGCCTGCGAAACGTGATCTAATATCTCGAGAAAATTATTTGACTGACCGATCAGGTTGTCATTGCGACGCGGACTCATGATTTTCCTTAAGGATTAGCTATTTTGACTAATTATTAGTGTTTTTATTTAATGTAGCAGTCAATGCTAACCAAGTGTTAGTAGTATAACTCTTTATTTTTCAATGTTTTATAAAAATCATGCGAGTTGGCTCAAATAATGAATAGTAACTAGTGGTTATTTAAAACACTGTCCTTACTTGAGGTACTGATTATGAGTATTTTTTCACGCTTTACAGACATCGTAAATGCTAATTTGAATTCGTTACTGGATAAAGCAGAAGATCCCCAAAAAATGGTGCGTCTGATTATTCAGGAAATGGAAGACACTTTGGTCGAGGTTCGTTCCAGCTCGGCAAAAACTCTGGCCGAGAAGAAAGAACTAACGCGGCATTTAAGCCAGCTGGAGCGGGAAGCTCAGGATTGGGAAAGCAAAGCGGAATTGGCATTATCGAAAGACCGTGATGATCTGGCCCGGGCTGCTTTGCTGGAGAAGAAAAAGCTTCAGGAGGCGCTGGAAAGTCTGCAACGGGAAATTGAGCGGGTCGACGAGCATATCGACCGCCTGAGCGATGAAATCGGCCAGTTACAGGAAAAACTGTCAGATGCGAAAGCTCGTCAGAAATCAATTCTGATGCGTCAGCGCACTGCAACTTCACGTTTAAGCGTGAAGAGCAAACTGGACAGCGGTAAAGTAGACCAGGCGATGCAGAAGTTTGACCGCTATGAGGCTAAAATTGAGGGTATAGAGTCTCAGGTAGACGCTTATGACCTGGGTAAGAAAACCCTGTCTGATGAGTTTAAAACACTGGAAAACGAGTCCCAGGTAGAGGATGAGCTGGCGGCACTGAAGCAACGTGTGCAGGACCGGGACAAACAGTAATATAACTTGCTTGTAACAGGTTGATTTATGGATGAAGCACAGATTAATGCCATGGTTGCAGACGCCATGGCTGGAGGATTTATGATGGAAGGTTTAGTTGCGCTTTTTGTTGCGCCATTAGTTTTGTTTGTGATTTTTGTGGCACCTATATGGGTCATTCTGCATTATCGTAGCAAAAATAAGATAAATGCGGGTTTGAACGACGAGGAGGCGGCGAATATTCGCGAGCTGGCGCAACGCGCCCAGAGCATGCAGGAACGTATTCGTACGTTGGAAGCAATTCTGGATGAGGGGCATGCTGGCTGGCGGCGGCAGGAAGGAGGTCAGCAATGAGTGAGCTAAAGAAAAAGTTTTATCGTGATACTCGCCGCGGCAAAGTAGGCGGTGTCTGTGCCGGCATAGCCCGCTATTTTGGTTGGGAAGTATGGGTAGTCAGAGTAGTGGCGATAACGGCATTGATTCTGATGGGTAAACTTACTTTTATCGCCTACATAGCTGCCTGGATTATTTTTGATAAAGAACCGGCTACAACTAGTCACGGTGGCCAGGTTCTGAAAGAAACTACCACGGTAGAGCGCACCTCAGATGGCCGGGCTATTGAAGTGAAAACCCGGGTATGGGAAGCCGGCGAGCCGCCTAAAGAGGCTTTGAAAGATATACAGGCCAGGTTTCAACAAATGGAGCAGTCCATTCGTAACATGGAAACTTATGTGACTTCTTCTGAGTTTAAGGTGCGTCAGGAATTTAACCAGCTTTAAGCGACTGGCAAACTTTCGTTACATCGACAACTGGTCTGAGAAGCAGGCCTGTATTGCGAAGCTGAAGAGCCCTGCATAACCTAGGCCGCTGATTATATCCTTATGCAGGGCAGTTCTATATGAGTCACAGTACGAAGTCAGCATCAGACTGGCACAAAGATACTATCGCCATTCATGGCGGCGAAGCGCCTCAGGATCCCCATGGTGCCCTGGTTCCCCCTATGTATCAGACCTCTACCTTTGTATTTGATAATGCAGCCCAGGGCGGCCGGCGTTTTGCTGGCGAAGAAGAAGGTTATATGTATTCACGCCTGGGTAATCCTACGGTCGCTCAGCTTGAGCAACGCGTCGCTGAGTTGGAAGGTATGCAGGCCGGGGCGGCTTCAGCTACAGGCATGGGCGCTATTTCAGCAACTATGCTGGCGTTTTTAAAGCAGGGCGACCATGTAGTGGCTTCGGATGCGATTTATGGTTGTAGTTTTGCTTTATTTAGTCATTTATTTGAGCGTTTTGGTATCCATGTCACTTTTGTCGATATGTCCGACCTTGCTGCCACCGAGGCTGCCTTTACCGATAAAACGCAATTGGTGTTCGTTGAAACTCCCGCCAATCCACATCTCAAACTCATTGATATTCAAGCTGTTGCCAACTTTGCTCATCAACGTCAGGCGCGACTGGTTGTCGATAACACCTTTATGACTCCTTTGTTACAGCGACCAGCAGAGCTGGGTGCTGACCTGATAGTGCATAGCGCAACTAAGTATCTGAATGGACATGGTGATGTAGTTGCCGGCGTAGTGGTGGGTAATCAGCAGGATATTGAATTAATTAAATTAACTACCTTAAAAGATATGGGCGCTACGATGTCAGCTCACGACGCCTGGTTGATACTGCGTGGGCTAAAAACATTGCCGATACGTATGCAACGGCATTGTGAAAATGCGTTGCAGGTAGTTGATTTTCTGCAAAGTCAGCCAGCGGTTAGTCGGCTATATTTTCCTGGTCTGGAGACGCATCCTGGTTACGCAATTGGGCAAAAACAAATGCGCGCAGCGGGTGCGATTATCGCTTTTGATATGCGGGACGGTTATGAGTCCGCTTTGCAATTACTGAATAATCTGAAAATGATTAAACTAGCGGTAAGTCTGGGAGATGCGGAAACTTTGATTCAACACCCGGCGTCCATGACCCATTCACCTCTGACTCCTGAAGCGCGAGCAACAGCTGGTATTGGCGATGGGCTGGTGCGTCTGTCTGTCGGGTTGGAGCATAGTGACGATATTATCGCTGATCTGAAGCAGTCATTTGCTACCATTGGTTAATTTTGGCAGCAATAGTTTACAGCCAGCAAAACTGGCCCATTTGCTAGTTATGAGCTGCCTCGGGTAGTTTAGTGTCCATTAATAATAAGATGTAAGTTTAATCTGCTAACAGCAACAGGAAATAATCATGGCAAAAAAGCAAAGTCAGTACGTATCGCGTGAGCCAGACGAGAATGGCATTATCGCCTGGAGCGATGAAGAAAATGCTATATGGCGGGATTTGGTTGAGCGTCAGTTAAAACTGATGCCCGGTAAAGCTTGTGATGAGTATATGGCTGGACTGGATCTTATCGACTTCCCGAAAGATCGCATTCCGCAGCTCGGTGAAATTAATAAAGTATTAAGCGAAACAACAGGCTGGCAGGTTACTCAGGTACCAGCACTGATTCCTTTTGATGAATTTTTCCGCCTGCTGGCAAATAAAGAGTTCCCGGTCGCTACCTTTATCCGGACCCGGGAAGAATTTGATTATTTGCAGGAGCCGGACATATTTCATGAGATTTTTGGCCACTGCCCGTTGTTAACCAACCCGGCATTTGCTGAATTTACCCATACCTATGGCAAACTGGGTTATGCGGCGACGCCGAAAGAGCGGGTTTATCTGGCTCGCCTGTACTGGTTTACGGTGGAGTTCGGTTTAATGAAAACTGAGCAAGGTCTGCGTATTTATGGCGGAGGCATTTTATCTTCACCTGGTGAGACTGAATATGCGGTGAACAGTGATAAACCAGAACGTTATCCATTGAAAGCTTTGGATGCGCTGAGAACTCCGTATCGAATCGATATTATGCAGCCTGTTTACTACACTATTGAGTCAGTTGAAGAGCTGTTTAAGATTTCTGAAATGGATATTATGAGCCTGGTACACGAGGCTATGGAGTTAGGTTTGTATGAACCTAAGTTTCCACCTAAACCAAAACAGGATACTAACGCCGCCTAGTCGGCAGAAATTTTATGAGTGAAGGAAAGACAATGACTGATTTGAAACAACAAGAATGTGAAGCCTGTCAGGCAGATGCTCCTCAAGTGAGTGATGAAGAACTGACGACTTTAATGCGTGAAATCCCTGAATGGGCAGCTCCCAGTCGCGATGGCGTGTTGCAGTTGGAGCGTGAGTATAAATTCAAGAACTTCAAAAAAGCCTGGGCGTTTTGTGACAAAGTGGCCGAGTTGGCTGAGCAGGAGTTCCATCACCCGACATTGACCCTCGAGTGGGGCAAGTTAACGGTGACCTGGTGGACTCATGCTATTAATGGTTTGCACAAAAACGATTTCATAATGGCTGCTAAAACCGACGCCTTGCTGGACGATTAAAGCAAAGCAGGTTAAATATTAATCAGTTGGCAGTTATTCATCGCTGGCAGCACTTTGTCTATCGACAGGTGCTGCTTTTTTATTTCAGGCGCTGTATAATTTTTTTTACACTTTGGTCGTGCTGAGACTTTATGCGCCTAGAAATTACATGTGAAGACAGACTGGGATTATGCCAGGAAATTCTGGCTATTCTGCGAGAGAACGAAATTGATCTACGTGGTATTGAAGTAGATCCGGTAGGTAAGATATATCTTAATTTCCCCGCTCTTGAGTTTGCTGATTTTCAGGAATTAATGCCTAAGATCCGCCGCATACCCAATGTGGAAGACGTTAAAACGACGCCTTACATGCCTTCTGAACGCGAACACTATGAGTTCAATATGTTACTGAGCACTTTGCCAAATCCGGTTATATCGGTAGATGCAAAAGGCCATATTGACGTTATCAATAGTGCTGGCGCCGCTTTGCTTAATCAGGATAAAAGTGAACTAAAGGGGGCCTGGGTTGATGACTGGCTTGGCGGTTATTCGGTGGTTCGCTGGCTAGAGAAAAAGCCACAGGAAGCGACGACAGCGCAGGTTAAGTGTGGTCGTTCCGCTTATTATGCCAATATACTGCCGATTTGGTTAACCGATGAAGATGGTGAGCCTAGTTTTGCCGGCGCGGTTATTCATTGTCAGTCTGAGCCTGTGGGTATTCCTTCCTTGAGTGCTCAGGGCAGTGCTGCATTTTCTCATATCCTGACTCAGCACAGCGGCTTTCGACGTATATTAAAAGACGCCGAACGTATGGCGGGCCTGGAAGTGCCTTTGTTGATTGAAGGTGAAACCGGAGTTGGCAAAGAATTGATTGCGCGGGCCTGTCACAAAGCAGGCAGTCGCTCAGAAGCTGCGTTTCTGGCGGTTAATTGCGGCGCTTTGCCGGACAATGTAGCCGAGAGTGAGTTGTTTGGTTACGGCGCGGGTATTTTTAATAATCACCCCGAAGGCAAAAAAGGAATTTTTGAGCAGGCTGACGGCGGCACCGTTTTGCTTGATTCAGTGGGCGATATGTCGCCTGAACTGCAGGCTAAACTGTTGCGATTTATACAGCATGGCAGTTTTCGCCGTATTGGTGAAGAGGCTGAAGTAAGTGTCGACGTACGCATTATCTGTTCTGCGCGGGGCTCGCTCATGGATCCGGTCGAAAGTGGTGATTTCAGAGAGGACCTCTATTATCGCCTGAATGTATTGTCGCTGAACCTACCGCCGTTGCGCGAACGAAAAGGGGATGTGTTGTTACTTGCTGAGCATTTTTTACAGCAGTCCTGCCAACGCCTTGGGCGGCCGTTGGTGCGCATGAGCAGCGCCTGTCAGAACTATCTGACCCAATACAACTGGCCGGGCAATATCCGGCAGTTGGAAAATACGCTGTTTCGCTCGGTGTCTTTAGCTGATGGTGAACTACTTGAGCCTCAGGATATTCATCTGCCAGAGCTGCCGCCTATAAGTGACAGCCTGGATATTGATTTGGATGAAGCTTCCCTTGAAGAAGCAGTGAAAAGTTTTGAAGCTAGTATGCTGCGCCGACTGTACCCTAGTTACCCAAGTACCCGTCAACTAGCCCGCAAACTAGGTTTAAGTCATACCGCTATCGCGAATAAGCTACGCGAATACGGCATTGGGAAACAACGTCGTCGCGATTAAGTGTATAGCAAACGCAACAGCAGGCGCCAGATTGTATTAATTACTTTACATCTTGTGCGCCTTTTGTTGTGATCCCTCGCTAGTGTATAGAAATAGTTACAAACGCCTTTTTTCTGAGCGCCTCATCATTATCCAGAGGGTGCTATGCAAAGCTGCCCGCTCGCGCTACAACTTATAGCCTAATAAATAGAATTGACCCGGCCTGCAAATTGACAGGCGGGGCGTTGATGATGGAATGAGGATATAAACTATGAGCAATGATCAAATTAACCCGTTAGGCACTGATGGTTTTGAATTCGTTGAATATACCGCTGCTGACCCTAAAGGCATTAAAGATCTGAAAGAATTATTCACGCTGTTTGGTTTTACTGAAGTGGCCAAGCATCGCCGTAAGGACGTATGGCTGTATAAACAGAATGACGTGAACTTTATAGTTAATGCGCAGCCGTCCTCGCAGGCTGAAGAATTTGCCCGTGAGCATGGCCCTAGTGTTTGCGGTATGGCGTTCCGGGTCAAAGATGCGAATGTAGCTATGAAGCATGCGCTGGCCAACGGTGCTAAAGAATTTCGTCCGGACGTTGGGGCTATGGAGCTGAATATCCCTGCTGTCTATGGCATTGGCGAAAGTGCTTTGTATTTTGTTGATCGTTATAAAGACGGCAAGAGCATCTATGATGTGGATTTCCAGTTTTATGATAACTGGGAAGCTGAGATGAAGAAAAACGAAGCGGGCATGGATTATGTCGATCATCTTACCCACAACGTATTCCGTGGCAATATGGATGTCTGGGCCGGTTTTTACGAGCGTATCGGTAATTTCCGTGAAGTGCGTTACTTTGACATTGAAGGCAAGCTGACAGGCCTGTTAAGTCGAGCGATGACTTCTCCTTGCGGTAAGATCCGGATTCCAATCAATGAATCCCATGATGATAAGTCACAAATCGAAGAATACCTGCGCGAGTACAAAGGCGAAGGCATTCAGCACATAGCCATGAGCACTGACAATATCTATAAAACCGTGCGTGATTTGCGTGAAAAGGGTATGGAGTTCATGTCTACACCTGATACTTATTACGACAAAGTGAATGAGCGTGTTGAAGGCCATACCGAAAGCCTGGATGAATTGCGTGACTTACGTATTCTGATCGATGGCGCGCCGATGAAAGATGGTATTTTGTTGCAGATTTTCACCAAAACTGTGATCGGCCCTGTGTTCTTTGAAATTATCCAGCGCAAAGGCAATGAAGGTTTTGGCGAAGGTAACTTTAAGGCGTTGTTTGAATCTATTGAAGAAGATCAGATACGCCGGGGAGTGTTAAGCGATGCGTAAGTGGATTTCCTTTCCTCAAAAACAGGGTACAGCGTCGCGCCAGGCGCACGCTGACTTTCCTGAGGAAGCGATTTATGAGCGGGAAGCGGGCCGTAGTGGCTTTTTCGGTCCTGCCACCCACTTTCATCACCAACATGCGCCAACCGGTTGGAGCGAGTGGCAGGGGCCTTTACGGCCTCGTGCCTTTGATTTTAATGCGCTAAAAGAGCTGGCGCCGGAATCGCCCTGGGCAGTGCCTTCGCTGCTGCACAATGCGTCCTGTAAGTTTCGTTTATGGGATGTGAAGCAGCCGATGAAAAAGCTGGCGCGTAATGCTGACGGCGATGATTTGCTGTTTGTGCACGATGGCGCTGGCGAGCTGTTCTGTGATTACGGTCATATGACGTTGCGGGACGGAGACTATGTAGTGATTCCCCGTTCTACTAACTGGCGCATTGAACCTACCCAGGACATGCGCTTGCTGATGATCGAAGCGACCAATGATTCCTATCAGTTGCCGGAAAAAGGCCTGGTGGGCAATCATGCGATCTTCGATCCGGCGGTGCTGGATGTGCCTCAGATCGATGACGCTTTTAAGGCTCAGTACAGTGAAGACGAGTGGCAGGTTGAAGTGAAGAAACACGGTGCCGTGTCTCTGGTGACCTTTCCTTATAACCCGCTGGATGCGCTCGGCTGGCATGGTGATCTGGCGCCGGTGCGTGTGAACTGGCGTGATATTCGGCCATTAATGAGCCACCGCTATCATTTGCCGCCTTCCGCGCATACTACTTTTGTAGCCGCTCGTTTTGTGGTTTGTACTTTTGTGCCCAGACCTATAGAAAGCGATCCGGGTGCGTTGAAAGTACCTTTCTATCATAATAACGATGATTATGATGAAGTGCTGTTTTATCACGCGGGTGATTTTTTCAGCCGTGACAATATAGACCGGGGTATGGTTACATTCCATCCCGCAGGATTTACTCACGGACCCCATCCGAAAGCGTTTCAGGCTGGGCGTGAGCACAAGAAAAAATTCACTGATGAAGTTGCTGTTATGCTGGACACACGGGATTCGCTGGAGGTGGGTGAAGCCGCCGATGCCGTCGAAAACCCTGATTATGTCTACAGCTGGCAGGAGAAGGAATAATTTATGAAATTAGCTACTTATAAAGATGGCAGTCGCGACGGCCTGTTGGTTGTTGTTAGCAAGGATTTGTCGCGCGCGGTTAAAGTGCTGGAAATTGCGCCCACCATGCAATATGCATTGGATCACTGGGATACTGTAGAACCTAAGCTTAAAGAAGCTTACGTAGCCTTAAATAATGGCAAGTGCAGCGACGATTTTGCGTTCCATCAGGATGAGTGTGAATCACCATTACCACGTGCTTACCAGTGGGCGGATGGCAGTGCTTATGTCAACCATGTCGAATTAGTGCGTAAGGCGCGCAATGCGGAGATGCCAGAGAGCTTCTGGGAAGAACCATTGATGTATCAGGGTGGGTCTGATTCCTTCCTGGCACCGCGGGAAGATATAGAAATGCCTTCTGATGAGTGGGGTATCGACTTTGAAGGCGAAATCGCCATTATCACCGACGATGTGCCTATGGCAGTTAAAGCCAGAGATGCGGACAAACACATTCGTTTGCTGATGCTGGTTAACGATGTGTCTCTGCGCGGTCTTATCCCGGGCGAACTGGCTAAAGGTTTTGGTTTCTTCCAGTCTAAACCGTCTTCAGCGTTTTCTCCGGTCGCAGTTACACCGGATGAGCTGAACGACTCATGGAAAGACAACAAACTGCACCTGCCATTGCTGTCTACATACAACGGTGAGCTTTTTGGCAAGCCGAATGCCGGTCAGGACATGACCTTTGATTTTTCACGCCTGGTTGAACATGCCGCCAAAAGCCGCCCATTAGCGGCCGGTACTATTATAGGTTCAGGTACGGTGTCGAATAAGCAGGGCACTGATCACGGTAGCGCTATTAGTGAAGGGGGCGTCGGTTATAGCTGTATAGCGGAAGTACGTATGATTGAAACCATTCGTGATGGTAAACCCGCTACTCAGTTCATGAAGTTTGGTGACAGCATTCACATGGAAATGCTGGATAGTCAGGGCCATAGTATTTTTGGTGCGATTGAACAAAAAGTTGTTAAGTACGACGGAGCCTGAATATGCAGCTATACGGATACTGGCGGTCATCCGCCAGTTATCGGGTACGCATTGCCTTGCATTTGAAAGCACTGGATTTCGAATATAAGGCCGTGCACCTGATTAAAGATGGCGGTGAGCAGAAGTCAGCGGATTATGGGCAACTAAACCCGGCTCAGTTAGTACCGACGCTGGTTGATGGTGATCTGCAGCTGAATCAGTCACTGGCTATTATTGAATATCTGGATAGCCTGTCAGGCCCACGTTTGCTACCTGAAGACGCTAAGCAGGCCGCTATTGTGCGTATGCTGGCTTATGATATGGCATGCGATCTGCAACCTATTGTTAATTTACGGATACTGCAGTATGTCAGTGGCACACTGGAAGCTGGTGATGAAGGCCGTAGTGCCTGGATCAAACACTGGGTAGATAAAGCTTTTACGGCGTTTGAAAGCCGTTTACAGACTTACGCAGGCACCTATTGCGTCGGCGACCAAGTGACTCTGGCGGACCTTTGTCTGGTGCCCCAGGTATATAATGCGCAGCGCTTCGGTGTTGACTTAACACCTTATCCTACCTTGATGGCGGTACACGATCGCCTGCAGCAGCTGCCAGCATTTGCCAAAGCAAGACCTGAGGCACAGCCTGACGCTGTCGTTTGACCATTGACCGCAGCAGCGCTCGCTATCAGCGAGCGCTTTTGTTTTAATAGGTCAGCTTTTCTTATGGCAAGGACAATAAAAAATGAAAACTAAACTCTATCTGGCAATTGCTTCTGCGTTGCTGACAGTCTCTTGTGCCGCTACTGATAGCGATGTAACTGAGGCTTCAGGCAACGATTATGCGCCGGCTGAATATCAGCCTCAGGCTACTTCCACTACTTCTGATCAGCGGATAGCGCTGACTCAGATCATGGCTGATACTGAATGGGTGGCACGTTCCCCGGAAAATCCTTACTGGTCTTATGACGGGAATGCAGTGTTCTTTGAACGCAAGCGTGAAGGCTCGCCTTTGCGTGACTTACATAGCCTGCTTTTGAACCAGCAGGACGAGGTTGCAAAAGTCGACATCGCTGAGCTGCATGAACATGACTACAGCAATGCTGTGTATAACGATAACCGTGATATGCAGGCTTATGTTTTCGAAGGCAATATTTTCGTCCGTAACCTGCAAAGCGGGCAACTGCGGCAGTTGACCCGTGACAGTGAAAACAAAAGCAACTTACAGTTTTTGAATGACGGCCGCCTGGCGTTTCGTAAAAACCATACTTTTATGGCGGTTGACCTGGATTCAGGCTTTACCGAAACCCTGGCCAGCCTGCGTATGTCACGGGAGCCTCAAGGGGTGACTGAACCTGGCGATTATCTGGCGCGCGAGGAAGTTGATCTTATCGAATATAATCAGGTTCAGCGTCGCCAGCGACAGGAACGTCATGAGCGCCAACAGGCATTGCAGGAGCGCAATCCAAGCCTGGCGCCTAAGCCTTTTTATCTGGGTGAAGGTAAACAGGTTGCAGAAGTCAGTCTTTCTCCCGCAGGAACAAAGATGCTGGTTGCTGTGACTGACTCGCAAAGCTGGCGTGGTGAGGGTGATTTAATGCCGCGTTATGTGACGGAGAGCGGGCGCATAGAGAACCAGGAAGTACGCCGGCGGGTTGCCGATGCCGAACCTGTGCATCATGAACTCTATTTGCTTGACCTGACCAGCGGTGAAAAATCAGCATTAAGTTACGATAGCCTGCCTGGTTTTGATGAGGACGTGTTGGCCTCGGTGCGCGAAGAAAACTACGCGGAACGTGGCGAAAGCTATGAAAGTGAACCCAAAGAGCGGGCGATTGAAGTTATCTCTCGCTGGTCTGCTGGTCAAGGCAACATCAACTGGACTCAGGATGGCGAGCAGGTCGCAATAATGTTCCGTGCCTGGGACAATAAAGATCGCTGGATAGCGACGCTGGATTTTGATAATGCAGAGCTGGTCAATCAGCATCGTTTGCATGATGAGGCCTGGATTAACCGTATATTCAATGATTTTGACTGGATACCTGGACAGAATGCTATCTGGTATTTATCCGAAGAAGATGGTTATTCTCATCTGTATGTGCGGGATTTGGACAGTGCCACCACACGGCAGCTTACTCAGGGCCAGTACATTGTGGATGAAGTCACTATGAGTCAGGCAGGGGACTTCCTGTATTATCATGCCAACAAACCCAGCCCGGGCAACTATGAGATTTACCGGGTGGCAATAGCCAGTGGCGAGCAGCAGCAGTTGACCGATCTTGGTGGTATTAATAGCGCCGAGTTAAGCCCAGCCGAAGACCAACTCCTGATAACGCATTCTTCTGCGTTACGCCCACCTGAGCTGTATGTGCAGCCTATAGGCACATCAGGGCAAGCACAGCGCCTGACCCATACTATCAGCCGTGAATTCAAGTCGCTGCCCTGGAAACGGCCAGATATAGTGGCGGTGCCTTCCAATCATGTAGATGAACCTATTTATAGTCGGGTGTATTTACCCGATAATTTTGACCCTAATCGTGCGGAACAGTACCCAGCGGTAGTCTTCATTCATGGTGCCGGTTATCTGCAGAACGCCCATGGAGGCTGGTCTAACTACAGCCGTGAATTCATGTTTCACAATAAACTGACCCAACAGGGTTATGTGGTACTGGATTTGGATTTCCGTGGTTCCAGAGGTTATGGACGTGACTGGCGTACCGCTGTATATCGTCAGATGGGTTGGCCTGAGGTGGAAGATCTGGTTGACGTAGTGAGCTGGATGGGCGAGAACGTGAATGTAGATGTGGAGCGGGTAGGTACCTATGGTGGTTCTTACGGTGGTTTCCTGACCTTCATGTCATTGTTCAATGAGCCTGGTTTATTTAAAGCTGGTGCTGCGTTGCGCCCAGTAACTGACTGGGCTCACTATAATACCGGGTACACCTCCAATATTCTCAATTTGCCGCAGGATGATGCTATTGCTTATCGTCGTAGCTCACCGATTTATTTTGCTGAAGGCTTAGAAGACGCGTTGCTGATCAGTGCGCCTATGGTGGACGATAATGTGTTCTTCCAGGACTCTGTGCGTCTGGTGCAGCGGTTGATTGAGCTGGAAAAAGAGGACTTTGAAACGGCTATCTTCCCGGTCGAACCCCATGGTTTTGTGCAACCATCGAGTTGGTTGGATCAGTACCGTCGTATTTATAAGTTATTTGAAGACAATCTGAAGTAACTGAGCGTCTAAGTTAAGGGAAAAGCCCCGCCGGTGAAAACAGGCGGGGCTTTTTTTTAATCTTCCTTGGCGTTTTTTGTCAGCCTTGCCGGCGGTTTACGTAACGCGGGGATCGACAAAGCACCACCCAGTGCACCACCTAAGTGACTGTAATACGCAACCTGAGCGCCCAACCAGCCGGCGTCGCCACTGGCTAATGTCATTTCAAAAATGAGCTTCGCGATGACCAGGGCCAGCAAAATAAAACCCCACTGATTTTTCTCCCGTAACATACGCAGTGCTGCAAAGATGACCACGCCGTGTAGAACACCTGAAAGACCCGCAAAGCTGGCATATTGTTCGGCCATCCAGGGTAATAAGCAGGCAAATACCGCGCTGAAGAAAATAACATTGAGCAAAATACGGCCCTGTACATAACGACGAAAGGCTATGCAGATAACCACAAAGGCGAGTGCGTTGCTGAGCAGGTGAAGCAGGTTCAGGTGCACAAAATGAGCACCAATAATGCGCCAGGGCTGGGTAAATAAGAGATTTCTCTCATAAGCTAAAGCGTCCAGAGCATTAGGTGTATTGTGTAAAGTGAAGAGTACCGCTAGAAGTAAAGCGGGTACCCAGAGTGAAGGCGAGCGAAAAAGAATGAGGTGACGCGACGATAGCATGTGTAATCCTTAAGATTGTATTGGTATCCTATGGCCTATAATAGCCCGCTTTAGTTGTCAGACTCAAAAGGATAGTTATGTTGTTTTTCCGATCGCCCGCGTTCTGCGTTTTAGTTCTCACGTTTAGCATTATCGGTTGCTCGCCTCAGACGGAGGAGATTGAAGCCTATGAACCTGAGGCCGCTACAGGATTTCAGCAGCATCAGCTGGAGCAGGCAGAACATTATATGGTTGCTGCGGCTAACGGGTATGCGGTGGAATCCGGCCTTAATGTGCTGGCTCAGGGCGGCAATGCTATTGACGCGGCAATTGCGGTTCAGGCCATGCTGACGTTGGTTGAACCGCAATCATCGGGTATCGGAGGTGGAGCTTTTATCTTGTACTGGGATGCTGCGGAAAAGGAGCTGCATACGCTTGATGCACGTGAGACTGCACCTGCTGCTGCCAGCGCCGATTTATTTCTCGATGCAGAGGGAGAACCTGTCCCATGGATAGATGCTGTGGTGGGGGGGCGCTCTGTTGGAACACCCGGCCTTTTGCATGGTTTAGATATGGCTCATCAGCGCTGGGGGCGTTTACCCTGGGATAGTCTTTTTGATGATGCAATAGTACAGGCGGAGCAAGGGTTTATGGTGTCGCCCCGTTTGCAACAGTTATTGGAAATGGACATTAATCCGGGTGTGCGTCAGCTAACCACTACCCGCAATTACTTTTTTCCGGACGGTAGTGCCTTGCAAGCAGGAGATGTGAAGCGCAACCCGGAATTAGCGAGTAGTTTACGCAAGGTGGCGAATGAAGGGATAGATGTTTTTTATCGCGGTGAGCTGGGTAGCGATTTGGTTGCTGCGGTGCAGAATGCAGAAATTGCACCTGGGGTGCTGACTACTGAAGATTTATCTAAGTATGAAGCGACCTGGCGTGAGCCGGTATGTTCAGACTACCGCAGCCATCAGGTATGCAGTATGGGGCCACCCAGCTCTGGCGGTATTACTTTATTGCAAACTTTAAAAATGCTGCAAGGTTTTGAATTAAGCGAATATGATATTAACAGTAGTCAGCCCTGGCACTGGTTTACCCAGGCTTCGCGGCTGGCTTTTGCTGATCGGGACCGGTATCTGGCGGATAGTGACTTTGTCGAAGTTCCCGTAGAGCAGCTGTTGGATGCTGAGTATTTACGTCATCGTGCTCAGTTGATCGGTGATGAGGATATGGGCCCTGCAGAGGCGGGTATTTTCTCGGGTTATGCCGAAGAAGTGGCCGGGGTTATTCAATATGAACAGCCTAATACCACTCAAATTAGTATAGTGGATGCAGAAGGTAATGCTGTTTCGATGACCAGTACTATAGAGATGGGCTTCGGTTCAAGTGTAATGAGCAATGGTTTTTTGCTGAATAACCAGCTTACTGATTTCGATTTTCAGCCGCAAACCGAAACTGGGTTGGCGGCAAATCGTATAGAACCGGGCAAACGTCCGCGTAGTTCAATGTCACCGGTCATGGTTTTTGATGGCGATCAGAGTCTTCGCCATGTGCTTGGATCACCCGGTGGGCCGCGAATTATCAATTATGTGACGCAAACGGTAATGGCGCTGATTGATTGGGAATTAGATATTCAGAGCGCTATTAACTTGCCTAAAGTTACTAACCTGAACGGACAGACAGCTATTGAAGAAGACGTAGCGCCTGAGTTCTGGGCGGACGAATTCAGACAGCGTGGGCATCAACTTCAGGTAAGACCATTGAACAGTGGTTTGCATGGTATTACTATCGAATCGAGTGGGCTTTTATATGGCGGGGCAGATCCTCGTCGCGAAGGTGTAGCGAAAGGGCAGTGAAAGCCTTAAGACGGGAGTAGTTATGCGGTATCAGAGGTTGTCAGGCATTCACGCTTGTTTGCTGATTATTTTACTATCTGTGATGGTTGGCTGTTCGGAAGAAAAACGAGAAACGGAAGCCCATGAGCAGGCCGAAGCATTCTTTAATGCTTTATATAATGAGCGGGATATGGAAAAAGTCGCAGAACTCGCGAGTGAGGATTATCGCAGAGTATTAATGCACTACGGGGCGTCTTCGTCTATCGGGCGTTATCTTTATAATATGAACTTTGATGAAGTAGAAATCATTGCCGATCGGCGTGGCATTTCTTTATATCAGGACCGGGCAGATACTGCCCGGGTTCAGGTTAGTTTTACCGGCATGCACGCCGGTCGTAAACGCGAAAGTTTACGTGAAGTAGTTATGATAAGAGAGAATGGAAACTGGCGCATAGACAGAGTACTGGATGGCCCTATGAACTAGGGCCATTGCTCTTATGCTTGTTTTTTGCGTTCCTGGTAAGGAGGCCATCCGAAGGCTTTACCAGCCAGTAAATGCAAATGAATATGGTATACCGTTTGTCCACCATTGTCGTTGCAGTTCATGACGGTTCGATAACCGTCAGCGGCAAAGCCGTCGCGTTCGGCTATCTGGGCTGCAACCCAGTGCAGATGGCCGATAATCTCACGATCCGCTGAAGTAATATCGTTAGCGCTGGCAATAGCTTTTTTGGGAATGATTAATAGATGTACAGGAGCCTGAGGGTTCAGGTCCTTAAAGGCCAGAGCTACCTCGTCCTCATAAACGATATCGGCAGGTATTTCACGGTCTATAATTTTACTGAAGATGGTTTTTTCAGTCATGGCAAGCCCTTAACACTAATGGATGTATGTTAATGGTAGGTGCTTTAAGTATTAAGCTCAATACGCAGCAGTAAATGCTGTGGGATATTATGGAGAGAGAAGCAATGATAGTTGATAAAGAAAATCGAAATTTTTACCGGATGATGCTGGATGCAGAAGCTGAAGTGCAAATTGGTGATGAGAGCCTGACCGGTATATGCAAAGACTTGAGTGCTACTGGCCTGGCACTGGAACTGAATCATGAGCTTGATATGGGGCAGGTCATAGGTGTCACTATAAAGGGTGGCACCGTGCAGTCGTTATCCATGCAGGTAAAAGTGCTCAGGGTTGAACGACTCAATGAAAACCGACTTGTTTATGGATGCGAGGTGGTTTCCATGAATTGAAGCCTGACAAAGTGATAGCAAAAAAGCTTTGAACTGAGTAAATATCCTTCCATACCAGCCTCTTGTTACGTTGTAAGTTACGCCTATAATCTGCTTTATAGGCGATTAAATTCGAAAATAGTATCTTGACCAGGGAAACACAAATACCTACTATCAAAATCAGGACGGACTAGTCAGTCCTATTTATGTGTTGTATAAAACCCTGAGCAAGAGGTTAACAATGGAGATAAAAAAAACGGTAGGTCGGCCCAGTAGTCGTCATTTTATTCTGATGCAGGGGTTGCAGCTGGCTGCAGAAGAGGGCGTCAAGGGGTTCACCATGGAAGCACTGGTAAATAAAGCGAACCTGACTAAAGGAGGCTTACTTTACCACTTTAAGGGAATGAGCGACCTGGTCTGGCAAATGCTGGTCTTTTATTATCGGGAAAGTGTAAAAAATCATTTCCTGGAGTCGACAGAACTTGAATCAGTATCCTTTGAGCAACTTATTGCGGTAATTGACTCTATGCCTGTGGAAGCAAATGTTGAGTCTTTATTTATAAAGCATGCACTTGAAAATGAAACTTTTCGAGAACGTCTCATTGCAGCATTTAAGCGGCAAAATATAGCTACAAATGACGGGTTGGTCGATCTTTATGCTGCTGTAGGCCACAGGGTTATAAAAGTCTACGGGATCCTGGATGAAGAATTGCTTGAATATGCTTAGTCCTATATAATTTCGGACTGACCAGTCCGTCTATTGAGGTTTGTTGTAAAATGGTTGTAGGGTGTAAAGGCAAGCGGGTGCATAAACCGGCTGAAGAGCGGCAGCATGAAATACTGGAAGCGGCGGCGAAAATTTTTTCAAAGTGCGGTTATCAGGCGGCAGATATGCAGGTGATCGCGGATAAAGCGGGGGTTGGCAAAGGCACCGTTTATCGATATTTCCCCAGTAAAGAAGAGCTTTTTAAGTCTGTTCTGCATGAAAAGCTGGATATGCTTCGTTGCATTATGGAAAAAGCCCATGACGCAGAAACTGACCCTTTAGCCCGTTTGCGGCTGGTGATGAAAGCTCATATGTGTTTTTTCGAAGATAATCCCGAGGTGCTTGAGTTATTTGCTCAGGAGCGGGCGGAGTTTCGCGATAAAACACAATCTGTTTATTTCATGCGTGTATCTGAAAACCGGGATGACTGGCTGCATCTATTCTCTGATATTAAAGCGGCTTACCCGGTGCGCGATATCAGCGTAGAAGACATGCGGGATGTCTGCGCGGATCTCATGCATGGAGCCGTCATTTTGCATGATTTGCCATTTAATAAAAAATCTTCCAGCGAAAGTCTGGAGGTTATTTTCGATTTCTATGTTCAGGGTATTTTGCAGCATAAATAATACCGAGTACTTATTTTGAAGGATTTACAAGTTTAATGGAGTGTTTTTAATGAAAGTTGGTAATGTATTTTCAGGTCGTTTTGTATTTCGATCTGTGACAGGTATAAGTGTTCTTGCGTTGTTAGCGGCCTGTGGTGGCGATCCTCAGCAGCAAGGGCAGCAGATGCCGCCGGCTCCAGTAACGGTGACGCAAGTCAGTGCTGAAGATCTGACGCACTACGGGACTTACGCAGGTCGTGTGCGAGGTGCAAGGGAAGTAGAAATCAGCGCTCAGGTTGCTGGCATTTTAAAAGAACGTCGTTATGAGGAAGGTTCCTTTGTTGAAGAAGGACAGACCTTATTTCAGATTGACCCTGAACCTTATGAAATCCAGGTAAGTTCAGCCCGGGCCGAGCTTACTGATGCGCGTTCCGCAAACCGTCAGGCACAAAGTGAATGGGATCGTGTGTCAGGTCTGTATGAGCGCAACGCGGTCAGCCAACGTGATTACGAGCAGGCAAGAAGTAACAGAGACGCCGCTCAGGCGCGTATCGAACGTGCTGAAGCGGCACTGGCGGATGCGCAACGGAATCTGCGCTATACCCGCGTAGAAGCGCCGGTCTCTGGTATTGCTGGCATGGAGAATATTTCCGAAGGTAATTTAATCCAGTCGGGTACCTCACTCACTCATGTGACGCAGACGGATCCTATACGAGTGCATTTTTCAGTGCCGGAAAATGATGCCTATCAGCAGCGCACCCAAAGACGCGAGGAGTCGAAGCAGGACCTGATGCGTCAGGCCTGGGCGATTTTGCCGGATGGCACTGAATACACTGAAGTAGGGCGTATTAATTTTATCGACCCTCGGGTTGATGCAGCGTCGGCCAGTGTGTCCATGCGCGCTGAGTTTGATAACTCTGAAGGAGCGCTTATCCCTGGCCAGTTTATCCGTGTGCGAGTGGTGTTGAGTGATTATAGCGATATTTTCCTGATTGAACCTTCTGCAGTTAACCAGGGCCCCGAAGGCGCTCAGGTATTTTTGCGTGATGGTGATACGGCCCGTGCGCAGCTGGTTCAACTCGGACCTGTGGTTGATGGCAAGCAACTGGTTCTTGATGGCTTAAGTGAAGGCGATGAACTTATTGTCAATGGGATTGCAGGCATAGCTGATGGTGCATCTATTGCGGTGAATGATAACAGTAGCGAGGAGGGTTAAATGTTACGTTTTTTCATTGACCGTCCACTCTTTGCATCGGTTATTTCAATTATTATTATGTTGATGGGTGTGGTCGCTTTACGGGCCTTGCCTATTGAGCAATATCCGGATGTAGTTCCTCCTCAGGTTGTTGTGAATGCTATCTATCCCGGCGCGAGTGCCGAGGTCCTGGCAGAGGCCGTGGCTGCGCCGTTGGAGCAGGAAATTAACGGTGTTGATGACATGCTGTATATGGAGTCGACCAGCAGTGATGCTGGCATGCTGCAGATTTCCGTTTCTTTTGCCATGGGCACCGACCCGGATCAGGCTGAGATTAACGTCAATAACCGGGTTCAGGCGGCACTTTCACGTTTACCCCAAATTGTTCGCGATCTTGGTGTTCAGGTCCAGTCGCAGTCGACCAATATTCTTATGGTTCCGGTGCTTTTCTCTCCGGATGATTCCCAGCGAACGCTCGATCTTAGTAATTATGCGTTAATCAATGTCCTGGACGAATTGTCACGCTTACCGGGTGTGGGCGATGCCTCTTTGTTCGGACCTGACGATTATTCCATGCGTATCTGGACGGATCCGGCGAAACTCGCAGAGCACGGCTTAAATCCTGCTGATATTGCGGCCGCTATAGGTTCACAGAATCGGCAGTATGCGGCAGGTCGTTTCGGAGCAAACCCGGCGCCAGAAGGTCAGGCTTTTACTTATAGTGCGACCACCAGTACCCAGTTGAGCGAACCCGAAGAATTTGAAAATATCATTTTACGTTCTGATGAACAGGGCGCTTCACTGCGCCTGCGAGACGTAGCTGATGTTGAGTTAGGTTCGCAGAATTATGATTTCTCGGCGGTCTATAATGGTCAGCCTGCGGTCCCTATGGGTATATTCCTGCAGCCCGGCGCGAATGCGTTGGAGACTGCTGCTGGTGTACGTACCGCGTTGGAAGATATGCGTTCACGCTTTCCTGAAGGCATTGATTTTTATATCCCATATGACACCACAGAGTTTATCGAAATCTCAGTGAAAGAGGTGGTCACTACTTTACTGATTGCAGTATTACTGGTGGTGCTGGTTACCTTCTTATTCCTACAACGTTTCCGCGCTACTTTGATTCCGGTGGCGGCTATACCTGTGTCTCTTATTGGTACCTTTGCAGGTATGCAATTGATGGGCTTTTCTATCAATATGCTGACTTTGTTTGGGTTGGTACTCGCGATTGGTATTGTGGTGGACAACGCCATTATCGTAATGGAAAACGTTGAACGCCTGATTTCTGAAAAAGGCATGAAAGCGCGTGACGCTGCGGTTGAAACCATGAAACAGGTGTCTGGTGCTGTAGTTTCATCGACGCTGGTGCTGGTTGCGGTATTTGCGCCAGTTGCTTTCCTCGGTGGTTTGAGTGGCGAACTCTATCGGCAATTCGCAGTGACCATTGCCGTTTCTGTAGTGGTTTCAGGTGTGGTCGCATTGACCTTAACACCGGCTATGTGCGCACTCTTTCTGGATGGTCAGAAACGAGAGGTTTCTAAGCCGTTTCAGATATTCAACCGTGGTTTTGAACGTTTAACCAATGGTTTTGTGGGCACTGTGAGCTGGTTGATTCATCACTGGATTATCGGTGTAGGTCTGTTTGCATTGAGTTCAGTGTTGGCTGTATTTTTGTTAACCCGTATGCCTGGCAGTCTGGTACCTCAGGAAGATCAGGGTGTTGCTATGTTATACGCTCAGTTACCTGCAGTATCGTCGTTGAGTCGCACTGAAGAAGTGCGTAACAGCTTGTCTGAGCAACTATTAGCTATGGATGAAGTGCAGGATTTCACTTCATTTGCTGGTTTTGACATTATTGCCAGTACACTGCGAAGCAATACCATGGCGGGTTTCATCAATCTCACTGACTGGTCTGAGCGAGGCAGCGCCGAGCAACATGCACAGGCCATTACTCAACGTGTTATGGGTATGGGATTTGGTGTACAGGAAGCCAATGTGTTGGCTTTTGTGCCGCCTCCTATTCAGGGATTGTCATTGACCGGAGGGGTTGAAGGTTACCTTCAGGTGCGTGAACAGTCTACGCCTCAGGAAGTTGAAGCCATCGCACAACGGGTGGCCGCGGCTGCCAATGCAAGACCTGAACTTATTAACGCCCGAACTACTCTGGATACCAGTATTCCACGCTATCACATAGAAGTAGATCGTGAGAAAGCACTGGCTATGGGCGTCACTCTGGACAATGTCTTTAGTACCTTGCAAAGCACATTAGGCTCTTTGTATGTGAATGATTTCACTTACTCAGGTCGTTTGTGGCAGGTCAACGTGCAGGCGAAAGGCGAATATCGTACTCAGCCTGATGATCTACGCCATGTATTTGTCCGTTCAGAGCAGGGGATTATGGTACCTCTGAGTTCACTGTTATCCGTGGAACGGATCAGTGGTGCGGACATCATTAACCGCTTTAATATCTTCTCTGCGGCTAAAATCATGGCCGATCCAGCGCCTGGTTTCACCACAGGTCAGGCAAAAGATGCTTTAGAGCAGGTGGTGGCTGAAGAGAACGGTTCTGCCAATATCCAGTTAGGCTGGATTGGTGAAGCCTTCCAGCTGGATGAAGCAGCTGGTGCCGGTGGTGCTGCCTTCGGTCTTGGTTTGCTGATGGTGTTCCTGATCCTGGTGGCTCAGTATGAGCGTATTACACTGCCCCTGGCAGTTGCTACTGCTATACCTTTTGGTGTGTTAGGTGCCGCGGGGGCTTCTTTATTGAGAGGCTTCCCTAACGATGTGTATTTCCAGGTGGGGCTGCTGGTGTTAATAGGTCTGGCGGCTAAGAACGCCATTCTTATTGTCGAATTTGCGGCCCAAAACCGTAAAGAGGGCATGAGCTCAACAGAGGCCGCTATCGCAGCAGCACGTCAGCGTTTCCGTGCCATTCTGATGACGGCTATGACCTTTATTATTGGTACCTTGCCATTGGTATTTGCAACGGGCGCCGGTGCAGCCAGTCGTCAGGAAATAGGTACTGTAGTGGTTGGCGGCATGCTGGCAGCCAGTACTCTGGCGCTACTTTTTGTACCACTGGGCTATAAGCTGTTTGAAGACCTGTCAAACTGGCGTTCAGAACGTAAGGGAGGCACTCAGAATGCATAAATCAATTATCGCAGCAACGCTAGCTATACTACTCAGTGGTTGTGCCATGGGGCCTGATTACCAGGCGCAGGAAATGGAATTGCCTGAGCACTGGCCTGAACAGCTGGAACAGTCCTCTGAGCAGCAGCAATCCTGGCAACAGTGGTGGACTCGTTTTGAGGACCCAGCGTTAACGGCATTAGTCGAACGCGCTCTGGATGACAATCTGGAGCTGCAGTTGCAACTGCAACGTATTGAACAGGCCCGTGCTCAGCTGGGGCTGAGCAATGCTAACCGCTGGCCTTCTTTAAGTGCGCAGGCGGACGCTACCCGGGAACAACAACCTGCCGGTATATTTCCACCCGAATTGGGCGGAGGCGCGCCGCGCAATCAGTTCGCTGTGTCCGGTGTATTGAGTTATGAACTGGATCTCTGGGGTCGTGTTGCACGCCAGCGCGAGTCGGCGATTGCCCAACTTGAAGGCTCATTGTACGGCACTGAAGCGGTGCGTCTGAATCTGGTAACTGAAGTGGTAACTACCTACTTCAATCTGCGAGCCGCGGAACAGCAGTACGCCACTGGCCTGGATACATTGGAATCGAGACGGGAAACCTTGCAGCTTGAAGAATATCGTGACGCCAGTGGCGCCAGCGATCCTTTAAGTATTCGTCAGGCGCGAGCTGAGCTGGCAGGGACTCAGGCTTTATTACCTGAGTTAAGGCAGCAGGTACATACCTTGCAAAGTGCATTGGCGATGTTGGTTGGTTACTCCGCTGAAGAATTACTTCTGGAAATGGATTTTGGCGATAGCCGTTTAGCGGATATTCAGTTGCCCGATGATGTGCCTGCGGTAATGCCGTCTGAGCTATTGCAGCGACGGCCTGATGTCAGAGCAGCGGAGTCGTCAATGATCGCGGCCAACGCTCAGGTCGGTGTGGCTATGGCTGAACGTTGGCCGAGTCTTAACCTGAATGCCATGATAGGCACAGCGGCGCTGGATACCAGCGATCTTTTTACATCTTCGTCAGAAACCTGGAGTCTGGGGGCTGGCCTGGCAGGGCCTATCTTTGATTTCGGGCGCCGACGGGCGAATGTAGAGAGCGCAGAAGCCCAAAGTGCACAAGCGCAGATTGAATATCAGATGGCCGTAACCAGTGCTTTTCGTGATGTACGGGACGCTTTAACGCTTTATCAGAACTCAGAGCAACGGGTAGCGGCGATTCGTCGTCAGACGGATGCTATCCGGGAAACGGTAGAAATGGCTGAAATTCAGTACGAATTAGGTGCTATTGGTTTTTATGAGTTACTCAATGCGCGACGCGAGCTGATGAATGCAGAGATGAACCTGAGCGATGCAGTGAGTGATCGTTTAATTGCCTCAGCTTCATTATTTAAAGCTATGGGTGGTGGCTGGAATGAACCTGATGCTGATGAGTATGTCTCTGAAGGTTAGTTAACCTGTAGTTAAAAGAAAGGTCGCTTATTTGCGACCTTTCTATTTATATTTACTGCGAATGTTCTTGCTTCAGTCCCGGGCTCTTAATATAAATCCTTTTAAATACAAACCTTCCGGATAAGGCATGCTGACCGGATGATCCGGTGCCTGGAACAGACGCTCTATGATATGCATATCACGACCTGCATCCAGGGCTCCGTCTGCGACGACTTTCTGAAACAGCTCAGTGCTGAGCAGGCCAGAACAGGAGAAAGTTAAGAGTATGCCTTCAGGAGCCAGGAGTTCTGCGGCAAGGCGGTTGATATCCTTATAACCACGACAGGCACGGGTCAGGCTGGCTTTAGAGTCAACAAATTTAGGCGGATCCAGCACTATGACGTCAAAGCGTCGCTCTTGTTGCTGATATTCTCTTAATAACTTAAAGACATCGCCCTGAGTGTGTTCGACGGGTGTCTGTAACTCATTAAGCTCTAAATTCTGCTGCGCGATATCCAGCGCGGACTGAGACATATCTATATTGGTCACAGCACTGGCGCCAGCCGAGGCTGCGTAGAGACCAAAACCACCAGTATAGCTAAAGCAGTTCAACACGCTTTTGTCCTGGCAGTATTTTTTAATTGATTGCCGGGCGTCTCTTTGATCCAGGTAGTAGCCGGTTTTATGACCCTTCTGGATATCGACCCAAAGCTTGAGCCCGTTTTCTTCAATGATCAGGGGCTCAGGTTGTTGATTGCCGTGCAGCAGTCCTGTGACTGGCTCCAGTCCTTCTTTTTTACGTACATCAACATCTGAGCGCTCATAAATACTAAAATCAGGGTAGAGGGCTTTCAGGGCGTTCAGAATGCTGCCGCGCTGAACATCGGCACCTGCAGATAAAAGCTGGCAGACGATCCAGTTGGCATAGATATCAATGGTGACACCGGGCAGGCCGTCAGATTCACCAGCAATCAGCCGATAAGCTGTGGTCGCAGCCGGTATCAGCGCTGTACGCAGGGCTTTAGCGCGTTCTATGCGGCGCAGGAAAAAAGCATCATCGATGTCTTCCGCGGCGTCGAAGCTCCACACCCGTGCGCATATCTGCGAATGCGGCGAATAGGCGGCGCGACCCAGGAAGTCGCCTTTTTGATCAACCAGTTCTACGGTATCGCCGAGTCCGGGTTTGCCTTTGATTTTATGCACGGCTCCGGTAAATACCCAGGGATGGCGCCGGCGCAGGGCTTTTTCTTTGCCCTGCTTGATAATCAGTTGACCGGCCATTAACTGACCCGCATGCCAGGTTCAGCACCATCGTGCGGATTCATGATAAAGATGTTTTTACCACCGGGACCTGCGGCCAGCACCATGCCTTCTGACAGACCAAAACGCATTTTACGCGGGGCCAGGTTGGCAACCATGACTGTGAGTTGTCCAATTAAGGCTTCGGGTTCGTAGGCTGATTTGACACCGGCAAAAACCTGACGGCTCTCGCCACCCAGATCTAAAGTTAGCTTGAGCAGTTTGTCTGCGCCTTCAACATGTTCGGCGTTGACTATTTTAACTACTCGTAAATCCACTTTAGCGAAGTCGTCAAACTGAATTTCAGGGCTTACCGGATCTTCAGACAGATACGGATTTACCGTTTCAGCAGGGGCTGCCGCGGCCGCCATTTTGTCTTTTGAGTCTTCAATCATGGCTTCAACTTTTTCCATAGGCACCCGCTGTAGCAGGGCTTTAAATTTATTGATTTTATGACCGGTCAGCACCTGTTGAGCACTGTCCCAGGTAAAACGATCATTTAAAAAGGTTTCAGCCTGTTGGGCCAGTTCGGGCACTACCGGCTTTAAATAGACCATCAGACAGCGGAACAGGTGGATGCCCATAGAGCAGATATCATGCACGTCCTGTTGTTTGTTCTCGTCTTTGATCAACTGCCAGGGCTCTTTGATGGCTATGTATTCATTGGCTTTGTCGGCCAGCGCCATGATTTCACGCATAGCTCTGGAGAATTCGCGTTTTTCGTACATGTCAGCCAGTCGATCGGCGGCGTCTTGAAACTGCGCCAGCAACTCAGGCTCTGAAACCGTGTCGGATAATTGAGCATCAAACTTTTTACTGATAAAGCCGGCACAACGACTGGCGATATTGACCACTTTACCAACCAGGTCAGAGTTTACCCGTTGTGCAAAGTCAGTCAGGTTCAGGTCCAGATCGTCAATGCGGCTGCTGAGCTTGGCTGCAAAATAATAGCGCAGGTATTCCGGGTTCAGATGATCCAGATAGGTACGCGCCTGAATAAAGGTACCTTTAGATTTTGACATCTTAGTACCGTTCACCGTAATAAAACCGTGTGCCCAGACGTTCGTTGGCTGGCGGAACTGAGCGCCTTTGAGCATGGCCGGCCAGAACAGGCTATGGAAATAAATAATGTCTTTACCAATAAAATGATAGACCTCAGCTTTGCTGTCTTCCTGCCAGTAATCATCAAAGTTAAGGTTACTCTTCGCGCAATAGGCTTTAAAACTGCTCATGTAGCCTATGGGGGCATCCAGCCAGACGTAGAAATATTTGCCCGGTGCGTCAGGGATTTCAAAACCAAAGTAGGGGGCATCGCGACTGATATCCCATTGCTGCAGGCCTTGTTCAAACCATTCATTCAGTTTGTTGGCCATTTCTTCCTGTAAGGAGCCTGAACGGGTCCATTTTTGCAGCATGTCGCCGAAAGCTGGCAGGTCAAAGAAATAGTGCTCGGATTCGCGAATGACAGGCGTTGCGCCTGATATGGCGGAGCGTGGGTTTTTTAAATCGGTTGGTGCATAGGCCGCACCGCAGACATCGCAGTTATCGCCATACTGATCTTCAGCGCCACAGTCCGGACATTCGCCTTTTACAAAACGATCCGGTAAGAACATTTCCCGTTCAGGATCAAATAACTGTTCAATGGTGCGTGTTGTAATATGCCCATTGTCCCGCAGGCGCGTATAAATCAGGCTGGCGAGTTCCTGGTTTTCTTCGCTATGGGTTGAATGGTAATGATCAAAACTGACCCCGAAATCGGAAAAATCGGCCTGATGCTCCTGGCTCATTTGCGCTATCATGGCTTCAGGTGTAATGCCTAGTTGTTGAGATTTAAGCATGATAGGTGTGCCATGCGCGTCATCTGCGCATACAAAGTGAGCGTCATGGCCGCACATTTTCTGAAAACGTACCCAGATATCAGCCTGAATGTAACCTAGCATATGGCCAATATGGATAGGGCCGTTGGCATAGGGAAGGGCGCTGGTAACCAGAATTTGTCGTTTGTTATCTGCCATGCTGATCGCTCATCTTTTGTCAGGTGAAGTGGGTAGTCTGTTCGGCGGCCACTTTAAATATCGGGAAACAGCCCCAAAATGGCCTGCTGTAAGGCCGCTATAGTATCGAAAACTGTACGCTTTTTCATTAAATGATTGAAGCCTGAAGCCAGTTAAAGTTTGTCACTAGGAATGAACTCATGACAGAGCCATTAAAAAACCATTGCGCTACTTTACGTAGCGATATTTTCACTCAGGGCTTATTAGCTGAATGGCTGGATATCAAAGGCCCGCAGATTAGCCTGAAACTGCCGTTTGCGGCTAAAACCGAAGCCGAACGACTGATTAAGAGCGACCCTTTGCTGCAGGGTTATCGTTGGGATGTTCAGGTAGCCGTTGAGAGCATGGCGCACAGCAAAGGTGCCGGTCAGCCGATTGCCGCCCGTAATGTGATCGCTGTGGCGTCGGGCAAGGGCGGCGTCGGCAAGTCCTCGGTGTGCGTAAACCTGGCTTTGGCATTAAGTCGTGCCGGTGCCAAGGTGGGCATTCTGGATGCGGATGTGTATGGTCCATCGCTGCCCACTATGTTGGGTAACAGAGACGCTAAGCTGACGTTTACGCCGAATCGTAAAATGCTGCCGTTGCAGCGGTATGGATTGCAGGTCAATTCGCTGGGGTACCTGGTGGATGCAGAAGACGCCACTGTGTGGCGCGGTCCTATGGCCAGTGGTGCTCTGGAGCAGCTGTATAACGATACACAGTGGCAGGATCTGGATTATCTGTTAATTGATATGCCGCCAGGGACCGGGGATATTCAGCTGACCCTGGCACAAAAATTACCTTTAACTGGCGCTGTCGTGGTGACTACGCCACAAACTGTAGCCCTGGCCGATGCGCAAAAAGGCATCGCTATGTTCCGTAAGGTCGACGTGCCTTTACTGGGCATTATCGAGAATATGAGTTACTTCCAGTGCGGTGAATGCGGTCATCAGGACCCAGTTTTTGGGCAGCAGGGCGGCGCCGATGTAGCGCGCAAACATAGCGTGCCGTTGTTGGGTCAGTGGCCGCTGTTAACTGAGCTGCGCCAGAGTATGGATGATGGCACACCGCTGGTGTACGATAAGCCGAATCACAGTTACAGTGACCTTATTATGCAGTCTGCGCAGCAAATGGCAGGCAATTTGTACGAGTTTTTGGGCCCAGAGCCTGCACAGGAGTGAAAGTTTCATGCGTTTAACCGATGCTCAGATCGAGCGAGAATTAGCGGCCGGCACTATAGCCATTGAACCCGCGCCTGAAACCCGCAATATCAGCGGTGTCACTGTGGATATTCATCTGGGTCATGAGTTTAGGGTATTGCAGGACCATGCGGCGCCTTATATAGATATCAGTGGTCCGCGGGATGAAATCAATAAAGCCATAGATCGCATTACCGGCGATGAAATTGTACTCAGCGAGCAGGAACAGTTTTTTATTCACCCAGGTGAATTCGCTATCGCGGTGACCCAAGAGTCATTGACCTTACCTGCAGATATGGTGGGCTGGCTGGATGGCCGTTCTTCCTTGGCGCGTTTAGGTCTTATGGTGCATGTTACGGCGCACCGGATTGATCCAGGCTGGTCCGGGCAAATCGTATTGGAGCTATACAACAGTGGTAAATTACCACTGGCGTTACGTCCTTTGATGAAAATAGGTGCGCTGAGCTTTGAGACTTTGAGCGAACCTTGCGCACGTCCATACAGCGCTCGTACCGATGCTAAATATCGCGATCAGCGTGGCGCAGTAGCTAGTCGAATAAGCGCTGACGGCTCTTAATTTAGCGGTGCTGATGGTTCTGAGTTTAAGCTAGTACAGACAAAAAAAGGGAGCGCAGATTTAATACTGCGCTCCCTTTTTCTATTAAGCTTTTTAATCAAGGATGTTTATCGAACCAGTCAATAATACGGTTCAGACGTTCCACCAGGTTGATAGGGGTTCCAGAGCGGCTTAAACCATGGCCTTCGCCCTGAAAAACCACCAGTTCAGTCTCGACGTCATTGGCTTTCAACGCATAAAACCATTCTTCACCCTGGCCTATAGGGGTAATATGATCATCAGTGCTATGGATAATCAGAGTAGGGGTGGTTACCTGGTCTGCGTATTTGAGTGGTGACCGATCCCAGTAATAATCAAAGTTTTCCCAGATAGTGCCGCCAAACTCGACCCGCATAGAGGCCGGTGGAAATGCCTGAGTGCCGGCTTCTGAGAGCCAGTTACTGACGCTGCGCTGAGTAACGGCTGCACGAAAACGATCGCTTTGTGTGGTTATCCAGTTGGTCAGAAAACCGCCGTGACTGCCGCCGGTGATATAAAGGCGTTCCGTATCCAGCCAGGGGTATTGCTCCAGTGCTGTTTCTAAAGCGAGCATGTTGTCGCGATAGTCAGCGCCGCCATAATCCAGTCGCACTTGCTGCGCAAAATCATGACCAAAACCTGAGCTACCACGGTAGTTGACGAAGACCACAGCGTAACCGCGGGCAGCCATCAGTTGCATTTCCTGCATCCACTGGTGCCCCCACATGCCGCCGGGACCGCCTTTAATATTTAAAATAAGCGGATACTGCTGACCCTCTTCAAATTGCGTAGGCGGCAGAAAATAGGCCTGAGCCGCATGGCCATCGCTATCCTGCACAGTGAAAGTCTGGTAGCGCTCTAAGCTGAGCTGATCTTGCAATGACTGGTTAAAATCAGTCAGCGGCAGATAGTCACCGGATTGAAAGGCATAGAGTTCGGGTAGTTTGGCTTCATGATGGCGGCTCAGCACTATCTGTTCAGCGCTCTGACTGACATTCATATCATGCAGACTGTAGCCATAATCGCTGAGCCTGCTAATCTCGCCGTCGCCTGGATCTAATTGATGCAAAGTGTGGCTGCCCTGGTTGTCGGCGGTGAAATAGAGCATGCCATTGGCAACCTGCAGGTTATTGGGCGCAAGGTCCATGGCGCCCTTAATTAACTCACTTTGATTTTGCTGCAGGTTATAACGGTACAAATCAGGTGCTGCATAGGGCTCTGCACGATGGATAAAGACCAGACTGTCGTCGGACAACCACAAGGGCTGGCTGTTATGACCATCAGGGGTATTGAGTTGCTGTTGTTCGCCCTGTGGATCAATGATGAACAGAGATTGGCTGAAAGCGCCCTCAAAAGCGTCCGGGTGGCGATTGGAACTGAAGGCTATGTGGGTACCCTGAGGCGAGAAACTGGGTTCCCCTTCGTTAAACCCTGACTCCAGGGTCAGAGGAACTAACTTTTGCTCATCCAGTTGATAACGCCACAGGCTGGTCAGGCTCTCATCCCGATAGCGGCCCTGAGTTTTATATACAGCATGGCGGGCTACCTGTACGTCGGCTTTGTCGTCGCTGTCTTCTTTCTCAGTCAAAGGGTCTTCGATATCGGGTTGCAGACTGATGCTGACTAACAGACTGTCGCCATCTGTTGCCCACTTGTAGTCAACCAGGCTGCCTTGTTTGAGTTGTAACAGGGACTGGCTTTCGCCGCCGGCGACTCTTATTTTATACAGGGCACTGCCATTATCGCGGTTACTGATAAAAGTTAAGTAACGGCCATCTGGTGACCAGGCAGCAGCACGATCGGAATCGCCCCAGGTAAACTGGCGTGCGGAGAGCGCGCTGCTGGTATCTGCCAGCCACAGGTTGGAGTGCCGGCTTCTTTGATTCTCCGAAATATGGGTGCGTACAAAAATCACCTGTTCACCCGAGGGCGACACAAGCGGGCTGTGGCTGTCGACAGTTTGATAATAATCTTCTGCCGTGATGGCTCTTTGCCCGGCGGCGGAAGCGCTAACAATACTGGCTGCCAGCAGGCAGCCGTATAAACCAGAAAATGCAATTTTTGTCATCTTAACGTACCGGGGTAGCGTGGGCTGTGCCACGGAAGATGGCATTCATCAACAGGATATTCATGCCATCCATGTAGGCGCGGAAATTAGGCTCTTGAGTGAAACTAATGACCATGCCACGGCCCTGGGGTTGCACCATCAGTAATGGCTTGTAGGCAATTTGCTGACGATTCTCTTCCCAGATAAAACCACTGGCCAGCACTTCATCATCGGCAGCAAAAGAAACTACGTTACGTCCGTTCTGGATGGTGAGCGGCGTATAGATATCGCGCCCTACATAGATGCTATTGACCGTTTCAGGGACGCCAGCACTTAACCAGTGTTCCTGATCGACATTAGCTTTGGCCAGAATGCCAGATACCCAGTCTGGATCCGCATTGGCATCCTGAATGCGATGATTGTAAACTTCCTCGCTTTCAATCAGTTGCCCGGGTACGGGGCTATCTTCGGGCTGTTCGCTAACACCTTCTGGCAGCACTCGTTTTTCCAGCGCTGAACTGAGCAAAGGGTTGTCGCCGTCGATTACAAAGCGGGTAGCGTTGCCTAAGGTCACCAGTACGCCACCGCGTTGCACCCAGTTACGTAGATTTTCTGTGCCTGCTTCACCCAGTGCCTGTTCGTAGTTGCCGCGCGCAGAGGCGGGTAACAAGAGTACCTGGTACTGGCTCAGATCCGCGTTGCGCAATTGTGCAGGCCGAATAGCGGTTACCGGGTAATTGGCTTCACGTTCAATGATGAAGCGGGTACTACCAGCGCTTAATGGATTGGCAGGTTCGTCCCACAACATAGCTATTTGGGGTTTGTGCATGGTTTTCATATTAACTGAACCGACATTGGGGCCGTCTTTTACCCAGCTGCTGTCCAGTCCCTGAACCTGAGCTCCGGAGTCGCGGGCCAGCTGAGCAACCATATTGGTTAGATCATCCGGATTACCGGCCCGGGTGATTACCAGACTGCCTGCCGGATACTGATTGTCATTGTCGTCGGTGAAGGCCAGGTCGGAACTGCGCAGGTGCAGGTCCAGTTGCAGTGCGGCTGTTAAGAAACGAACCGCGTTCATATCGCCCCAGGGCACTACGTAACCGAACTCAGCATCTGGCTTATCGACACTACCTTCCGCGATTCGCTCAGGGGCGATATTGGTGGTGGCAACCCGAGGGGCACGGTTGCAGGGACTAACATCCAGGTTAAACATTAAGGGCAGGGACCAGGCAGTGACATCGTAAATCTGGTCCGGTAAATTGTTGGCGCGCAAACGGTGTTGTTCCTCGAGGAAGTCTTCATCCATGGGTACATGATCGTCCAGCAGGGTGCGAATTAAGTGATAACTGGGCTGTGCCGCATTGATGATATAAGCACCTTCATTATAATCCTGGCCACAGGCGCGGAAACTGTCATTAGCACGCTGCACTTCGATGCCTTGTTCTGAGAGAATAGCGGCTAGCTTCTGATGGCCGGCAGCATCGCGGTCACCGGCTAAAATATAGCTACGCACATCGCCGCGACTGCCTTGTTCAATGGCATTTTTGCGATAATCGTAAAAACGCTGTTGCAGTTCGTCACCCCGTTCAGAGGCCGTTTCAATGGTGGCCATGAAAGCGACGAAGTTTTGTTGAATACCGTCCGCATAGGTCAGGATGTCGCCATCCCGGGTGCGAAAGTGATGGCCGCGGGCAGAGCCCATCTCATAAGTCATGGAAATGCTGCCATGATAAATCGGCCAGCTGGCACCGTAGCCTGGATAAAAGGCATCAAAAATTTCGCGGGTGAAATAATCATAACCAAAAGTATCAAACCAGGCAGCATTATTGCGTCCGACCCATTCCAGCGTTTCGCGCTGAGGTTCGGTAATGTGTGGATTGTAAGGGTGAGCTTCGGGAGTGAAGTAATAACTGAGATCGCCGCCCATTTCATGAGAGTCGACAAAGATCAAAGGAAAGCTTTCTAAAAGAGCCGCAACACGCCCGCGAGTCTCGGGTTGGGTCAATGCCAGCCAATCACGATTCATATCAAACAGGTAGTGATTGGTACGGCCATTGGGCCAGGGTTCATTGTGTTCAGCTGATAAACGGTCGGCTGAGGGTTCCAGGCCGACAGTGGCATAATAACGACTGACAAAGCGTTCACGTCCGTCCGGGTTTTGCAGAGGATCCAGATAAATTATCGTGTTATCCAGGATATCCTGGGTTTTTTGACTGCGATCAGCTAACAGGTGATAAGTAGTCGCCATGGAAGCCTCAGCCGGGCTGATTTCATTGCCATGCACACTACTGGCTATCCATACCGAAGATGGAGTTTGCGTTAATAGATCGCTTGCGTCGCTCTCACTCAGTGTTCGGGGATCCGCCAATTGCCTCATATTGCTTTCAATGCTGTCTAAGCGCGCCAAGTTGTCGGCACTGGAAATGACCGCATAATACAGAGGGCGGCCTTGCCAGGTTTCTCCATAGGAAACCAGCTTTATCCTGTCTGGATGCTGACGAGCCAGTTCCTGATAATACTCATGAATAGCGGCCGGGCTGGATACCCGGCTGCCTAAAGGGTAACCCAGTACCTGTTCGACAGTGGCGACTTCAGGAGTGTGGTCACTGCCTGGAAATACGGGTACTGAAGATCCCAGCACACTGGTTGAGGTAAAGGTGGTCGCGATGGCAGCGGCGGCTGCTAATAAACGAAATTGAGTCATGATATGTCCTTGTTGCAACTATTTATTTTTATGATTATGCGGCTCCGCAACGAAGGAGCGCTGTGGCTCGCTCCAGAGCGTCCAGTAAACTGGCTCGTTGGTGTCGGTGCGGTGTTCCTTCTTCTGCTTCAACGCCGCCAATAACAGGTACAGACAGCTGAGGGTATTCTTGATTGCTGATGATCAGGTCAATAAGTTCAACACCCAGCTGTTGACGCATCCATTGCAGACGTTGCGGCAATGCGACCCGACCGGCTGGGCCAAGCTCAGGGATCAGGTTATCAATAAAAATAACCTTTGCCGGGCTTTCTACGATAGCCCGCGTGATTTCGCCGACTAACAGCGGCGGCATGATCGAAGTCATAAAGCTACCAGGACCAATAATAATGACATCGCTGCGCAGGATATGGCGAAGAGCTTCAGGTGTAGCCTGCACCTGGGGGGAAAGCTGCAGACGTACGGGCATATTAGGCAGATCGTCGATGCTTATTTCGCCATGACAGTCGAAATTTTCTTGGGTGGCAGCTACAAGGTCTGTGGGTGACTCTGACATGGGGAGCACGCGACTGTCTACTTTTAGCAGACGGCTCAGTAATTGAATACCGTCAATCGGGCGGGCACTTAGCTCGTCCAGAGTATATAACAGTAAATTACCCAGATTGTGCCCCTGCAGGGTGGACCCTTCCTGAAAGCGGAAGTTAAGCACATCCGCGGCGAGAGGCTGGTTAGCCAGCTGTGACATACAGTTTCTGATATCGCCCCAGGCAATGCACTGATGAGCCTGGCGCAACAGACCTGTTGCGCCACCATTATCGGTTGTTGCCACTACGCCAATAAGACGGTGCCTTAAAAAAGCCAGGGTTGACATTAAACGCCCCAGACCATGTCCGCCGCCTATTGCGGTGATTTTACGAAGATGTTGAATTTGCATGCTGCTATTGTACGTATTTTACAGTAACTCGCCACTACTTACTGGCATAGCCGGAAGTCATAAAATTTGGCATTATAGTCCTTTAATTATGAGTGTAGACAGGTGACCAGGTGTCAAAACAACGGCTTGGCGGAGGGTGGGTTCGCGCTCTGTACAGTGTATTACTGTCGTTAGCTTTACCTTTTATTTACGGCTATTTATGGTGGCATGGGCGCAAAAACCCGCGATACCGCCAACGCTGGAGCGAACGGGGCGCCTGGCATAAAATAGATCCCAACAGAAAAGGGTCTCTGGTTATTCATTGTGTCTCGGTAGGCGAACTGATGGCTGCGCGACCTTTGCTGGAGGCTTTATTAGCGGTTTATCCAAGGCTGAAGATAACTATTACCTGCACCACTCCCACGGGCTCAGAACTGATCCAGCAACTTTACGCAAATAAGGTTTACCACTGCTATCTGCCATTTGATACGCCACTGGCTGTACGACGGTTTCTCTGGCGCCTGCAGCCAAAAGCTATTCTTATTCTGGAGACAGAGGTGTGGCCAAATCTTGTGGCGCAGTCGGCTCAGGCGGGTATTCCTGTGGCTTTAATCAATGCTCGTATGTCAGAGCGCTCCGCGAGAGGATATCAAAAAGTCGATCTGTTAATGCGTCCTGTGTGGCGGCAGCTGGCGCTGGTGGCAACGCAGAATGAAAGTAGTTCTGAGCGCCTGCGGGCGCTTGGCGTTAGCGGAGAAGCGTTGCAAACAACTGGCAACCTTAAGTTCGATGTGAATGTGAGCGCCGAGCTTAAAATTCAGGTGACTGAATTCAAAAGCTGGCTGCGAGGACGACAGGTTATTACTGTAGGTAGTACGCATGAAGGTGAGGAAGCCATAATACTGCAGGCATTTAGCGATATTCTGAAAGCTCGTCCGGATACTTTGTTAATTTTGGTGCCCCGTCACCGGGAGCGTTTTAATCAAGTGGCTGCGCTTGTTAAAGAAAACGGACTACGTATGGTCCGTCGTAGCGAAGGGCTCCCGGTAACGCCGGAAACGCAGGTATTGCTGGCTGACAGCATGGGAGAAATGATGCTTTGGTATGGTGTGGCTACGATCGCGACTGTGGGAGGGAGCCTGATTGAAAGAGGGGGACACAACCCGCTGGAGCCGATGGCTTTCGGTCTGCCAATAGTATCCGGAAGACATGTATTTAACTTTGCCGATGTATATCAGCAGATGGATGCGCGGCAGGCCGTTCGTTGGGTGGATGATAAAGAATCTCTGCACGACACCTGGCTGGGCTTATTAACTGAGTCGCAGACTGCGGAACGTATCGGCGCACAGGCCCAACAATTGTTTGCTCGTCATCGTGGCGCTACTGAACGCACTGTCTCAGCGGTTTCGCAATTAATGTTTGCCAGCAATGAGGCGGAAAATGACAAAACCAGAGGTTAATGTGCCAGCAATTAATGGAAAAAATAATTGGTCGGTATGGTACGACGACGAAGTGATGGAGGCACCTTCAGTTGAACATTTTAAACCTTCGTTCTGGAACGCTCGCGATGCTATGACTGGCAGCGCAGGGGGGCGGCGTTTAGCCTATTTTATCGAAGATAATGCTGAGCTGGCCAGAGCTGAAGCTTTGCATATGGTTTTACGTCATTATTATCGCGGTGGGCTGATCGCTAAACTTAACGAAGATCTCTTTGTCGGGTGGCAAGTTGCCAGAAGCCGCGCCATGCAGGAGTTCTCGTTACTTGCCGATATGTATCAGGCCGGGTTGCCGGTGCCTAAGCCCTATGCCGCGCTGTTTAGTCAACATGGTTTATTTTACCGAAGTGATATACTGATCGAACGCTTGCCTTGCGACTCTGACCTGTACACCGCGCTCCAAAAGCAACCTCTTAGCTCTTCGCAGTGGCAGCAGTTAGGGAAGATAATTGCTCAGTTTCATCAGGCTGGTATTTATCATTCCGATTTAAACTGTCATAACATTTTAATTCGCCAGCAAGGGGCTCATACTGACTTCTGGATTATAGACTTTGACAAGTGCAAACAGCGTTCTCAAGGTAAGTGGCAGGATGAAAATTTAGCGCGTTTATTACGCTCTTTAAACAAAGAGAAACAGCGGCATACCAGTTTTCAGTTTAGTTTGCAGGACTGGCGCCACCTAATGGATGGATATCATGAAATTGCGTCTTAGCTTAACCTTTTTTGTACTTATCACGCTCAGTGTCAGTTGTGCTCCTTCAGATTCTCCTTTAGCCGAAGAAACTAAACAGCAGAACCTGGAACAGCACCCGTTATGCCTGGTAAGTGAGTCCAGGCGTCATCACATTGAGGCTGAGTATGCCGTGACTGGCGAGCAACGAGCTATCGGATTAATGAACCGGGAAAATCTGGAAACGGACAGTGGTATGCTGTTTTACTATCCGACAAGTGAACGGCGCAGCTTCTGGATGTTCCAAACTCTGATACCGTTAGACATTGCTTTTATTGCCAGTGATGGTGAAATCCTGCAAGTCTTTACCATGCAACCCTGTGATAGTGATGAACCGCGCCTTTGCGTCAGTTATCCATCGAGGCAGGCATTTCGAACGGCCCTGGAGATGAACGCGGGATACTTTAATGAAACAGGCTTTGGTCCGGGTGACTATCTGCTGGATAGCGATTGCGAGCGGGTGGCATGGGAAAACTGGAATGGGCTAGCGCGTTAAAAAAGGAGAGTTAATATGGCTGCGTTATTTAAAGTATTAGTTACCTTTATGCTGTTATTGCTTATAAGTGCATGCGCAACCTCTTTACCTGTAGAAGGAAGTGGCAGCCAGAACCTGGCGAATTATGGCTCAGAAGAGGTTGAGCAAGTTCTTATCAGAGGGCAGACCACCTATCACGATGTACAGCAACATTTTGGGCAGCCAAACTCAGTTTCGGAAAGTGGTCGGGCTATGTACTGGAATTATGTATATCGTTTTCAGGACCCTGGCCAAGGCATTAGTGGCATGAAGTCTTTGACTATTGTCATGGATGGCCGTGGTGTCGTCACCGATTTCGATTTTCAGGATAATAGCTACCCTCTTGAGTAACAGTGGAGAATACCTTGCCTTATAGTATTGAACTGTTAGGGGCTTTAGCCCTGATCACCAACTTTATAGGTTATCGACAAAATACCGTGAACCGCTATCGTCTGGTGTCGGCGATTGCCCTTGCATTTTTAAGCTGGCATTTTTTTTTGTTGGGTGCGATGGCGGCAGGCATAGGTCTGGCACTGGGAGCTATCCGTAATATTGTTGCACTGCGCTATCGTCAACGGGGAATTCTGTACTTATTTGTTCTTCTTAATATTCTTTTCTGTTTGTGGGAATGGTTTATTCTGGGCAATAGTGCCTTGCTATTTATTGCCTATGTATCCTCGCTTATTTTTACTGTGGGTTCGATAGTCTTAGAAAGTGCAGTCAGTATTCGTCGCTGGTTTGTGCTGGCCGAGCTACTTGGTCTTGTTTATGCGGTTTTGGTTGGAAGTGTCTTTGGTGTGCTTTTCAATATTAGTAATTTGAGTAGTATATTTATTAAACTGCACAGTGACGCAAAACAAAATAAAGCGGTGCAAAGTGCGAAAAAATTATAGTTGAGTGAACAACATCCGATATAGACTATAGGTTGATATTTTATATAGTTCTATTGGGGGATTTTATTTTGACACTTAAACCAAAGATTTATGCCAGTGCCTTAACTATCGCATTAGCTACCGCGACCTCTGTTAGTTACGCAGATAACCGCACTCAAGCTATGGGGGGAGCGGGGGTAGCTAATGGTAAATATACTCAGGCCGCAAGTCTCAATCCGGCATTAGTTGCAAATTATATGCAACGGGACAATTTTGGGCTGGTTCTTCCAGCCGTTTTTATTGAGCTTGCTGATTCAGATGAACTGGTAGATTCTATTGATAATTTCCAGGATTCATATGACCGTTTGGAGCGTCTGTTAGAGCAAGCTGAACAAGGACAGCCGGTCAATGAAGCTGAAGTTCAGCAGGCACGGCAGCAGCTGGCTCAGGATTTTGCCGATAGCGAAGGACGCTTAAACGCGGATTTGAACCTTCAGGCTTCGCTATCTATACCTAATCGTTTTCTTGCTACCTCAATATATTTCAATGCCGATGCAAACATTTTTGGCGGCAGCAGCATTGCCTCAAACGACCTGGATACTATTCTTGATGCGCAGACTCCTGGCGATTTGGATAACCTGGATTCGGAGGGTTATATCGTGGGTTACGTGACCGCTGATCTGGGCTTAGCGATGGCGCGCAATTTCACCATCGCGGGACGCGAAGTGGCTATAGGGGTCGCTCCTAAGTTGCAGCAGATGGAAAGCATAGCCTATATTGCTCAACTTGATAACTTCGATGACGACGATTTTGATGCGGGTGAATACCGTACCTCGAGCGATGCTTTTAATCTGGATTTGGGAATGTCGATAGCGCTTTCTGAGCGCACCAGTCTGGGCTTTACCGTGCGTGATCTGTTTAAACATGAAGTGTCATCGGTGCCATTATTTTCACGGCAAGCGGAAGAACCGGTTTTACTTAGTTACGAACGGGCGCCTAAGCTAACTGCAGGTGTAGGTTATAATACAGAACGCATGGCCTTTAGTGCAGACTTAGACTTGAATGCGCAAAACTACCTCGGTCTTAATCAGGAAAGTCAGCTCTTGCTGTTTCGTGAACATCTGCAGGTTCAGTTTGCCCGTGCAGGCTTTGAGTTGGATCTGGCTCGTTGGGTGCAGTTCCGGGCAGGTTATCGGCATGACCTGAAAGGTACTTATGATGATGCGGTAACCGCAGGTTTAGGGTTTTCTCCTTTTGGAAGAGTACACATTAATGTCTCGGCGCTATATGCGGGAGAAAATAATATGGGCGCTGGCGCTCAGTTAGCTTTCACTTTCTAAGTGCATTGATTCTGAATAAAAAAAGCCAGGCTTCGTCTGGCTTTTTTGTGCGCGTTATTCTATTTAAGGCTGTTTACCGCAGCCAGCGGCAGCATTATCGCGTCCGCCGTAGACACCATCTGCAGGCGACGTAGACTACATATAGTCTTACAATCAAAATTATAAATTACATTTAGCAAGGGGAACAACATATGAAACGAATTTCAATACTTGCGCTGAGCGTTGCTATGGGTCTGGGTATTACTGCCTGCAGTGACACTTATGAAACACAGCATGAGGTGCCACAGGATCAGGAACAACAACAGACGGTTTCAACTGAATACGGGGAACTGACCTCAGGTGTTGAGCTGGATAATATGGATACCAGTGTTGAGCCGCAGGAAAATTTCTTTCGTTATATTAATGGTCAGTGGTTGGAACGTACTGAAATACCATCTGACCGGGCGCGCTGGGGTAGTTTTGATGAGCTGCGTGAGATGGCAGAGCAACATGTACTAGAAATTGTTCAGGAGTTTGCTGAACAAGGTGGGGAGAAAGATACAGACGGCCAGAAAATAGGCGATCTTTATTTATCTTTCATGGATGAAGAACGTATTGACGGACTGGGCTTAAGTCCACTTGCAGAAGACTTCGAGCGTATAGATGCATTGTCTGAACATGCGGATCTGGCTAATTACTGGGGCGAGCAGCAACGTGTTCGTGCGGGTACTCCAGTGAGTCTTTTTGTGGGTCAGGATCAAATGCAGTCGGACCAGTATATTGCTGGCTTAAGTCAATCGGGGCTGGGATTACCGGACCGTGATTATTATCTGGGCGATGATGAGAGTTCGCAACAATTGCGAGAGCAGTATGCAGAGTTTATTGAAACACTGTGGAACGAAGCTGGCTGGGATGACGGCAAAGGCGCTGCGGAACGCATTCTGGCATTAGAGACAAAACTAGCCGAAGTGCAATGGTCGCGGATAGAGAATCGCGATCGTCAGGCTACTTATAATAAAATGACGGTAGCTGAATTAAATCAGGAAGCACCGGGTTTCGACTGGCAACAATTGCTACAGGCTGCTGATTTAGATATTGATGAACTAGTAGTACGCCAGCCTACTTATTTTACCTCTTTTGCTCAGGTTCAGTCTGATATTGAAATGAGCGACTGGAAGCAATACCTGCGCTTTCATACCTTGCGTCAAAGCGCTAATCTGCTAAGCAGCAACTTTTCGGATATTCATTTCGACTTCTATGGCCGTGTACTACAAGGTTTGGAAGAGCCTCGTGAGCGTGAAAAGCAGGCTGTTGAAACGGTGGAACGTGCGTTGGGCTTCATGGTAGGCAAAGAATATGTAGAGCGTCATTATCAGGAAGATTCTGCAGAACGTATGCAAGAAATGATTGATAACCTGATGATTGCTTTTGAACAGGCTATTAATGATCTTGAGTGGATGACTGATGAAACCAAGGAAGAAGCGCAGGCTAAACTAGCGACTTTCCGCGCCAAAATTGGTTATCCGGATGTCTGGCGCGATTATGATTGCCTGAGCATCGAAGCTGATGATCTGGTTGGCAACATGCGTCGTTCCTCAACTTGTGAATATGATCGCATGATAGGTCGCCTGGGGCAGGAAGTAGATGAAGAAGAATGGGGCATGACGCCACAGACTGTGAATGCCTATTACCGTTCTACGATGAATGAAATTGTATTCCCGGCCGCGATTTTGCAACCCCCATTCTTCGATGTGAATGCAGATGATGCTGTTAATTACGGAGCTATTGGTGGTGTTATTGGGCATGAAATCACTCATGGTTTTGACGATCAGGGACGTCGCTCAGATGGAGAAGGCAACCTGCGTGACTGGTGGAGTGCTCAGGATGAAGAGCAATTTACTGCGCGAGCGCAGATGATGATCGATCAGTACAGTGATTTTAACCCTATTGATGATCTGTATTTGCAAGGTGCATTGGGTCTGGGTGAGAATATTGCTGACCTTGGTGGTTTGACAGTGTCTTACCGTGCTTATCAAACCTCATTGGAGGGGGGGGAAGCCCCGGTAATTGATGGTATGACCGGTGAGCAGCGATTCTTTGCCGGCTGGGGGCAGATATGGCGCATAAAATTCCGCGATGAAGCCTTACGCCGCCAGGTTGTACAGGGCCCTCATTCACCAGGTAAATATCGGGTGCTTGGCGTGTTATCAAACATGCCTGAATTTTATGAGGCCTATGATGTTGAGCCGGGCGATGGAATGTATCGAGATGAAGAAGTCCGAGTGAAAATCTGGTAATACTGTAGTAATGCAAAACGCCGGCTTTTGGCCGGCGTTTTTTATTCAGAAAGACTTTTCTAACCCGATTTATGCTGGTTTAAAGCGTATACCGCCCAGATAGCGGCCGGCGCCCATCCGATAAGAGTAAGTTGTAATATCAGACAGAAAATAGCGGCAAAAGGACGACCAATAAAGAAAAAGGACAACCAGGGAACCAGTAACGCAATAACAATTCGCATATAAAACTCCTGTACTAAAAACATAAATAAGTGTAGTGCATGCTTAGAAGGAGGGCAGTTTGAATCAACAATTTGTTATAGATTTACGCAGTGATACGGTAACTCGCCCGGTGCAGGCAATGCGCGAAGCTATGGCGAACGCGCCAGTGGGTGATGATGTATTCGCTGAAGATCCTAGTATCAATGCGCTGGAGGACCGGGTAGCCAGACTACTGGGAAAAGAAGCCTCCTTACTTTGCAGTAGTGGCACCCAAAGTAATCTGCTGGGGATCCTAAGCCATTGTCAGCGAGGGGAAGAGTATATTGTCGGTGAGCAGTACCATACTTACAAGTATGAAGCAGGTGGTGCGGCGGTATTGGGAGGAGTTGTTCCTCAGACTTTGCCTGTTGAAGCTGACGGTAGCCTGAGTCTGGAGCGACTTGAGCAAGCAGTTAAAGTAGACGATCCACACTTTCCTATTAGCCGTCTGATTGCGCTGGAGAATACCCATCTGGGTAAAGTGGTAGAGCAGGACTTTATGCTGCAGGCGCGGGCGCTGGCAGACAAACACCAGCTGCAGTTACATCTTGATGGAGCACGCCTGTTTAATGCCAGTGTGGCGACTAAAACACCACTGGCTACCCTGGCTGAACCTTTTGATTCTGTTTCGGTATGCATGTCAAAAGGCCTGGGTGCACCAGTAGGTTCGTTGTTATGTGGTGATAAACAGCTAATAAAAAGAGCTCGTCGCTGGCGTAAGATGCTTGGTGGCGGTATGCGCCAGGCCGGTGTATTGGCTGCTGCTATTGATTATGCGTTAAGTCATCAGGTACAGCGGCTCGCTGACGATCATGAGCATGCGCAGCAGCTCGCTGGCGGCTTGCAAAAGCTATCAGGAATTCAGGTAGAGGCGGCGCAGACTAATATGGTCTATGTTAATTTTGCCAGTGAACAACAAGCTAAGGCGGTATCGACTTACTTGCGTGAACGGGATATCTGGGTGCCGCCTCAACGCAGTATGCGCCTGGTTACACATCTGGACATTAAGGCAGCTTCTATTGAACGTATTTTAACTACTTTTGCAGCGGCTCTTAAATAGCTGACTAGTAGTATACTGGAGCAAACTGAATCCTGTGTTAAGGTTAAAGCATATAAAATAACAACAGGTTAACCACTATGTCGGGTTCGGAGAGAGCTGGGTGTCTGACTATTGATGACAGCCAGCGACCCAGTACTATAAAGCTGAGTGGACACTGGGTTATTGATTATTACGCCCAGTTGCAACAGGCTTTGCATAAGCTTCCGGAGGGCCAGGATTATACGCTGGATATTTCTGCAGTAGAGAAGCTGGATACTGCAGGTGTTCACCTGTTGCACCAGGCCTTTGGTGAGCAGCAGCTGCGCTTACTGGCGGCAGATGATAGTCCGTTGGACGTGGCCCAGAAGCGCCTTTTACAGGTAGTCGTTGACGCTAGCGATAAAGGGCCAACCATTACACCTAAGCAATATGGTGATATTAGCGAGATCCTGCAGCGAATTGGTAAGGTCAGTGCTGATATCTGGCATCAGCAAATAGCCATACTAGGTTTTATCGGTGTCACACTACAAAGCCTTGCAGCAACCTGCTGGCGTCCTTCGCGCTGGCGTAAAACCGCACTGGTTGCTCACCTTGAATATACTGGTTTAAATGCAGTGCCTATAGTTGCCTTACTAACTTTCCTGGTGGGTGCTGTGGTGGCTTTTCTTGGTGCTACTGTACTGGAGCAGTTCGGGGCTGGTATTTATACGGTTAATCTGATTGGTTTTTCTTTTTTGCGTGAGTTTGGTGTATTGCTCGCCGCTATTCTACTGGCGGGACGCACAGCCAGTGCCTTTACTGCTCAGTTAGGCTCGATGAAAGCCAACGAAGAAATCGATGCGATACGGAGTCTGGGACTGAGTCCCATTGAGTTACTAGTGTTGCCTCGGGTATTGGCGATGATGATAAGCCTGCCGGTATTAACTTTTATTGGCATGTTATCTGGTATTGCCGGGGGCATGGTAGTTTGCATGCTGGCGCTGGATATTTCACCGGCTTTGTTTATGCACATTTTTTCTCGTGACATTGAAGTTTCTCATTTTTGGGTGGGCATGATAAAAGCGCCGGTGTTTGCTTTTATCATTGCTATTATTGGTTGTCTGGAAGGCTTTAAAGTAAGTGGCAGTGCGCAATCAGTCGGTGAGCACACAACTTCAAGCGTTGTGCAGTCTATTTTCATGGTGATTCTGCTGGATGCATTATTTGCTCTGTTCTTTATGGAGATAGGATGGTGACACAGCCGATTATAAAAGTTCGCGGTCTGAATAATAGATTCGGCGATTTGCAGGTGCATGAGAAGCTTGAGCTCGATGTAATGCAAGGGGAGGTACTTTGTGTTGTAGGTGGTTCTGGTTCTGGTAAATCAGTGTTAATGCGCAGTATTTTGGGGCTGCATCGACCTGATAGCGGGCGCATTGAAGTGCTTGATAAAGATGTTCTTAACCTGCCGGATAATGAGCGACAGCTGATAGAGCGAAAATTTGGTGTTTTATTCCAGAAAGGAGCTTTATTTTCATCGCTTAGCGTACGTGAAAATATTGCTTTGCCGATGCGTGAACACGCCGGATTGAGTAAACAGGAAGCAGACGAATTAGCCTCTATGAAACTGGCTTTAGTAGGCTTAGATGACAGCGTAGGTGAACAGTCGCCTCAGCAGTTGTCGGGAGGCATGATCAAACGGGTAGCGCTGGCCCGGGCATTGGCTTTAGACCCTGAAATTTTGTTTCTGGATGAACCTACTGCAGGCCTAGACCCAATTGGAGCCGGTGCTTTTGATCATCTATTAAAAACCTTACAGCAGGCACTGGGTTTAACGGTATTTTTGGTAACCCATGATCTGGATACTATCTTTACGGTTAGTGACAGAGTCGCGGTACTGGCGCAAAAGAAAGTTCTGGTAGCGGACCGGCTGGAACGGGTTGCTGCTTATGACGACGAGTGGATTCAATCATATTTTCATGGTCCGCGGGGCAGAGCCCTTATACAGACTAAAAATGAGGGACAATAATATGGAAACCAGAGCGCACCACGTGATGATAGGTTTGTTCATGCTGATAGCCAGCCTGGCATTGGTTGTTTTTGTGTTGTGGCTGAGCAAGGCAACTATGGACCGCGACTTTGTTTATTATGACGTGATTTTTCAGGATGAAGTCAGTGGACTATCACCGGGCAGTGCAGTCGAATACAGTGGTATCAACGTTGGCGATGTGGTCAATATGAAACTTGACCCTGATGACCCGCGTGTTGTTCAGGTGCGTATTCGGGTTGCATCCGGTACGCCGATAAAAGAAGACACTGGTGCTCGTCTCGGGCTGGCTAATATAACAGGTAGCGCCATTATTCGTTTATACGGTGGCTCGCCAGAGAGCCCCATTTTAACTAGCAGTGGGGATCGTCCGCCAGTCATAGTAGCGGAACGTTCAGCATTGAATAACCTGCTTGCTAACAGCGAGGAGTTAATTGGCGGTGTAAATGACTTCGTGGAAAATATAAACAGCCTGTTTTCGGAGGATAACACTGAATTAGTTGTTGATATTTTAAGCAATGTGGAGCAGGTCACGGGCATGCTGGCAGAACAGCAGGACGAGTTAGCTGCTACTTTACAGGCTTTTAGAACCACCATGGAGCAATCTGAAAGAACCTTACAAGAGTTCAGTTTGTTTACTCAGCAAGGAAGGGAATTTATGCAGGAACAGGGACCAGCATTATTCACTTCGGCTAATAATGCTTTGCAGGCGCTGGATGATAGCAGTCAGCGCTTTGCCCGTTTACTGGATGAAAATGAAGCTGCTCTGGACAGCGGTTTACAAGGATTACATGAGTTTGGGCCAGCTGTTTATGAACTACGCAGAACTTTGGCTGCATTAAATCGTATTACTCGTCGGTTTGAAGAAGATCCGGGTAGTTTATTGTTGCAACGAGAAGAGGTTAAGGAGTTTAACCCATGAAAATAACAGCAGCAGCGACCTTATTAGCAGCCTGTTTTAGCATGCTACTTAGTGGATGCTCAATTCTGCCTGAGCCTGAACAACTGACTTTGTATGACTTGCCCGCGAGTCAGCAGGACCAGGGGCCAGGAGACGTTATTGATGTCAGGCTCAGGGTGACTCAGCCTGAAGCACTGGCGATGTTCGATACGTCAAGAATTAGTGTGCGACCGACGGATATTCAACATAGTTATTATGCGGGCGTGCGCTGGTCAGAGCGGGCTCCCGTGCTGGTGGAATACAGAATTAAGGATGCGTTCTGGGACTATGCTCAGATCGCGCATGTGAGCAGCGATAGCCAGCGCCTGCCAGTGGATTATATTCTGCTGAGTCAGCTGCGGGCTTTTCATAGTATCCCTAGAAGCAATCAGGTTCGCGTAGAAGTTGAATTAAGTCTGGTAACAGCCCATTCAAGAGAAATAGTGGCTAAAACCCGAATTTCAGCAGAGGACTCATTTTCTACTAATGACGTACCCACTGTAGTGGCTAGTTTTGGCCGGGCTATGGATGAGTTGAGTCTTAAGACAGTGCAATGGACACGGAGTGAACTAGGGCGCGAACAAAATTGAAAAAGCACCGGCATGGCAGGTGCTTGCAGAATACAGGCGGAAAATTAAATTACAGGGAATCGAGCACTACCTGATGATGTTCTTTGGTTTTAAATTTATCAAATACTTTGCTGATAGTACCGTCCTGTTCAATTAAAAAGCTGATGCGGTGGATACCATCGTATTCTTTGCCCATGAACTTTTTCAGCCCCCAGACTCCAAACTGCTCAGCAACGGCGTGATCCTCATCGCCCAGTAAAGTGAAATTGAGTTCATCGCGCTCGGTAAACTTAGCCAGTCGCTTACTGGCATCCGGACTAATACCTACTGCGATGGTATCTTTTTCGGCCAGCTCTGCTTTATGGTCGCGCAGCTGTTGAGCCTGTACGGTGCATCCTGGAGTCATGGCTTTTGGATAGAAATAAACCAGCACCCGATTTTGCTTTAGTAGTTCCTGTAACGAAACTAACTCGCCAGTTTGATCCGGTAGCGAAAAAAGTGGTGCTTTGTCACCTTGTTTAAGGGTATTCATGAAAGACTCCTTGGTAATAGTTTCTGAAATTACGACTGCTAATCTAAACATAGGGTAAACAGATACGCCAGTCTGTGCCAGCGCACTTGTGTTTGCTAGCATGCACAAGTAAGATTATGCACCTTAACAACGGTGGGAGAAAATATGTTAACTGGTAGTATGGTAGCCTTGGTGACCCCCTTTACCAAACACGGAAATGTTGATTACACTTTGCTAGCTGAACTGGTTGAATTTCATATTAACCATGGCACAGACGCTATTGTGTCAGTTGGTACCACGGGTGAATCTCCAACATTAAGTCATGATGAACATGTAGACGTTGTTCGTGCTACCGTTGAAGTTGCTGCTGGCCGTATTAAGGTCGTTGCTGGTAACGGCTCGAATGCGACTGCCGAAGCGGTTCAGCTTACTGAGCGAATCGCGCCTCTTGGTATAGATGGTTTCCTGAATGTAACCCCTTATTATAATAAACCGAGCCGGGCAGGTTTACTTGCACACTATCGTGCGGTTACTGAAGCCAGTGACATCCCGCAGATTTTATACAATGTACCTGGCCGCACCTGCTGTGATCTCAGTACTGAAATTATTGCTGAACTTTCTAATTTCCCTAATGTTGTAGGCATTAAAGAAGCGACCGGTGAAGTAGAGCGGGTTAAAGCTATTAAAGACGCTTGCGGCGATGATTTTATTCTTCTTAGTGGTGATGACCCTACGGCCTGTGAATTCTTATTGCAGGGCGGGCATGGCGTTATTAGTGTAACGGCTAATCTGGCGCCTCAGGCGATAAAAAACCTTGTGGTTACGGCTTGTGCCGGAAAACGTGAAGAAGCGGAGGCTATTGATGAACCTTTACGCTCTTTGCATGCCGGTCTTTTTGTTGAAGCTAATCCGATGCCGGTGAAATGGGCAATGGCGAGACTGGGTTGGATTGAAGAAAATTATCGTTTACCGCTCACTGCTCCGGAACTTGCGAGCCAGAAAGTCATCGAAGCAGCGTTACAGAGTGCTGGATTATTAAAATAACGGAGTTTGCATGAAGTTCTGGCGTGGTTTTGCCGCAGTATCAACACTAATTGTAGTCGCTGGCTGTAGTAGTCAGCGCGATGTCGCTCAGGGTGATTTTGACTATCTGGAGCTTGAGGAAAACTCGGCTATTCTGGTACCGCAAGGTTTGAATCCGGTGATCCCACATCCTGATTATATTATCCCCGAGCAAGAGCATTATTCTGGACGCCTGGGCCGTGAACAAAGTATTCGTTCACCTCGTCAGGTAATGCCCCTGGTGCCCGGTAGTCGTATTGAAGAAAGCAACAGAAACTCCCGTATCTGGTTTGATGCTATAGAAGATATGGACAATGTTGCTGACTGGGTGTGGCGTGAACTATTAGAACTGGTCGATGATTATGATGTAGATATTGAAAGTAGCGCTGAGCAGGAACATCTTCATACTAGTCGTTTTATTCTGGAGCAGGGAAGTCTGGCGCGGAGCGGCTTTTTTAACAGACTCAGTCGTCAACGTGACCCCATAGAGTCAGAGCAGGCTTTTAAAATAAACATGGAAGCACCTGAGCATGGCCGTACGGCTATGGTTGAGGTGACGGCTGATGATATTCGCTGGTTGATTGGCGGCAAACAGGTTGAAGAACCGTTATTTATACAACGCCAGCTGGAGGCCGACTTTCTTAATCAATTGTCGTTGCGTCTACAGCGTGGTTATGAAAGTGAACGCGTTGCCTCGGTAAGAGCGACCCGTGCGTTACGCCACGCTGAAAGTCCACAAGGACATCCTGCTTACGCGCTGGATACCGGTTTTGACTCAGGCTGGGTAATGATGCCTGGTGTTTTCTCGTATCTGGATTTTATTGTTGAAGATTTAAATCAGCGTGATGGCCGTTATTATGTCAATTATCAACCGGGTGGGACCCGAGGTTGGTTTAGCCGTCTGGCATTCTGGCGTAGCAGCGAAACTCCGTTGGGGATTCCTCGCGGCGAGTATCTGTTTGAAGTTGATGAAGTAGAAGGTATCTTCTACATCGTTATTCGTCGGGATGACGAGTTGTTAAGTGAAGAACAACTTGATGACATGTTCCCAATGTTTGCTGAAGCTTTCAGTGAACACAGTGATTAACCTCTGAGATGAGATAAGCCCTGACCATGCAAAAACGTGAAGAATTGTACCGCGGTAAAGCAAAAACTGTTTATACGACTGATGATGTCGATCGTTTGATCCTGCAATTTCGCAATGATACGTCGGCGTTTGACGGTGAAAAAATTGACCAGCTGGACCGTAAAGGCATGGTTAACAATAAGTTTAACCATTTTATTATGGGTAAACTGGAAGCTGCAGGTATTCCTACTCAGGTAGACGAACTGCTATCGGATACGGAATCTCTGGTTAAGAAGCTGGATATGATTCCAGTCGAGTGTGTGGTGCGAAATCTGGCTGCAGGCTCTTTGGTACGTCGGCTTGGTGTGGCCGAGGGTGAAACACTTAACCCGCCAACCTTTGAGTTCTTTTTAAAGAACGATGCTTTGCATGATCCCATGATTAACGAATCGCACATCGAGACGTTTGGCTGGGCGACACCTGCGCATATCGAAGAAATGAAGCGACTGACATATAAAGTTAACGATGTGCTTAAGCAATTATTTGAAGATGCAGGTTTATTGTTAGTGGACTATAAACTGGAATTTGGTGTCTTTGATGGGCAAATCGTATTGGGTGATGAATTTACGCCCGATGGTTGTCGTTTATGGGATGCTGAAACTCGTGAAAAGTTGGACAAAGACCGCTTCCGTCAGGGACTTGGCAATGTAGTTGAAGCTTATGAAGAAGTTGCCCGACGTCTGGGTGTTCAACTTTAGCATTCTTAACTGCTTGCATAAAAAACCGATGCTCACCAGGCGTCGGTTTTTTTATGCGCTGCAGATATTCGTAATATAGCGGTTATAAAGCTGGTCAAAGTGCTGTAGAAGCTGCTCATGCCCGGCCGGAGGCTGTTGCTGCCAGGCTTGTTTGAGCACCTTCGGTGACAGTTGCTCTAAACATCGCGAGGCTACGGGTTGATAACTTAAATGCCAGGGTTCAGCGGCGATACCACCTTTGTCCTCACCGTAGGGCCAGAAAAAGCCATAGCGGGGCGCTTCTAGCTGTAACCAAACGAGGAGATCGGAAAAAGGACCGCCCTGCAAATATTCTTCGGGTTCCAGTTTTAGTTGGGCATCCCCTAAAGCAACAGGATCGTAGATGTCCATATCAGTCCCCCAGTGATGACGACTGGCTCCAGGCAATGCAGACCAGCGCAGGATTTCGTGTAACCGCTCAGGAACAGGAATGTGCTGTAAATTATCAAACTTAGCTTGCCAGATGGCCGCCTGGCGTTGATAGGAGCGGAAGCCACTGGCAATACGCAGGCAAAAACCAGCCTCAGCAGCAGCTTGTTGCAGACTCAGGTAGGCTTTGCCTGCTTCAACCTGAAGCTGGGTATTGTCCACTTTGAGAGTTAAGTGGCTTTCGCTTTGACCGCATAACTGAGCTTCTAACATATAGTGCCTGGCATAATGTACTCTTAATTCTGGACTACCAATAAGTTGTACAATATCTTCTCGTACATATCCGTGAGATTAATCAGATCCTGATGGCTGACATATTCATCGACCTTATGAATACTGGCATTAACGGGCCCTAATTCAAGTACCTGAGCTCCGGTTGGCGCAATAAAACGGCCATCAGAAGTTCCACCTGCGGTCGATAATACCGGCGTGCGGCCGGTAACTGATTCTACCGCATTTTCCGCCGCACCTAATAGTGGACCGGAATCGGTAAGAAAAGGCTGGCCGTTGTGAGTCCAGTGAATAGCGTAATCCAGGCCATGTTTATCGAGGATAGCCAGAATTCTCTGTTTTAGCTGTTCATCCGTACTCTCAGTACTAAAACGAAGATTAAAACACACATGCAGAGTTCCCGGAATGACATTGCCCGCACCGGTTCCCGCGTGCAGGTTAGAAATCTGGAAGCTGGTAGGAGGAAAGGCGTCATTGCCTTCATCCCAGACAGTTTCTGCCAGTTCATGCAGGGCAGGTGCAGCCTGGTGAACGGGGTTTCTGGCCAGGTGAGGATAAGCGACATGACCCTGAATACCCCAGACCTGAAGGTCACCAGTCAAACTACCCCGTCGGCCATGCTTGATGATGTCGCCGCAATAATCGGTACTGGAGGGTTCGCCAACAATGCACCAGTCAATTTTTTCATTACGGGCTTCCAGAGTGTCTATTACCCGGGTAGTACCGTTAATGAAAGGGCCTTCTTCGTCACTGGTAATTAAATAGGCTATGCTGCCTGCATGTTGTGGATACTTATCGATAAAGCGTTCGGTGGCTACGACCATAGCAGCCAGGCTACCTTTCATATCAGCAGCACCGCGACCAAAGAGAATACCGTCGATATCAGTTGGGGTGAAAGGGGGAGTCTGCCATTTATCTTCATCACCAGGAGGCACTACGTCTGTATGACCCGCAAAACAGAATAAGCGGCCTTCATCGCTATCGCGGCGCGCCCATAAGTTAAGAGTGTCTTCGAACAACATAGTTTCCAGATTAAAGCCCAATGCCTGCAGACGCTTACCTATGACCTGCTGACAACCTGCATCGTCAGGTGTTACTGAGCGACGACTGATAAGTTCGCGAGCCAATTGCAGTGTAGGGTGATCATGACTCATGCGAAAATCTCCTCATACTGTTCTGCTTTAAAACCGAAATGAAGACTACCTTTGTGCTTGAGTACCGGTCGTTTGATCAGGGTCGGTTGCTGTTGTAATAAAGGTAACCACTGCTGTTCAGTACTAAAGCCTTGTTGTTCTGGGGATAACTTGCGAAAGCTGGTACTGCGTTTATTCAGAACTCTACCCACACCTGCAATGTGTAGCCAGTTTTGCAGTTCTTGCTCAGACAGGGGCTGTTCGCGAAAATCAAGAAACTCATGCTCGATGTTTCTATCACTGAGCCAGCGACGGGCTTTTTTGACGGTGTCACAGTTTTTAATACCAAAAATAGTTGTAGTCATTTGAGCCTTTTACTCGCTTATAAAATGGTTGAAAAAGGAAAGTACTGTATCCTGAGCGGCGATAACCTTACCATAGTGAACCTGTATGCTTATATCCGGGTCTTTGCTGGTAAAGGTAATAGCAATCAGAGGTGCATTACGCATAGTTTCAGCAGTTAGCACAAACAGAGGATCGCCAGCTTGCAGCAACTGACCCACACTAGCTTCAGAGTGAGCTAAGGGTAGCTCAAGATGGCGTGGCATAAGCAATTCAATACGGCAGTTAATGGTATTTGGCAATTGCAATTGCCATAGTGTCCGATCAGCGCTGATTTGCTTAATTTTACAAGTGGCCGGCGCAAGAAACCGTTGAGTACCGGGCTGCATAACGAAACCCTGACCAAAAGCCAGTATTTGAAACAAGGCGTGAGGTAATTGCTGTAGTGCTGAACAATGGCCTGACACTGGCGCCATCAGGCGCAGCATAGGCTGTTGATCAGTTGGGGGCTGAGTAATAAGTTGCACGGTAATTCCTGGCTACATGCTGGAGACTTAGTGTGCCAAATTGGCAGTCGCGACGCAATTGCTATGAATTGTCCACTTTTTCTGTGGATAACCTTGTGGGTTAGCTGGGTTGAAGTTATTAACTAATTGATATTTAACGGTTAATATCGGTGGGTGATATGTGTTCGATAGTAGGTTTATTTGCCATAATGCGGTGTTAATGCGTACACTTAAAGACTAGAGGTAAATAATGAGGCAGGTATGAGACAACCTTTGTGGCGAACATTTAGTGACGGTTGGAAATATATGAAGCTCTGGCCGAATCACGCGGTTGTCGGAGCTATGCCAGAAGCGAGGATAATCCCGGCCACTCGCTTAGGAACGTTATGGCTGCCTATTGCAGCGGTACTTAACTTTGCGGTGCAGTGGTACTGGCTGGGTTCTGAGCATATGCCACAGATTATTGCTGCGTCCTTATTTTTGCTGCTGCTTCCTTTGCAGGGATATTACTGGTTGGGCCGCCGTTCTTATCAGGAACTGACTCCGGCGTTAAAGGCCTGGTATTTTGATTTGCGCGATAAGCTGTCAAGTAATGGCGAGGACGTAAGGCTACCCTCAGATCGCAAGGGACCTTGCTACATTGACCTTGCGCGTATCTTGCGCAAGGCCTTATCAGTCTTACCACCGGATGAACATTAAAATTTAAAGGTGGACCAGATAGGGGCATGATCGGAAGGTTTTTCAATACCTCGAAGTTCGTAGTCAATGCCCGTGTCTATACAGTGCTTTGCCAGCGTTTCAGTAGCCAGTATCAGGTCAATACGCAGGCCGCGGTTATCGAGAAACCCTTTAGAGCGATAATCAAACCAGCTGAACTGGTCATTTACTTCCGGGTTTGCTTCACGAAAAGTGTCAGTAAAACCCCAGTCCATAAGCTTTTTCATCCACTCACGTTCTTCCGGTAAAAAGCTGCACTTACCGGTCCGTAACCAGCGCTTGGCATTAGCTTCGCCAATCCCTATGTCACTATCGGTGCTGGAAATATTGACGTCGCCCATAACTATGACAGGTTGTTCAGGGCTAAGCTCGGTATCGAGATAATCCATAAGATCGGCATAAAATTTCTCTTTTGCAGGAAATTTAGTTGGATGGTCGCGACTTTCTCCCTGAGGAAAGTAACCATTCATAATCCGCACAACCTTGCCTTCTTTGCTTGTCACACTAGCCATAATCATGCGGCGTTGGGCGTCTGCTTCATCGTTAGGAAAACCGTAGTTTATATCCTGCATAGGTAGTCGGCTGAGCAGGGCTACCCCGTAATGACCTTTCTGGCCATGAAAGATAACTTCATAACCCATAGCTTCGACATCTGCACGCGGAAACATATCGTCGTGCACTTTGGTTTCCTGCAGGCCAATAACGTCTGGAGAGTGTTTATCTATGATGGCTTGTAGTTGATGCAGGCGGGCACGTAACCCATTAATATTAAAACTTATTACTTTCATGAAAGAGTCCGTTGCTAATTCTGATTGGGGCTGTAAAGGGCTATGATAGCATTCCATTCTGGAATGCGTTAAGCAATAAAGCAGGATATACTGGCCCCCTTAATAACGCTAGAGAAGTGAAAAGTAATGCTGGAAAATTGGATAATTCAATCGAGCCTCTGGCTTCGTCCTCATTTGTTTACCATATCCTTAATGATAGTGGCCACTCTGTTAGTACTCTATGGAAATAATGTGAATGCTGCGGTCCGGCGGCAAGTACAGCATTACCATTTTATTCTGCGTACTATTGTTTTCATCCTGCTATGCGCTTTTGGTTATGGTTTACTGACGAGCCTGTTAAGTCCCTTCCTTGCCCGCCAGCTGGCACAGGTTCCTGACCATTATCTGGGGCCGCTCGTTATTATTATTAGCATCACCTTAGGGGGGCTTGCTGAGCGCAATCGGTAAGTATAGAGGGAAGTGGGTATGAGTACAGAATGGCTGGAAGTACGAGCCGGAGCTGACGCTTATTTGCAGATTCAGGAGCGTGGGCTGCAGCAGGAGGATATTAACCTTTTGCTGGGCGCTTCAGGCGGTCCCAAGTGGTTTATTTTACAGGGGCTGGATAACTATTTATGCAGTGACTTTTTTGCCGGACGACAAACCCCGTTACAGTTATTAGGTACATCAGCAGGCGCCTGGCGTTTTGCCAGCCTGGGTCGGCAGGACGCGGCAGCCGCCAGTGATTTATTTTGCCGTTTATATCAGGCTCAGACTTACAGTGCTAAACCTGACCCTCAGGAAATCACTGATAATGCCCGGGAGTTGTTGGATACCTACGTAACTGATGATGCTGTTGACGAAATACTGAACCAATCACTTTTCCAGCATCATTTTATTGTCGCTCGCTGCCAGGGGTGGGCAGCTTCCGAATCACCTAAACGTCAGGCAATGGGTTTGAGTCGGGCGGCGTTTGGCAATCTGTTCAGTCGCAGTGCTTTAAAAAGTGCTTTTCAACGTGTGCTGTTTCATCACCCTGATGCAGCGCCTGCTCTTGGCGAGCACTGGGATGATTTGCCTACATTGAGGGTTCCTTTAAGTAAAGAAAACTTCCGTCAGGCTTTGTTAGCCACAGGTTCAATACCTATGGTTTTACAAGGCGTGAAGGACATACCTGGTGCGCCACCGGGCATGTATCGTGACGGTGGCATTACCGATTATCACTTTGATCTCGACTTGTCGAGACAGTCAGGATTAGTGTTGTATCCACATTTTCATAATCAGGTGGTACCAGGCTGGTTTGATAAGAAATTGCGCTGGCGTCGAACCACGGGCCAACAATGGCCAAATGTGATTCTTCTGACGCCAACCCAGGCCTTTCTGGATGCGTTACCTTACGGCAAAATACCGGATCGTACTGACTTCGTTAAAATGGATGTTGCAGAACGGCAAAAATATTGGCGTCAGGCTGTACAGATAGGGTACCGGATGTCCGAACAGTTGGCAGAATGGCAGGCCACTGACCAGTTGCGCCGTAAAATCAAGCTGTGGGAATAGGTGAAATAGCATGAGGCTTTCAAGTGCGTGACTTTATAGCTCCCGACCTGGCCGCATTGTTTGCCGCCAGTGACCACATTTCCCTGTTTGTATGGGAGCATTCGCCGGGTTGGCCAGTGTTGCATTGCACCGATAATGTGGAGTCGTTGCTGGGTTATAATAAGAAAGACTTCTATCAGCGGAATGTCCGTTTTATCGACACGCTTCACCCTGAGGATTTAGAACGTGTCAGCCAGGAAGCAAATGATGCGATTGAACAGCCCGCGTGCAAGTCGTTTACTCATCAGGATTACCGCATGATACGAGCCGATGGGGCGGAGATATGGATTTCTGATACAACAGTCATAGAGCGTGATAAAAAAGGCAAAGTCCGCTACCTGATGGGTTACCTGCTGGATATTACCGATAGAAAGCACCTGGAGTTGGCACTTCTGGCTGAACGTACTCATCTAAGCATGGTGCTGGAGGGGGCTCGTTTAGGCAGCTGGGATTGGAACCCGGTGAACAACAGTCTGTTATGTAATACACGCTGGCTGGCTATGTATGGGTATGAAAATAACTCATCGTATCAGAGCATGCAGTTCTGGCGAAGCCTGTTGCATCCCGAGGATCTTGAAGGCTGGGAAAGGGCCTTGAAAGCCCATATAGAGGGCCATACACCATTCTATGAACATGTCTACCGGATGCGTCACCGCGAGGGACACTGGTTACATATTCTGGATCGAGGTAAAATTGTGGAATGGGACGGACGTCACCGTGCGGTGCGTTTTTCTGGCACCCATACTGATATTTCAGAACAAAAAAAGGCTGAAATTCAGGCTCGTAGAACGGCCCGCTCCAGAACGGTTTTTGTCGCTAACATGTCTCATGAAATACGCACCCCTTTACACGGAATTCTGGGTTTAGCTTCAGTGCTGGAAGGCACCGAACTTAATCAATACCAGCGTGATTTATTGAAAACCATGCAGGAGAGTGGCGACTATCTGCTAAATACTCTGAATGATGCAATTGATATCAGCCGTGCTGAAGAGGGTAAACTGACAATCGCGGCTCAACCTACTCAAGTGGCAGATATTGTACGCCACCTTCGCGCTTTATATGCGGCGCAGGCAAACCGGCAGGGACTGGAGTATGAGGTTAAAGCAGCGCCGCAGATGCCATTGTGGTTGAGTCTTGATAAGTCCCGTTTTTTACAAATTGCTACTAACCTGATTAATAACGCATTCAAGTTTACTCAGTTGGGGTTTATCCAGGTTAATCTTAACTGGATTTCTCAGCCTGAGAATCAGTTGCAGTTGGAAGTCCGTGATTCGGGTAGCGGCATTGCTGATACCAAACGAGTCTGGCAGGTGTTTGAGCAAGAGGAAAACACTGCCCGGGGGATCTCGGAAGGCAGTGGTTTAGGTCTTAGCATTGTGCAAAGTCTGGTAGAGCTGATGGATGGATCTATAGATCTGGAAAGCTCTCCAGGTCGGGGCAGTTGCTTTAGAGTCAGCATCCCCGCAATCGTATGCGAACCTCCGCCAGTAAGTTCGGCGTTAGCCGGAGAACAGGATATTCTGCGCATATTGGTAATCGATGACAGTGATGTTAATCAGTTGCTGGTAGGCGAGATGCTAAGTATTTTAGAGCATGTGTATGTTTGCGCTTCCAGCGCAGAAGTGGGTTTAGAACTTTTACAACAGCAAACTTTTGATGTTGTTTTTATGGATATCCATCTGCCTGATATGAGTGGCATTGAAGCGACCCGGAAAATACGCGAGAAAGCGTTACAACAGCCCTATGTCATTGGTTTGACTGCAAATGCAGTAGCGACTATCCGCAAGCAAAGTCTAAACGCCGGGATGAATGCCTATCTGACAAAACCTTTCACGTTAGAGCATATAAAAAACCTGCTATCAGAGGTGCCGCCGTTAACTTTAAGTAAATCAGATTGGCAATAGCTAACTTATTGTTCTACGGTTAGTAATGAATAACTGAGGAGCATTATTATGGATAAATTTATTTCGCTGGCTATTTTAGTTGCTGGTCTGATTTTATTGTATTTTGGATATCAGGAGTCTGAGTCTTTTGCTTCGGACGTGAGTGAAGCAGTGACAGGCCAACCGACTGATAATGCCATCTGGTTTTTAATTTCGGGGGCTGTATTAGCCATTATTGGCATCGGTGGTGTTATTCGTGGGTTCGTACGTCGCTAATACCTTGCTGGTAAGATAAAAAACCTGCGCAAAGCGCAGGTTTTTTTATGCTTGGGGGATAGCGGTCAGTTGCGTATCATAGGCAGATAGACTTTATAAACGAGGAAGCAGATTTTGCAGAAATTCAGCAGTACATCCAGCTATATAGTGTCAGAGGAACTTGCTCTGGCCGTTAATGCCGCTATTAAGCTAGAAAAGCCTTTGCTAATTAAAGGTGAGCCCGGGACTGGCAAAACGCGCCTGGCGGAAGAGCTGGCGGCGAGCCTGGAGAGTCCGTTATTACAGTGGCAGATAAAATCAACTACCAAGGCACAGCAGGGATTGTATGAATATGATGCAGTATCCAGATTGCGCGATAGCCAGCTAGGCAGTGAAAAAGTACATGATATTGCCAACTACATCCGGCCCGGTAAGCTGTGGCAGTCTTTTACGGCACCGCAACGGCCTGTATTGCTGATCGACGAAATAGATAAAGCAGACATTGAATTTCCGAATGACCTTTTGCATGAACTGGATCAAATGTCATTTCACGTGTATGAAACCGGTGAACAGGTGACTGCTGAACAACGACCGGTTGTGATTATCACTTCAAATAATGAAAAAGAACTTCCTGATGCGTTTTTGCGTCGTTGCTTTTTTCACTATATCCGTTTTCCGGATGCTGAGGGGCTAAAGCAGATTGTATCTGTGCATTATCCGGATATACAGAAGCGTCTATTGAGTGTGGCACTGGAGGTGTTCTTTGACATCAGAGATACACCGAATCTGAAGAAAAAACCTTCTACTTCAGAGTTACTGGACTGGCTTAAGCTTTTGCTTGCTGAGCAGGTGCCTGTTGAGGAGCTTCAGGAGAAACAGCAGAAAGGCGGATTAATGCCATTATTTGGCGCTTTACTGAAAAATGAACAGGATGTGGAACTGGTCGAAAAACTTGCCTTTATGAGCCGTCGGCAGGGGCGCTAATGTTAGTTGGTTTTTTTGAATGTCTGCGTAAGCATGGGTTAAAGACCAGCATTACTGAATTGCTGGATTTACTGGCCGCTCTGGATCAGGACGTGGTGTTTGCCAGTGTGGAGGATTTTTACACTTTATCCAGGCTGACGCTGGTTAAAGATGAAAGTCAGTACGATAAGTTTGACCGTGCTTTTGCAGAGTACTTTGAAGGGGTCGCGGAGGTTGATATTGCTAGCGCTATTCCTGAAGACTGGTTAAAACGGACTATGCAGCGGCAGCTAAGTGACGAAGATAAGCAAAAGCTGCAGGGTTTAGGAAGCCTGGAGGAACTGATGCGACAGTTTAAAGAACGTTTGGCCGAGCAACAAAAGCGTCATGCCGGCGGTAATAAATGGATTGGTACCGGCGGTACCTCACCTTTTGGCGCCTATGGCTATAACCCGGAAGGTATTCGTATTGGTCAGGAAGGCAGTAATGCCCGACAGGCCGTAAAAGTCTGGGATAAACGCGAGTTTAAAGATCTGGATGAAGATACGGAGATTAATAACCGCACCATTAAACTGGCATTACGTAAACTGCGCCGGTTTGCGCGCACAGGAGCTGCGACTGAACTGGATTTAGACAGCACCATTAAAGCGACTTCACGGCAGGCCGGCTTACTCGATCTGCAATGGCAGTCAGAGCGTCATAACGCCGTTAAGGTGTTGCTGTTCTTTGATGTGGGCGGTTCTATGGATGATTACATCTATGAATGTGAGCAGCTCTTTTCGGCGGCGCGCAGCGAGTTTAAGCATCTGGAGTTTTTCTATTTTCATAACTGCCTGTATGAAGGGGTCTGGCGTGAAAATAAGCGCCGCTTTAATGGGCAGATCCCATTGCAGGACGTATTACATACCTACGGCAGCGATTATAAGGTACTTATCGTTGGTGATGCTACTATGGGACCTTACGAAATCACTCACCCAGGAGGCAGTGTAGAGCATTGGAATGAAGAACCTGGACAGGTTTGGCTGGATCGGGTGCTGCAGCATTTTCCGAAAGCCGTGTGGCTTAACCCACAACCGCAAGAGCGCTGGCCATACTATTACTCTATTCAATTAATACAGCAAATAATGCAGGGCCGTATGCAGCCGCTGACTCTGGAAGGATTAAGTTCGGCAATAAATGAATTAGCTTGATCCAGATGCCTGTTGCCTGGCCTGTCAATAGCTTACACTGAGCTCATTGAGTAAATAAATAAGGCTATGAGTCATGCGTATAACTTTTCTTGGTGGTACGGAAACAGTTACCGGTTCACGTTTTTTATTAGAAACTGAAAGCACAAGGGTGCTGGTTGATTGCGGTCTGTTCCAGGGGTACAAATGGTTACGCCGAAGAAACTGGCAACCTTTACCACTGGGCATTGATGATGTGGATGCTGTAGTATTGACTCATGCTCACCTGGATCATTCGGGTTTTGTTCCTGTGTTGCATAAACATGGCTATCGTGGGCCGGTCTGGGCTCATCGTGCCACCTCTTCGTTATGTTCAATTTTATGGCCAGACAGCGGTCGTATTCAGGAAGAAGACGCCAAATACTTCTCTCGGCATAAACTGAGCAAACATGAAAATCCGGAACCTCTTTATGATGAAGCCACGGCTCAGGCTGCATTGAAATTATTGCGTTCAGTAGAGTTCAGTCAAAAGTTTGCAGTGGGTGATATTGAGTTTGAAATGTTACCGGCTGGTCACTTGCTCGGTGCCGCCTGTGTAATTGCATCATCAGGTGGAAAACGGGTCGGTTTCTCAGGGGATGTTGGCAGACCTCAGGATATTTTAATGAAACCGCCGCAGCCGTTACCTGAGTTAGATATGTTGTTGCTGGAAGCTACCTATGGAGACCGTCTGCACAATGACGAGGAACCTTTCGAGCAGCTGGCTGAAGTTGTCAATGAAACAGCCAAAGCAGGTGGTGTTTTAATGATACCTAGCTTTTCTGTGGGGCGGGCCCAGTTATTACAGCATATGCTGGTTACTTTAATGGATGATAAGCGTATTCCACGGATGCCTATCTTTCTTGATAGCCCAATGGCTATAAGGGTCTCAGACATCTATGGAGAGTTTCATGAGCACCATCGGCTGACTGCGGAGCAATGCCAGCGTTTTGAACAGGTAATTCAGTACACTATGAGTGTCGATGAATCGAAACAAATTGGTAATCAGGCAGGCCCCTATATTATAATCGCAGGCAGTGGCATGGCTACCGGAGGCCGGATACTCCATCATTTTAAGCACTGGTTACAGGATCACCGCAGTACGGTGCTCTTTGCAGGGCATCAGGCTGGGGGAACCCGGGGTGCCAAAATGGTTCAAGGTGTGGAGCGCATTAAGTTACATGGCGAGTGGCTTGATGTCAGGGCCAAAGTACGTAACCTGGATGGTCTTTCCGGCCATGCTGATTACAAAGAAATTGAACAATGGCTGCGTGCATCGGACCTGAAGGCAGGCACCCGTATTCAGTTGGTGCACGGTGAACCCGACGCTTTAGAGGCGATGCGCGATCACTTACAACAAACCACTCAGTTTGACGTTGATATACCGGATTACATGAGTATTTTAAGGTTTTAATAATGCTTGGACTTCTTCTATTTGTATTAACACCTATTACTTTTATTGCTTTGATTGGATTTTTCTTGATCTGGACAGTGCGTAAAGACGAACACAATAAAAAGCAGTAAATAATGCTACTAAAATGGACCACCGTTACACTGATCTTATTTGGGTTGCTGAGTGCTTGTAGCAGAAGTTTGCCCACGCTAGACCAGCGTACGGTGAGTCAATCTCTATCGGCCGCAGAAGCGGCCAATACGGCTATTGGCGACACCGTAGCGCCTTTATTGCAAGAACATGCAGGTAAAAGCGGTGTATTGAATCTGGCCGAAGCTAAAGACGCTTTTGCGGCAAGATTACTGCTGGCTGGCGCTGCCGAACAAACTCTGGACGTACAGTATTATCTGTGGCGAGATGACAAAACGGGATTGCTATTAATGCAGGCGCTTTATGCTGCTGCAGAGCGAGGCGTTCGGGTCCGATTGTTATTGGATGATCTTAATACCTCTCCGATTGATAATAAGCTGGCAGCATTGGATCAGCATTCGAATATCGAGGTGCGCCTTTTTAATCCGTTTATAAATCGTAGTAATCGTGTATGGGGATTTATCTCTGACTTTCCCCGTGCAAATCGTCGCATGCACAACAAGTCTTTCACCGCTGACAGCAGTGCTACTATTGTTGGTGGCCGAAATGTAGGCGATGATTATTTTAGTGGCGCAGACGGCGTCTTGTTTGCCGACCTAGACGTATTGGCTATAGGTCCTGTGGTAAAACAGGTAGCTACTGACTTCGATTTATTCTGGGCCAGTCCTTCCAGTTATCCGGCCAGGGAATTTCAGCGGCAGCCGGATGTTGATGAGTATGAGTACAGTATGCAACTCATTCATAGCCGTCAGGAAGAAACCGTAACTTATCTGGCGGCGGTGCGTGATCGAGAACTATTCCGCAAGTTGCTTAATGGCGGGGTACAGCTGAACTGGGCAATTACTAAAATGGTCAGCGATAGCCCAGCCAAAGGGTTGGGGAAGGCGAGCCCTGAACAACTTATTACTCATGAGTTACAGGAAATTATCGGTGACCCGACAAGAAGCGTGCAACTGGTCTCACCTTACTTTGTACCCACTCAGGCAGGAGTGAATGCGCTGGTGGCTATGGCGAGACAAGGTGTAGAGATAAGCATTCTGACTAACTCTTTACAGGCGACAGATGTAGCCATAGTGCATGCTGGTTACGCGAAGTGGCGTAAACCTTTGCTTGAAGCTGGTATTCGTTTATATGAAATGCGTCCGGGTATTGTCGCTCCGGAACCTGATGAAAACAGGCTACCGCGTTTCGCGAGCGCTGCGACCAGTCTGCATGCCAAGACTTTTGCGATTGACGGAGAACGTGTATTTATTGGTTCTTTTAATTTTGACCCCAGGTCTGCAGAACTTAATACTGAACTAGGATTTGTTATCGAAAGTAAGGAGCTGGCAGAAGAAACGGCACGCATCTTTGCTGAGGAAGTACCCAAGCAGGCATATGAATTAAGGCTTTCCGCCAGTGGCCGCATGTACTGGCTGGAACGTAACACAGGTCAACATGTTCGTCATGACAGGGAACCTGGTACCAGTTTTGGTCAACGGCTCTCGGTTCGTTTCTTTTCCTGGCTGCCTATCGACTGGCTATTGTAATAATATTTATTGATCGCCGTTAAGATGACTAAGTTAACTATCTGCTAAGCTGTGGGTTTTAAGTTCAGGGAATCTACATGCAAGTATCTACCGCCGCTCAGGCCCTGGATATCCTTCAGGATGGTGACGCTATTTGGTGCCACTCCATGGCTGCCACTCCTTATTTATTGCTAGAGGCGCTGGCGCGGGTTGCCCTTTCGCACCGCGATCTTACCCTCCTGCAATTACATACCGAAAAAAGTCAGGCGTTGTCTGCTCCTGAATTGAAGGGACATCTTCGTCAACGGGCTTTTTTTGTTGGTAGTTCAACCAGGGCTGCTGTGCAGGAAGGCCTGGCAGACTATGTGCCTGTGTTCCTGTCTGAAATTCCCAAATTATTCCGTCGTGGTGAGCAGAAGCTGGATGTAGTTCTGGTACAGGTATCGCCTCCGGATAAACATGGGCATTGCAGTCTGGGCATTTCGGTTGAGGCGACACGAGCAGCGTTGCAGGTAGCTAACAGATGCATTGCCTGGATAAACCCGCGCATGCCACGCACTCATGGTGATTCTTTTGTCCATATCAGCAAGTTTGACCGTTATTTTGAGGCGGCAGAAGAGATGCCGTTGCACCTTGCTGCGCCTCAGAACAATGCGACCAGCCAGATAGGCCAACATGTTGCCAGTTTAATTGAAGATGGTTCCTGCCTGCAGATGGGCATAGGGGCGATACCGGATGCTGCTCTGGCTTGCCTGGGCGATCGCCAGAACCTGGGCATACATACGGAAATGTTTTCTGACGGTGTCTTGCCGCTGGTGGCGAGTGGCGTCATTAATAACAGCAATAAGCACCGCCATCGTGGGCGTATCGTAACGACGTTTGCGATGGGCAGTCAGGCACTTTATGACTTTGTCGATGACAACCCGGATGTTGCTTTTCTGGATGTGGAATATACCAACGACACTGCGGTGATCCGTAAGAATAATCAGGTAGTGTCGATTAACAGCGCTTTGCAGGTGGATCTAAGCGGTCAGGTATGCGCAGACTCCATAGGGACCCGTATTTATTCTGGTGTAGGTGGGCAGATGGATTTCGTGCGCGGGGCTTCGTTGTCAGAAGGAGGCAAAGCTATTATAGCGTTGCCTGCTACGGCCAAAGGCGGTCAGGTCTCGCGGATCTCGAGCCTGTTAACACCGGGCGCTGGTGTAGTAACAACCCGGGCTCATGTGCACTATATTGTAACTGAGCATGGGGTTGCTAACTTAAGAGCTAAAAGCATGTCTGAACGTATGCGCAGCCTGGTTCAGATTGCAGCACCGCAATTTCGTGAGCAACTTGCCCGACAGGCTTATCAGGACTGGGGCATATTACTAAGTGACTGATTTTCAAGTGACGGACTAAGGAGAACCATGAGTAAGGATGAATCGACGCACTGGCATCAACTGAGTAAAGAAGATGCCGTTACCCATCTTGAAAGTGATATGCAACAGGGGCTGCACGCTGAGGACATTGCTCAGTTGCAGCAAGAGTATGGTCAGAATCTATTACCGCAGGGCAAAAATGTACCCTGGTGGCAACGCTTATTACGCCAGTTTAAGAACCTGCTGATTTATGTGCTGCTGGTGGCCGCGGCTTTGGCCGCTATGCTCGGTGAATGGATTGATATGGCGGTCATTCTGGCGGTCGTTCTGGTCAATGCTATTATCGGTTTTTTTCAGGAGGGCAAAGCGGAAAAGGCGCTGAAGTCCATTCAGGGCATGTTATCCAGTAATGCTCTGGTCATCCGGGACGGTGAAAAACAACAAATTGCAGCCAAAGAGCTGGTGCCTGGCGATGTTATTGTACTGGAGGCAGGCGCTAAGGTGCCTGCTGATGTGCGGCTTTTGAAAAGCAACAGCTTAGCGATTCAGGAAGCGGCGTTAACGGGCGAATCGCTTGCGATTGAGAAGGAAACGGGTTCCCTGAGTCAGGATACGGCACTGGCGGATCGCCGGAATATGGCTTTTTCTGGAACTCTGATTACTCAGGGGCAGGGCACGGGCCTGGTCGTAGCCACAGGCAGTGACACTGAACTGGGTCGCATTAATAAGATGCTCTCCGGCGTGGAAGAACTGACCACACCCTTATTGCGCCAGATGGCCCAGTTTGCTCGTTATCTGACGTTTACGATTCTGGGCGTGGCGGCGTTGGTATTCTTATTTGGCATGTTGCGTGGCAATGATCCCAGTTACCTCTTCATGGCCATCGTCAGTCTGGTGGTCGCGGCGATTCCGGAAGGTTTGCCCACCATACTCACTGTAGCGCTGGCCATCGGGGTGACCCGCATGGCCTCGCGCAACTCAATTATTCGACGTTTGCCCGCGGTTGAGACGCTGGGTGCGGTATCTGTTATCTGTTCGGATAAAACCGGTACCTTGACCCGCAATGAAATGATGGTTACTCAGTTGCAATTGTCTGAGGAGACAGTGGATGTATCTGGAACGGGTTATGAACCCACTGGTGAATTCAGTGCACAACCGGAGCTACTCCAGGAGCTGGCACTAGCGGCTTTGCTTTGCAATGATTCCAGTCTGGAACAAAAAGATGACCAATGGGCGGTCAGGGGTGATCCCATGGAGGGCGCTTTGTTGACTATGGCTTACAAAAGCGGCTTAACGGATGACGATCAGAAAGCCTGGCCACGTGACGCCGAAATTCCTTTTGATTCTAAGTACAAATACATGGCGACGGCGCACCACAAGGGAGAAGATGCGCGCATTTTCGTAAAAGGCGCGCCTGAACGAGTCATTGATATGTGCAGCTCTGATTTCACTGACGGCGGTTATTCAGCCACGCGGTGGAAAGAACGAGTAGACGAGCTGGCGGCTGAAGGGCAGCGCGTATTGGCACTTGCAGTCAAAAAATGCAGCGCGAAACAGGAACAGCTGGAACATGAAGAATTGCAGGATGAACTGCAACTGATAGGCCTGGTGGCGCTGATGGATCCACCCCGTGAAGAAGCGTTGAAGGCGATTCGAGCCTGTCATGAAGCGGGCATTGCGGTGAAAATGATCACCGGCGATCATGGCGCTACAGCCCGGGCTATCGGTGAGCAGCTGGAACTCAAACATACGGACAGAGCCATTACCGGCAGTGAACTGGATGAGATGGACGATGAGGCGCTGACTCAGGCTATTTTAGATACCGATGTGTTTGCTCGTACCACTCCGGAACATAAATTACGTCTGGTAAAAGCGTTGCAGGCACAGAATCTGGTGGTGGCTATGACCGGAGATGGGGTCAATGATGCGCCTGCATTAAAACGCGCCGATGTCGGCATTGCTATGGGACGCAACGGTACAGAGGCCGCTCGTGAAGCTAGTGAAATGGTGCTCACCGATGACAACTTTGCGTCTATAGTGAATGCTGTGCACGAGGGACGCACGGTGTACGACAATCTGAAAAAAGCGATTTCCTTTCTCTTACCAGTTAACGGTGGGGAATCGCTGGCGATCATACTGGCACTTTTGTTTGCCTTGACCCTCCCCATAATGCCGCTGCAGATCCTCTGGGTTAACATGGTCAGTTCAATAGCTCTGGCGTTGGCACTTGCTTTTGAACCGAGCGAAAAAGACGTGATGCAACGACCGCCAAGGCGTGCTGATGAAGCCTGGTTATCGGGTTTTCTGGTGTGGCGTGTGGTTTTTGTTTCGCTGTTATTTACCACCGGTATTTTCGCCGTTTTCCAATGGGGCCTGGCACAGGGTTTTGAGGATGCTTATGCACGCACTTTAGCGGTTAATACTTTAGTGGCTATGGAAGTCTGGTATTTATTTAGCGTGCGGTATTTACACGGTGCCTCATTGACCTGGCATGGGATTAAAGGCTCACGGCCAGTTATTCTGGCGGTCAGTCTGGTACTGGTGCTGCAACTGCTGTTTACCTACCTGCCGATATTACAGACTTTGTTTGATACCCAGGGCCTGAGTCTCAGGCATGGTTTGTTATGTGTGGCTATAGGCATACTGTTGTTTATCGTACTGGAAGCTGAAAAGTGGCTCAGACGACGCCTTAACCACGCTTAGCCACATGTTGTAACCAATTACTGAAAGCAATTACAGCCAGCTCGTGTTCTTTATGACGTGCGGTATAAAGACGCAGGCTGGCAGAGCCTGAGGCATTCAGGTCGCTGTTATTTTTCAGTGGCGCGTCCTTAAGTAGCTTGCGGTAGTGAGAGGGCAGCAACAGGCTGCCGCCCTGAAGGCTGATGAGATCCAGGGCCATCGCAGTGTTATCTGTAGCTTTCGTTTTAGTGTGGGCAGGAGGGCTGTGAATTCGGCTCCAGTCCTGCCAATCATTGCTTTCACGGATACTGTAGACCGCATTGTCAGACTTCAGAGCGGACTCCAGACGGGTACTGCAAAATAACAGTTCGGTATCTCCCAGATTGGTGGCTTGTAAATGCCGGCCGCTGAGTTGCCCCATAATCAGCACTGCGTCGAGTTGATCCTGGGTGAGCAGTTGTTTTAAATATTCTGCATTTTGGCTACTTGAGTATTCGGGTAAGGCAACAAACTCAAGTTCCAGATGTGGGTAAATGGCATAAAACTCTTTCAGCAAAGGCCCTAACCACCAGCGTAACAGTTCATTACTGATACCTATTTTCAGTAAACGGGCATTGGCGGCTTCGCTGCTGGTGGCTTTATTGATAAGCTCTTGCAATTGTTCGAACATACGCAGCAATTCAGGGGCTAATAACTGGCCAGTCGCTGTTAGTGCGTGTACCCGGTTATCTCGCTGTAAGAGGCGCATGCCCAGTTGCTCTTCCAGGGTATTTATCTGGCGGCTGATTGCAGATTGGGTAACTCCCAGCTCAGTAGCTGCTTTTTTAAAGCTTTGCTCACGGGCAACAGTGGCAAAGACACGCAGCGCGTTGAGCGAAGGTAATGAAGACTTTGTCATGACTTTATATCAACTTAAGTTAATTTTTAATAATCATAGATGGCCCGATTGCAGGACGCAAGTACAGGTCTTTTGTTTATTTGCCGGAGAATAGGAGACGGTATCTTTTGTTAGCTAACTATGGGGTGGAGTTTGCCACCATTGCGATTGCCCATTTGCTCGCGGTCATGAGTCCTGGTCCAGATTTTGCGGTCGTCAGTCGTTACAGCGTACGTTACGGAATTCGTTTAGGTTGCTATATCAGCATTGGCATTGGTGCTGGCATTCTGGTGCATATCGCTTATTCGTTGTTAGGTGTGGCGTTAATCATTAACACCACTCCCTGGCTGTATCAGAGCTTACTGATGCTGGCCGCTGCTTATTTTTTCTGGCTAGGCTTGCAGGCCATACGTTCACCCGCCGAGGCACAGACTCTGGATACATCAGCAATGCAGAAACCAGGTGCTGGTAAAGCCTGGCTGATTGGTTTTTTTACCAATGCGTTGAATCCGAAAGCGACCTTGTTCTTCCTGGCCCTTTTTACCTCGGTAATAGCACCCACCACACCTATGATGGTGAAGGCAGGGTACGGTTTATACATGGCGTTAGCGACTATGCTGTGGTTCTGTTTATTATCAGTTTTGCTGGGTAATACATACATACGTATGCTGCTGTTGCAGAAAGGCTACTGGTTTGACCGTATCATGGGCGTATTTTTGTGGGCATTGGCGGCTCACCTGCTGTGGCAATGGTGGCTCAGCTGAAGTTAATGTACAATAGACCTTTATATTTTTCCCGACCAAGAGTTAACCACTGGCATGCAATTATTTGTAAATGATCTCACCGTTATCGACTTTTCTTACCTCTGTCCGCAACGGGGTGTGGTGGGTGAAAGCTGGATAGTGGATATTACGCTGGATGGCTCGCTGAATGATCAGTCTATGGTGCTCGATTTTGGGCGGGTTAAAAAGCAGATTAAAGCTATTATTGATGACTCGGTTGACCATAAACTGGCGGTTCCCAGCGATCATCCTTATACCCAGGTTAGTCGCAGTGAAGACGAGAGTGGTTATTGGGTTGATTTTATCCGTCCGGATACAAAGTCAGTGCATTTATTTTGCCCTGCAGATGCTTTCGCGTTTATTGATGCCGATGAAGTCAGTATGGAGACCGTGAAAACCTATTTACATGCGGTTATAAAACGAGAGTTGCCGACTAACGTAGAAGGGCTGAAGCTGACACTGCGTGCTGAGGATATTAGTGGTTTCTACTATCATTACACGCACGGACTGAAAAAGCATGATGGGAACTGCCAGCGGATTGCTCATGGCCATCGTTCACGATTGCAGATCTTTGTGGATGGCATTCGCTTTCCACGTCTGGAAAAGTTATGGGCGTCACGGTGGGAAGATATTTATGTGGGCTCAGCAGAAGATGAAGTGGCTTCGAAGGTTATGCAATTATCAGGTAAAGCTGCTGAACTCGTTGGCGAACATCATGTATGTTATAGCTATCAGGCGGACCAGGGGCTTTTTGAATTAGCCATTCCAGCCGCTGAGAATACTATTATTGCAACTGACTCAACGGTTGAATGTATTTCAGAATATCTGGCGAACGCCATCAAAGCTGACTTTCCGGATTCGAAAGTGAAAGTTATAGCTTATGAAGGCGTTGGTAAAGGAGCTATAGGTTATGCGTAATAAAATAGCGACGAATCTGCTGCTGGCGAGCTGCCTTGCTGTGTTGGCGATAGGTACCGCCAGTGCGGCTGAGCCAACACTCAAAGGCGAGCTTAAACAGGGCAGCATGGTGGTAGGTAAAACGGAACCGGGTAACCGGGTTGAGTTTAATGGCGAAGAAATTAAAGTCGCCGAAAATGGTTATTTTGTCATAGGTTTTCCGCGAGAGGCCGATTCTGAATATCAACTGACGGTGATTGATAACGAAGGGCAGTCACATCAGAAAACTCTGGAAGTGGCCAGTCGTGAGTATAATATTCAACGAGTTGACGGTTTGCCGCAGGAGACAGTAACCCCGGATCCGGAAGCACAGAAACGTGCCCGGGCGGATGCTGAGCTGGTCTGGAAAGCACGCCAGCAGCGTAGCGACATGACCTATTTTTCCAGTAACTTTATCTGGCCAGCGGAAGGTCGTGTGACCGGTGTCTACGGCAGTCAACGCATTTTAAATGGCGAACCCCGTAACCCACATTGGGGTTTTGATATCGCAGCACCTACAGGTTCTCCGGTGAAGGCTCCCGCCAACGGTGTAGTGACCCTGGTACACCCGGACATGCTGATGTCAGGGGGCACTTTGATTGTCGATCACGGACATGGTGTGTTTTCGACCTTTATTCATCTGCACCGTATTCTGGTGGAAGAGGGTGATTATCTGGTGCAGGGCAATGTAATAGCGGAGATAGGTGCTACAGGGCGCGCCACTGGCCCCCATCTGGACTGGCGTTTGAACTGGGGCCAGGTGCGTCTGGATCCTGAGTTATTGCTCGACGAGCGTTGAGAGCCAGCCGTTTAATTGCTCAGGGTCGGTGATTTCGAGCACTATATTGTTTTTCTCTGCTGCCTGAAAAACTAAAGGTCGCGACTGCAACTGATCGCGGCGAAAGGCATGCACTATGGCCTGATCACCTGGCTGATAGCGGCTCCAGAATTCCAGTTGATTGTTGGCGCCTATCTGTAAGTTATCGATGGCGATAATACGATCACCGGCACTCAAGCCCGCTTCATAGGCAGCTCCCTGTTCAAATACCTGTTGTAACACCAGTCCCTGTTCTGAGGCCTGGTAACGGGCTCCCAAAGCTACCGGAAGTTGTATCCGTGGTTTTTTACCCAGTTGGCTGCTTTCGGTTTCCGCCGCATAATACTGCACATCAACCCCAAAGCTTTTGAGTAGTTCCTCTACTGGTAAGGGTTCTGTGCTATACAGTGCTAGTTGCAGGAAATCTTCAACCGGCTTGCCACCAAACTGAATAAACGCGGCGGTCAAATCTTCCATGCGGGTACCTTTTTCAGGTTTACCGAGTCTATTCCATAAATAACGCATGACATCGTCCAGACTATGCTGGTGCTCGCTATGACGTCGTATAAGCAGATCCAGACAAAGCGCAGTGACCGCGCCTTTACTGTAATAACTGGCAATAGCGTTGGGTGCGTTTTCATTCTGCTGATAAAAAGTAGTCCAGGCCAGTTTGCTCGACTGGGTAATGCTCTGACGCTGGGCGCCTTTGTAGGTGAGGGCGCGACTCATAGTCGCGGCCATGCTCTGTAAGTATTGTGTAGCCGAGCTCAGGCCAGCCCTGTGCAGCAGGTAATCATCGTAGTAAGAAGTGACCCCTTCATAAAACCATAACTGCTCAGTGTATTGTTCTTTATCCAGCTGAAAAGGGATAAACTCACGGGGGCGCAGGCGTTTCACATTCCAACTATGAAAGTACTCATGAGAACACAGGCTCAGGAAAGTGCGATAGCTGTCGGTAATGCCTTGTTGGTTGGCATGAATGAGGTCTTTGCGACTGCACAATAAAGCAGTTGAGTTGCGATGTTCAAGTCCTCCAAAGCCGTTACCTACTACCATGACTAAAAAGGTGTAATGCTCGAAAGGCGCCTGATCGTCAAAGAGATCCAGCTGGGTTTCACAGATACGGGCTAAATCACCGCTGATCCTCTGCATGTCAGCATGATGCTGGCCTGCGAGTACTATTTGATGGCGAGTGCCCTGAGCAATAAAGTCCTGAATGCTGAGGTCGCCCATAAGCACTGGAAAATCTATCAGTTCATCGTAGTTACTGGCCATGAAGCGGCCTTCGCCAAAGTGCTCACCACTCACTCTGGGCATACCGGTAGCCAGCTTCCAATCCGGTTTAGTAGTGGGTACCTGGATACTGACTTCGCAGGGTGAGTCGGCCTGGCCTAACGCTTCCAGGCAGAGTGCGCTGTGATTATAGAAACCAAATTCGTCATCCAGGTAAGCGGTGCGCACTGAGAGGTCCCGGGCGTAGACCTGATAGACAATATCCAGTGGGCCACTGACCTTAGCAATCTGCCACTGCTGCTTATCCAACTGTATGACCTCAACTTGCTGACCATCCGAATAAGCCTGCAATGTGATGATGTTCTTAGCGAAATCCCTAATCATATAACTACCGGGTAACCAGGCGGGCAGGCGCAGTTGTTGTCCTTTTTTATCAGGGGCAGGGATGTGCATGCTGACGGTAAAATAATGTCCATTGCAGTCGCTGGCAGACACCTGATATCGAATTGCGCTCTGTGACATTGATTACTCCTTATACGATAGCTGGTTAACGAGTGTAACCAATGCGACAGAGGGCGACAATGGCGAGATAAAGAGAGTCGGTTTATCAGTAGAAATTAATTATAATTGTTAAAATTTTGTACAACTAAGTAACATTTGTGAAGTGGCGACTCTTACTCGAAGACAGAAATAAGTTTTTCTGGATTCTGCAGACATGCGGTTGGTTTGGCTATGCCCTGGTGCAATACATAGGCTCGCTGACTCAGGAAATGCGTGATATTTACGTGGTGATCATTTTGCTGGGCGCCTATGCCGGCTTCTTGCTCACCATTCCGTTACGCTATTTGTACCGGCGTATCTGGGACTGGTCGCCCTGGCTATTGGGTACTGTGGTATTTTTCTGTTCCTTTATGGCGGCGGCTATCTGGGCTGTGATAGACAATGCGACTCAGTGGGAAATCTATAAGTTCGGTTATCGCCCACATAATCCATTATTCTATTTTAACCATAGTATCGCTAAGTTTTATATTATGTTGAGCTGGAGCGGGCTGTACTTTGTGATCAAGTACTATCAGATGCTGCAGGACGAGAAACAAAAAGCCCTGACAGCGGTTTCCATGGCACATCAATCGCAACTAAAAATGCTGCGTTACCAGTTAAATCCTCACTTCCTGTTCAATACACTGAATGCTATTTCGACGCTTATTCTGGTGCAGGAGAATAAAGCGGCGAATAAGATGATGGCTAAACTCAGTGACTTTCTGCGCTTCTCACTGGATAACGAACCTATTAAAAGAATCCCGTTATCCCGGGAGCTGGAGGTGATGATGCTGTATCTGGATATTGAAAAAGTGCGTTTTGAAGAACGCCTGCAGGTAACCACATCTGTAAGCGAGTCGGCCAGTCGTGGACTGGTGCCCAGCATGTTGCTACAACCTATTATCGAAAATTCGATAAAATATGCGATTGCCAGGCTGGAGGAAGGTGGTTTGATAGAAATAAGGGCGAAGGTCGACGGGGAAGATCTGTTGATTGAGGTTGCGGACAATGGGCCCGTACCTTTCTCAGAGCCGAAAACTACCTATAATGGGCGAACCGGAGTAGGATTAAGTAATACCCGCCAGCGATTAAAGGCCTTGTATGGGAAGCGTTACTCCTTTAATCTGTCTGCAAACCAACCAAACGGATGCCTGGTTGAAATTCGTATACCCTGGCAGGTAGTGTAATGTCATGAATGAGAAAATTCGAACTATTGTAGTAGATGATGAGCAACTTGCGCGTCGTGGTTTGCTAGTTCGACTGGCTCAATTTGAGCAGATTGAGCTAATTCAGGAATGCAGCAGTGGTCGTGAAGCTCTGGCCGCTATTCAGGAACATAAACCCGACCTGGTATTACTAGATATTCAAATGCCAGGGTTAAGCGGGTTTGATGTTCTGCGTAAACTGAACGAGAAAAACATCACTATGCCTGCAGTGGTCTTTGTGACTGCTTATGATCAGTATGCGATTCGAGCTTTTGAAGTTCGTGCTTTGGATTATTTGCTAAAGCCTGTAGACGAGGAACGGCTGACGCAAACTCTGGAACGTATCACTGCTGAGTTATCAGGTCGTCGCGAAAAAGAACATCAGGCTAAGTTACTGGATTTGGTTTCAGATATGACCGGTGAAGACTGCGAAGATATTTTGCAACGTCTGGCAGCCGGGCAGGAGCTTACTCAGGACAACTACCCGGAACATATCGCGATTAAAGAAAGCGGTGAAATTACCCGTGTTGCGATCAGCGCTATTGAATGGATTGATGCTGCCGGTGACTACATGTGTATTCACGCCTGCAATGAAACCCATATTTTACGACGCACCATGAAAGAACTGGAAAAAGAGCTGAACCCAAAAAGTTTTCAGCGCATACATCGCTCGGCTATTGTAAATCTAAGTCAGGTTGAAAAACTGTGTAGCCGCCAGAACGGTGAGTATCATCTTATCCTGCAAAATGGTGAAGAACTTAAGGTTAGTCGTAGTTATAAAGATAAAATCAAACAACTTATTTTAGGCAATTAACTGATCAAAGCCCTTAGTACTATCGTATCCCACTTTAATGTAACTCGCCTTCCCAGGTTTACGAGGTAGCCCTTTCATGGCAAAAATCAGCTGGCCTTTTACCGGCCGCATACTCATTGTATTTTTCATCATACTTGCCGTCGCAGGTTGTGCGCGTCAGATGGCATACCGTTTTGCGGATACTTATCTGGCCTGGCAGGCCCGGAGCTTCGTATCTTTAGATAGCGAGCAAAGGGGCGCATTGCGAGGTAACATTGACACGTTGCTACAGTGGCACGCTGAGCATGAAATGCCACGTTATCATGCCTTAATTGGTGAACTAACCGAGGATCTGGAAAAGCAGAATTTGAATACTGAACGCTTGTCTTATTACGAGCAACAGATGGCGGATTACTGGCTGGCGATACGTCAAAGTGCACTTTCGCCGGCGCAAAGTCTCTTACCCCGTTTAAGCGATGAACAGGCTGACGAACTCATAGTTAGTATTGCGGGAAATATTCAGGAAAGAGCGGATCAATACAAAGAACAGACCACTGCAGAAAGACGCGATGAAAGTGCTGAGTCCATAGCTGAGCAGGTTGAGCGATGGTTTGGTGAGATTACCGATGAACAGCAGCAAATCATCAAAACCTGGACCCAGCAAATGCCGGATATGACTCAGTTATGGATTGAATATCGTGTACGTTGGGCAGAAGGGCTTTCGGAAGCGCTTAATCAGCGACACGATAGTGAGCAACTTGCTGCCTTGTTAGAGCTCCTTTTTCTGCAACCAGAGCAACTGCGTAGTGAAGAGCTTAACGAGCTTGGCGAGCAGAGTCAGGCTCTCAGCCGCCAGGCGCTTTTAGAGCTTACGGATAAATTGACCACGGAACAACGCGAACACGCTATTGAAAAGCTGAACGGCTGGCGCACTGACTTAGCTTCTATGATGCGCAGCCGTTCGGTTGAAATTTAGTTACACCTGCATGATCTTAAGGGTGTTACTAGATCCCACGGTTTCCATTACATCACCGTGGGTGACAATCACGAAGTCTCCTTTATTGAGATGCCCTCGTTTTTCTACCACAGCCATGGCATCACGAATAAGTTTACTAAGTTCCGATTTTCGTGTGTCGAAATATAACGGATAAACACCGCGATAGAGGGCTACTTTCGCCAGGGTGTCTGAATGTCTGGATAAGGCAAAAATGGGCAAGGTTGTAGTAATGCGCGACATCAGTTTAGCGGTATGACCAGACTCAGTTAGTGCAATAATAGCTTTAACGCCAGTTAAATGATTAGCCGCGTACATTGCTGACATTGCCGTAGACTCTGCCACTGAGGTGAAGCTCTCATCCATTCGATGATAGGAGATTTTGACACTGGGATGAATTTCAGCACCCGCGCAGATTTCAGCCATAGCTTTAACGGTTTCTACCGGGAATTTACCAGCAGCGGTTTCGGCAGATAACATGACCGCATCGGTACCATCCAGTACTGCATTCGCAACATCCATGACTTCGGCCCGGGTCGGCATTGAGTTGTCAATCATCGACTCCATCATCTGAGTGGCTGTAATAACCACTTTATTCAGGCTGCGTGAACGATTAATAATCTGCTTTTGCTTGCCGACCAGTTGAGCATCTCCGATTTCTACCCCCAGATCGCCCCGCGCAACCATAACAGCATCTGATGCATAGATAATGTCGTCGAGCGCAGCATCTGTAGCAACCGCTTCGGCGCGCTCAATTTTGGCGCACATAGCGCCGGTGCCGCCAGCCTGACGCAACAGACTACGTGCGCGATTAATATCGTCACTGGTGCGAGGGAAGGAGACAGCCAGATAGTCGACGTTAATCTCTGCCGCAGTTTTAATATCTGCCAGGTCCTTTTCGGTTAAAGCTTCAGCAGACAAACCACCGCCCAGGCGATTAATGCCTTTATTGTTGCTAAGCTTGCCGCCTATCAATACTTTAGTGATAACCTGACTGCCGGAAACATCGGTTACCTGTAAACGGATACGTCCATCATCCAATAATAAAATATCGTCGTTAATTACATCATTTGGCAGTTCAGCATAATCCAGACCGACACTTTTCTCGCTGCCTGCCTGTTTGTCGAGTTCGGCGTCAAGAATAAAAGTAGCGCCCGTATGTAAAGTGACTTTCTCGTCAATAAAGCGCGCAATACGGATCTTAGGACCCTGTAGGTCGCCTAAAACAGCTACATAACGATTGTACCTGGCGGCTATTTCACGAACCATTTCGGCACGGCGAATTTGGTCTTCCGCGGCACCATGAGAAAAGTTGAGGCGAACTACATTGGCACCGGCAATTATAAGCGCTTCCAGCACTGCTGGGTCGTCCGTTGCCGGGCCTAAAGTGGTCACGATTTTGGTACGTCGTAGCATGCGAAAAGCTCCTCAGGTCGCTTGCGGGAGATGATCCTAATGCTACCATAAGAAAAATTTCTAACCTATGACAATTAGGCTATTAAGTGGCTGTGTCTGGATATCAGAGGAATAAAATATGAGTCATGATGAGCGTGAGTGGAAAGAAAAACTTAGCCCGGAACAATATCGGGTTCTGCGAGAAAAAGGCACTGAGCGACCTTTTTCTGGCGCCTTGCTGGACGAAAAACGCCCCGGTATTTATGTTTGTGCCGGGTGTGGCACTGAACTGTTTTCAGCAGATACTAAGTTTGATGCAGGGTGCGGGTGGCCTAGTTTTTATCAGTCACTTGGCGATCAGGTTGAATATAAAGAAGATGTTTCAATGGGCATGCGCCGTACTGAAATCCTCTGTGCTAACTGTGGTGGCCATTTAGGGCATGTTTTTCCAGACGGACCCATTCCAACAGGGCAGCGTTATTGTGTAAATTCTCTGTCACTGGATTTTAAAGCAGCCGATGAATAATTTAGCTATGGTCGCTAGCCTTGATTTTGAGTACAATAGCGGCCGAAATTTTTTTGCAATTAAAGGGTTTTGGAATGACTGAAGCGCAGAATGATCGTACCTTGTCGAGCTGGGAAGAGCGTCAGGAATATGCTGAATTAATGCAGCCTCTGGTAGGCCGCATGTACCGCACTAAAGGCGTAGAAATACTGGTTTATGGCCGTACGCTGTTAAACGGTTCTACCATTGATATTATCAAAACTCACCGTCTGGTTCGTCAGCACGAAGGTCAAAAGCTGCGTTTACGGGAAAGTTACCCTTTCTTAAAAGCCTTATCAGAAATGGAAATGGCACCGGCGCGGGTGGATATCGGTAAGCTTGCTTTCAATTATCTGTTTAAAAGCGAAAACCAGAAGCTAAGCATTGAAGAATACCTAGAGCAGGAACTATCCGACGTAATTGGCAAGCCGGATAATGTAGAGCCTCAGGATGTGGTGCTTTATGGTTTCGGTCGCATTGGTCGTTTGCTCGCCCGTTTAATGATTGAAAAGAATGGTAAAAACAACAAGTTGCGCTTACGGGCTATTGTTGTTCGTGGTGGTCGTGAAGGGGACTTAGAAAAACGTGCCAGCCTGTTACGCCGTGATTCGGTGCATGGGCCTTTTAATGGTTCTATCACGGTTGATCATGAGGCGCAGGCAATTAAAGCTAACGGTACTAAGATTCAGGTAATTTATTCGGATGGCCCGGATCAGGTGGATTACACCAAGTACGGGATTAAAGACGCCATTATCGTGGATAACACCGGCATCTGGAAAGATGAGGACGGCCTGGGCCTGCACCTGAAGTCCAAAGGGGCTAAAAAAGTACTGTTAACAGCACCAGCAAAAGGCAGTATTAAGAATATCGTGCATGGCGTAAATGATGCAGATATTCTGGCAGAAGACATGATTTTATCAGCCGCAAGCTGTACTACCAATGCCATAACGCCAGTACTGAAAGCACTGCACGACAAATTTGAGATTCTTAGTGGCCACGTAGAAACTGTGCATGCTTATACTAATGATCAAAACCTTATTGATAATTACCATAGTGCTGACCGACGCGGACGTTCGGCCCCGCTTAATATGGTACTGACTGAAACAGGCGCTGCTAAAGCGGTCGCTAAAGCTTTTCCTGCGTTACAGGGCAAGCTGACCGGTAATGCAATCCGGGTGCCTACTCCGAATGTATCCATGGCGATCATGAACCTGAATCTGGGTAAATCTTCTGATAAAAAATCGATGAATGAATACCTGCGTGAAGTTGCGCTATTTTCTGATTTGCAGAATCAGGTTGATTATACGGCGTCTACTGAGATTGTGTCTTCTGACCTCGTCGGTAGTCGCTATGCGGGCATCGTTGACTCTCAGGCAACCATTGTTGAAGACAACAGAGCGGTCCTTTATGTCTGGTACGATAATGAGTTTGGTTATAGCTGTCAGGTTCTGCGGGTAGTGCAGGATATGGCTGGCCAGCACGTACTTAGCTTTCCTAAATAAGTAAATGAAATGATAAAGCGCCTGCGGGCGCTTTATTTTTACTGTGGTCTTTTTTATCTATGCTTACTATTTAAGCAGGGAGTTTTCGTTGTATGTTTATCTCCAGTAATTTTGACAGTGGCAATATAGAAGTGATTGCTGCTGAGCAACCTGATGCTATCCGCCTCCGCATTCGCGCCGATCATCAGTCTGATTTTTTTCAATGGTTCCATTTTAAATTATACAGTCAGGCGGATGTTGAGCACCGCTTGGTGATTGAAGGTGTCGACAAAGCGGCTTACCCTGATGGCTGGAAAGGTTATCAGGCTATGGCTAGTTATGATCGTGAACACTGGTTCCGGGTACCTACTGAGTTTGATGGTGAAAACCTGTTGATTACGCATGCACCAGAACAGGAAACCGTGTATTACGCCTACTTTGTACCTTATAGTTACGAGCGGCATCAGGACTTGTTGCAGGCAGCACAGCAGTCTTCCTGGGTTGAGCAGCGCTTGCTGGGACAGACTCTGGATGGCCGTGATATGACTTTGTTAGTGGTGGGTGAACCCTCGCCGGAAAAGTTGAATATCTGGATTACCGCCCGGCAACACCCTGGTGAAAGTATGGCGGAATGGTTTGTGGAAGGCCTTTTACATCGCTTATTAGATGACGACGATGGTGTTGCGCGCTTATTGCTGCAAAAAGCAACCTTCTTTATTGTACCTAATATGAATCCTGATGGCAGTGCACGTGGCCACCTGCGCACTAATGCTAAAGGCGTTAATCTGAACCGTGAGTGGCAGACGCCCAGCATGGAGAAGAGCCCGGAAGTCTACCTGGTGCGTCAGGCAATGGTCGACAGTGGTGTGGATATGTTTTTAGACATTCACGGCGATGAGGCGATTCCATATAACTTCGTTGCTGGCTGTGAGGGGAATCCAGGATATGATGAACGGCTGGAGCAACTGGAAAACGCTTTTAAAAATGCGCTATTGGCAGCTACTCCGGAGTTTCAGGTTGAGCATGGCTATGAGCGAAGTGCTCCTGGTGAAGCGAATCTGACGGTAGGCTCCGCAAATGTGGGGGAGACTTTCAATTGTTTGTCCTTTACTGTTGAGATGCCTTTTAAAGATAACGACGGTATTCCAAACTTGGAAACCGGTTGGTCGGATATACGTAGTCAGCAGTTCGGCTACGATACCCTGGCGGCAATACATGCGGTAGCGGACCAATTACGCTAAAAAACCTGCTACTATCAAACGGCGCCAGAGAATTGGCTGAGCGCCGTCATAATTACAATAAACAATAATAAAGTCAGGGGGCTACCTTGGAATTTATCAATAACACACTGGATTTTCTGGACAGCATATTAGGCGGAGCTTTTTATTTTCCGTTTATTCTGCTTGGGGTGGGTTTGTTTTTCACCATTTACCTCAAGTTTCCGCAGATTCGCTTTTTTAAACATGGCTGGCGAGTCGTTACCGGTAAGTTTGATCGCAGCCGTGATCCCGGTGATACCACTCATTTTCAGGCACTGACAACAGCCTTATCCGGCACAGTAGGTACCGGTAACATAGGTGGCGTGGCACTAGCTCTGTTTTTAGGTGGGCCCGCAGCCTTGTTCTGGATGTGGATGACAGCATTTTTTGGTATGACCACCAAATTTGTAGAAGTCACGCTCTCGCATAAATATCGCAGCAAAACCGAAGATGGCACTATGGCCGGTGGCCCCATGTATTTCATGGATAAAGGCCTGAATATGAAATGGTTGGCGGTGATATTTGCTATCGCGACCGTTATCAGTTCTTTCGGTACCGGTAACATGCCACAAAGTAATAACATTGCTCAGGCTATGGAAGCGACTTTCAACGTGCCGCCTGTCTGGGTCGGCGGTGTTATGGCAATATTGCTTGGTCTGGTGATTATCGGCGGTATTCGCCGTATCGCTAAAGTAACCTCGCGCATTGTGCCTTTGATGTCGGTTTTATATGTGCTGGGTGCTTTTGCGGTTATTTTCTATAACGTAGAAAATATCATTCCTTCTTTTGTTTCTATATTCTCTGATGCCTTTACCGGGTCTGCAGCTGTGGGCGGTTTCGTTGGTGCCAGCTTTGCTTACGCTTTCAATATGGGTGTAGCGCGCGGTTTATTCTCGAACGAAGCGGGTCAGGGGTCTGCCGCTATTGCGCACGCTTCAGCGCGTACCAAAGAGCCTGCTGAAGAAGGCATGGTATCCATCCTTGAGCCTTTCATTGATACCATCATAATCTGTACTTTAACCGGTCTGGTGATTCTGGCATCGGGTGTCTGGACAGAAAAACATCAAAATCGCTTTGATCGCTCTGATATGCGTATTATAAGCGGTGTATATTCGGATCAGATAGAGCAGGATAGAAGCCAGCTTTCAACCTATTTGAATCAAGGCCGCAATCATGACGTTGAAGTTTTTGAAGGTGAGATAGAGGTTGTTTCCGGCCGTCCGGTAGCGGGTGAGTATACCATTTTGAACTCACGTTCAGTGGCGGAAAATGTAGAGATTCTGATTGGTGGTGATACCCCATATTCAGGCACTCTGAACGTTACTAATGGCCGTTTCACCAGAGATAATATTCAGGTGCAGGGAGAGTCGTTGATTCACTCGGCAGCCTTGACAACGGTGGCTTTTACCAGAGGTTACTTCGGTGATTTTGGCCAGTATATAGTCTCTATTGGTCTGTTGATGTTTGCATTTTCGACAGCGATTGCCTGGTCGTATTATGGTGACAGAGCTATGATTTACCTGGCAGGGCCTCGTTCAGTGATGCCATATCGCTTGTTCTATGTTGCGGGTTTCTTCATCGCGGCGGTGTCAGACACTACCCTTATCTGGAAAATCGCAGCGGTGGCTATTGTCATGATGACATTGCCAAACCTGCTGGGCATTTTTCTGATGCGTAAAGAAATGAAAAGCACCGTTAATAAGTACTGGAAAGAGAACAAGCATAAGTTACCTGATAAAAAATAAGGTAGTTAGTCGCAAGCGAGCAACAAACTGACGAGTTCAGTTTGTTGCTTTATTTTTTTACGCTTACCTTGCTACTTGATGTTGTGGCACAATGCCCACATAAAGTGAGTAGTGAGAGGAAAAGCTATGGCTATTGTAAGCTGCCCACAGTGCAGTCAGAAAATTTCAGATAAAGCAGCGGTATGTGAGCATTGCGGTTTTGTCCTTGAAGGGCAGGACCAGGCTCAGCTTGCCCGCTTGCGTAGCCGCACCAAAGCCGACAAAATCAATAAACTAACCTCTCAAAGCATGCTTGCTATGCTTCTGTTCATGTTAGGTATAGCAGGTACTTTTTATTTCCGGGACGAAAGCAGCCCGGACCCGGGATGGCAGGTACAGGTTTCAATGCTGGTTATGGTTGTTGGTTTTATCTGGTATCTGATTAACCGGGCTCGCATCATTTTAGTGAAGAAGCGACTGTAATATGCAACATGAGCAACTGATTGCCAACATGACTATCGACCTGTATCAGCGTTTGCTTGATGCTGTTGAGACTGGGCGCTGGGCCGATGGTCAGATATTAACACCTTCACAACGGGAAGATACGTTAGCGCTGGTCATGTTATATCAGGCGCGTCATTTGGAACAGGATGAACCATTTTCAATTAGTAAAAATGGCACCCTGGTAGAAAAAACTAAGGCTGAGCTTCGTCGCGAACAGCAAAGCATCGCGCGCTTTGACCTAAACTCGTCTGAAACGGAGTCGACTTAAGTAGTGAAAGACCCAAATTTGTATCTCGAAATTACGCAGCAGGCAGAAGCCTTGTGCGCCGATGAACCTGATTTAATTGCGAATCTGGCCAATATTAGTGCGTTGCTTTATGAACGTCTGGATAATATTAATTGGGCCGGGTTTTATATTAACGAACAGGCTCAGGACCAGACTTTAGTGCTGGGCCCTTTTCAGGGAAAAGTAGCTTGCGTGCGCATTCCTTTTGGACAGGGAGTTTGTGGTAGTGCAGCAGCAGAAAAGCAGACTAAACTGGTAACTGATGTGCATGCGTTTCCAGGACATATTGCCTGTGACGCTGCCAGTAATTCAGAAATTGTCATACCTATTGTAAAAGAACAGCAAGTTGTGGCTGTTCTTGATATAGATAGCCCTGACTTGGGTCGCTTTAATGAAGATGACCAGGCAGGATTAGAGAAGTTACTTAATTTGCTAGAAAGCCTTAACTGGTCTTTTTATGTTAAATGAATTTGAGATCCATCCCTATCTGGTTAGTGTGGCGGATATGGATGAATTTGAAGAAGAGGCAGAATTAGCTGCTGATCAACTTAATATGATGTTACACAGCGCCGTTACTCAGGCGCAGGCAGATGACTGGAGTCATCCCCAGATTATTGAGTTGATTGAGGAGTTATGCTTCATTTGGTTTCGCGAGCCAGCTCTTACAGAGCTGGAAAGTGATGAGATGGATGATTATGTGTCAGGTGTGATTCGTAAAATGGAACAACAACGCGATGAAGCTGACTATGATGATAGTGACAGTAATTAAGGTTTAGTTAATGGACAACCAAGAAACATCAGAAAAGCTTGCGACCAGCAAAGCAGTAATAGCTTACCTGGCTGAACAATTTCCGCAGTGTTTTACCCTCAGTGGTGAAGCTAAGCCTTTAAAAATTGGCATTTTTGAAGACCTTGCGAAGCGCATGGAAGGGGATCCCAAGGTCAGTAAAACACGCCTGCGCAGCGCTCTGCGTCAGTACACCAGCTCCTGGCGCTACCTTAGGGGAGTGAAAACAGGTACGGACCGTGTTGATCTTGATGGTGCTAAAGCGGGTATTGTAGAAGATGAGCATGCGCAGCATGCTCAGGAAACTCTGGCTGAATCCAAAGCTAAAGTGGCGGAAAAACGCAAAGCGGAGAAACCGGCAGCAGATAAAACTCAGCCCAGCGATAAAAAGAAACCCCGGCCAAAACCTTCTGCGGGCAAAGCAGCCAATAAATCTAAGCACAAAAAAGCGGAACCTGAATTGAAAGCAGTTACGCTCGGTGACCTCGAAGAAGGTCAGAATGTTCAGGTTAAAGTAGGACAGTCACCAATGCCGGGAACTGTTATTGCTATTGAGAAGTCTGAGGTACAAGTACAGTTGGTGTCTGGCATCACTGTGAAAGTAAAGATTGAGAATGTGTTTGTCACATCTTAGGAGTATATGAATGAGAAAGCCGTTTTTCCGTAGCCTGATTCTCAGTGGTTTTATAATGGCACCGCTGGCTTTTGCGGTAACCCCAAATCATAATCTTGATGAATTACCCAGATTATCCGCTGAGTCCCAGCATGAAACGGCGAGTAAACGGATTGCGTCGTATTTTACCCGCTACCATTACAGCCGCGTTGAAATGGACGAGGCAATGGGCGAGCAAATTTTTGACCGTTTCTTTGAACAGCTTGACTACAATCGCATGTTTTTCCTGCAGGAAGATATCGACAAGTTCAGAGAGCACGCTGAAAACTTTCATGTGATGTTACAGGAAGGGGATCTTTCTCTCCCTTATGAAATTTACCAGTTGAGCCTGGAACGTCGCTACGAGCGTTATGCTCATGCTTTATCGTTATTAGGTGAAGAGTTTGATTTCGAGGTCGAAGGCGAACGTTATTATTATGATCGTGCTGAAGAAGACTGGGCTGCGGATTCGAGTGAGTTAGAAGCTGTGTGGCAGCAGCGACTGAAGAATGATGCACTGAATTTGGCTATGGCAGGCCGCGACCAGGATGAAATTCAGGAAAACCTTGAGCGGCGTTACCAAAGTGCGATACAGCGGTTAACCAACTCAAAAAGCGAAGATGCTTTTCAAACAGTAATGAACGCCTTTGCCCGAAGCGTAGAGGCCCATACGAGTTACCTGTCTCCGCGTAACGCCGAACGTTTCCAGCAAAATATGAATCTGCAACTGGAAGGCATCGGGGCTGTATTGCAGGCTGAATATGACTATACCGTTATTCGTAGCCTGGTGCCTGGTGGTCCGGCTGACCAAACCGGTGAACTGGCCCCGGATGACCGCATTATTGCAGTGGCCCAGGGCGATAAAGAGTTCGTCGATATCATTGGCTGGCGTCTTGATGACGTGGTCGATTTAATTACCGGCCCTAAAGGCAGCACCGTGCGGTTGCAGGTGTTGAAAGAAAGCGAAGGCTCTGGGGGAACACCAGAAACGGTTGAAATCGTTCGCGATAAAGTACGTATTGAAGATCGTGAAGCTAAAGCCAGCGTGAAAATTCTGGAAGAAAGTGAATATTCTGATCGCCCTGTTGGGGTTATTGAAATCCCTGGTTTTTATAACAACTTGTCAGCGGATGTACGCAAGTTGCTTAAAGAATTAGAAGAGAAAGATATTGAAGGCATTGTTGTTGACCTGCGAGGCAACGGCGGCGGTTCGCTGAGTGAGTCTATCTTTCTAACCGGATTGTTTATTGAATCGGGCCCGGTTGTTCAGGTTCGCGACAGCAGTGGACGTATCGATGTTAATAGGGATGAAGATGGTGTGTCTTATTATGAAGGCCCATTGACAGTACTGGTGGACCGCTTCAGCGCTTCGGCTTCTGAAATTTTTGCCGCAGCTATTCAGGATTATAACCGAGGCATTGTAGTGGGTGAGCAGACCTTCGGAAAAGGTACTGTGCAGCAGCATCGGAACCTGCAGCGTCGTTTTGATTTTTACTCAAATCCATTAGGTAGCATTCAGTATACGATCGCTAAGTTCTATCGTATTGATGGGGGCAGTACACAGCATCGCGGCGTAGTGCCTGATATTCTGTTCCCTTCACCTATTGAACCTGATGATTTTGGTGAAAGCCGTGCTGACAACGCTTTACCCTGGGATCAAATTGATTCAGTAGAGTTCGACCGTTTAGGCTGGCTGCCGGAAGAAAACCTGCAGGCACTAACCGAGCTGCATAAGGCTCGTATTGAGAACAACCCTGAGTTTGCTTACATTCACGAGGACATTGAACGCTTCCGTGCGCGTCGGGACAGAAATTATGTGTCGCTGGTACAAAGTGAACGAGATGCCGAGTCTGAAGCGGATCGTGAGCGTCGCCTTGCACGCATTAACGAACGTTTAGCTCGTGAAGGCAAGGAGCCTGTGGAAGCGGCGGAAGATGCTGATGAAGCTTACCGTGACCCAGACCCTTACTTGCAGGAAACTATCCGCATCACTCTGGATTTCATAAACCAGCGCGGTCAGGACAGTTAATAGAACCACTCCTCAGCTGGGCTAGCCAATAGCCCAGCTGACTTCTGCTTGTATTTTTAGGCCACTTTGTGGTGTTATACCCTCCTTTATACAAAACTATAACTAAAAATAAGTATTCATTATGACAACAAGAACCGCTATCAGTACCCGCTGGCATAGCCGCTTTTCGTTTATTCTTGCAGCCACCGCTGCTGCCGTAGGCTTAGGTAATATCTGGAAATTTCCTTATATTATGGGTGAAAATGGTGGTGGCGCTTTTGTATTGGTTTACCTGGTTTGCATCTTTGCGATTGGTGTTCCCGTATTAATTGGTGAGCTTCTGATTGGTCGACGAGGACGTAACTCGCCGGGTTTTGCGGCACAAAACCTGGCTAAAGAATCAGGAGCGCATAAGAGTTGGCAAGTTACCGGCTGGATGACCATGGGTACAGGTTTTGTCATCCTGACTTTTTACTCTGTCATAGCAGCCTGGGCTTTCTCCTATATTTTTAAAAGTGCTTCCGGCCAGTTCGCTGGAGCAGGCACTATTGAAATAGAAGAGATCTATACGAACATGACCGGTTCGGTTTCTGAGCTTTTGCTGTTTACCAGCTTATTGATTGCAGCCACTGTTTTTGTGGTAGGCAAAGGCTTTAAACATGGTTTGGAAAGGGCCGTGCGCCTGTTAATGCCAGCTATGCTTATTTTGTTGGCGATCATTGCTATTTATGCAGCGCAAATTGGAGATTTTGGCGCTGCGGTTAACTTCATGTTCCGCCCCGACTTCAGTGAGTTGACGATTAATGGTGTGCTGATTGCTCTGGGCCATGCATTTTTCACGCTGAGTCTGGCTTCCGGCGTTATGATCATGTACGGCGCTTACCTGCCTAAAGAAACCTCTATTGTAAGCACTTCAATGTGGGTTGCGGTGGCCGATACTTTTGTGGCCTTGTTGGCTGGCCTGGCAATTTTCCCTATTGTTTTCGGTTATGCGTTAACGCCAGGAGAGGGCCCTGGTCTGATATTCCAGACCTTGCCTCTGGCCTTTGCAACTATGCCAGCGGGCATTCTTGTTGCTACCGTTTTTTTCGTGATGTTGGTACTGGCAGCATTTACGTCCGCTATTTCAATGATTGAATCTTCGGTTGCCTTTTTAGTTGAAAAATTTGCCCTGAACCGGTGGCAGGCTGCTCTGACCTCTGGCCTGGTACTCTGGACTTTGAGTTTATTAACCATATACTCTTTCGCCGGCGCAGAGTGGACAGTGCTTAACTGGCATTTCTTCGGTACTGAAATGGTCAATATCTTTAATGTGATTGATCATATTACGTCGAATGTGATGTTGCCTTTGGGTGGCCTGGCAGTTGCTTTGTTTACGGGCTGGGCGATTAAGGGTCAGTTTACGCGAGATGAACTGGGTGGCCATCCAGCTATTTATAACCTCTGGCGCTTCTGTGTGCGTTACCTGGCACCGCTCGCTATTATCATTATTTTCATGCAGCTGATTGGCGTGATTCGTTTTTAATAAGCAGGAAACTTTAATCAATGTCGGATTCTATAAAAAAGCCGTCCTATATACAGGCGCTGTTTCCCTTGTTGGCACTTATTGTGATGCTGGCAAGTTCGGTTTATTTATTTGGGGCTGATTCTTCTTACGGTCCCAATCAGATAGCTTTACTGGTAGCTGCAGCTATCGCCTCAGTGGTCGCCTTTAGCAACGGTTATAGCTGGAGCGATATTGAGGACGGCATTACCAAAGGCATTTCGGTTGCGTTAGGCGCCATCTTGATCATATTAATGGTGGGGTCGTTGATAGGTACCTGGTTGCTGGCCGGAATTGTACCGACCCTTATTTATTATGGTCTGGAATTATTAAGCCCAACCTGGTTTTATGCCGCAAGCTGTCTGATATGTGCCATTGTTGCAATTTCTATTGGCAGCTCATGGACCACTGCAGCAACTATAGGTGTTGCGCTTATCGGTGTGGCTACCGGTATGGAACTGTCGTTGGCTATTACAGCCGGTGCTGTAGTTTCAGGTTCTTATTTTGGCGATAAGATGTCGCCGCTTTCGGATACTACCAACCTGGCTCCTGCGGTTAGTGGGACAGAACTCTTTGCCCATATCCGCTACATGACCTATACCGCGGTTCCCGCATTTGTCATTGCTTTGCTTCTCTTTGTCATTCTGGGCTTTACCGGTTCATCCAGCGCCAACCTGGACACTTTGGTGAGTATGCAGAATGACTTGCAGGATATTTTTAATATTAATCCGCTGATGCTGATCCCGCTGGCTATTCTTTTTGGCATGGCGGTACTGCGCCAGCCTGCATTACCTACCATATTTATAGGTGCGTTGTTGGGCGGGCTCTGGGCAGTGCTCTTCCAGTACGAAGTGGTGCAGGGCATGGTAAGCCCGGCGTTGGCGGATAGCTGGTTAGGTACACTTCAGGTTGTCTGGATAGCGCTGGCTGATGGTACTTCGGTGACTAGCGGAGATTCAGACCTGGATTCGTTGCTCAGTGGTGGCGGTATGTCGAGCATGCTGAATACGGTGTGGCTGATCCTGAGTGCGATGACCTTTGGCGCTATTATGGAATGCACTGGGTTATTACGTAAGCTTATTAAAGGCATGCTCAAAGCAGTTAACTCCACTGGCTCATTGATTACTGCCACTTTATTCACCTGTTTTGGTGCTAACGTACTGACCGCTGATCAGTATATGGCCATCGTATTGCCAGGTCGCATGTTCCGTGAAGAATACGCAAACCGGGATCTGGACCCTCGTGTTTTATCACGTACCCTGGAAGACAGCGGTACCCTCACGTCAGCACTGATTCCATGGAATACCTGTGGTGCCTATATGTTTAGTGTTCTGGCCGTGAGCCCACTGCAATATGCGCCATTTGCATTCTTTTTATACCTGACACCTTTGATAGCTATTGTCTACGCTTATACCAACTTCAGAATTCTACGCTTAAGCGATCATAAGCCAAACCAGGGAGCTGTAGCCTGACATGACAACTATGCCTCAAGCTAAATATCGCAAAGATTATCAAACACCGGATTACACTATTGATGAAGTGGATTTGGATATTCGCCTGCAGGATCACCAGACGCTGGTAAGCAGTCGTCTGACGGTACGCCGCCAGGGTGAGCATAATGAACCGTTGCGCCTGGATGGTGAAGCGCTGAAACTGATAAATATTGAACTGGATGGCGAGGTTTTATCTGAGCATCGTTTTCAGGTGGTCAACAATCAACTACAGATTGATGATGTACCGGAAGCCTTTGAACTTTTAATAATCACACAGCTGGATCCTGCCAATAACAGCGCTTTAGAAGGGCTGTATAAGTCGGGCGGTGCTTTTTGCACCCAATGCGAAGCGGAAGGCTTTCGCCGTATTACCTATTACCTGGATCGTCCCGACGTGCTTGCTGTGTTTACCACCCGGCTGCAGGCGGATAAAGATAAATACCCTTATCTGCTCGCGAATGGCAATAAAACCGATAGCGGTGAGCTTGAGAATGGACAGCATTGGGTCAGCTGGCATGACCCGCATCCAAAACCCTGTTATTTGTTCGCTGTGGTAGCCGGAGACTTTGATTTACTGGAAGACAGTTATCGCACTAAGCATGGCCGCGATGTTGCGCTGCAGCTATTTGTCGATAAAGGTAATCTGGGTCGTGCTGAATTTGCCATGCGTTCCTTAAAAGCGGCGATGAAGTGGGACGAGGTGCGTTTTAACCTGGTCTATGATCTGGATATCTACATGATAGTCGCGGTCGACTTCTTCAATATGGGAGCTATGGAGAATAAAGGTCTTAATGTCTTTAATGCTAAATATGTATTAGCGGATGCAAAGACAGCCACCGATCAGGATTTTCTAAATGTTGAATCGGTTATAGGTCACGAATATTTCCATAACTGGACGGGCAATCGCATTACCTGTCGCGACTGGTTTCAGTTAAGCCTGAAAGAAGGGTTAACGGTGTTTCGTGATCAGGAGTTTAGCGGTGATATGTCGATGCGCCCGGTACATCGCATCCAGGATGTACGCATTATGCGGACGCACCAGTTTCACGAAGACTCCAGCCCAATGGCGCATCCTATCCGCCCGGATAAAGTTATTGAAATGAATAACTTCTATACGGTGACCGTTTATAATAAAGGCGCTGAAGTTATTCGTATGCTGCACAGTTTACTGGACGAGCAGGGTTTCCAGAAAGGCATGCAACTTTATGTTGAACGCCATGATGGTCAGGCCGTTACATGTGAAGACTTTGTCTGTGCTATGGAAGACGCGAACAGCACTGAACTGCGCCAGTTCAGACGTTGGTATGAGCAGGCTGGCACACCAGTGCTTAGCATTACTGAGAGTTATGATGCTTCAGCTGAACGCTATACCCTGCATTGTCGACAGCATACAGCAGCCACACCGGGGCAGAAAAAGAAGCAGGCATTTCATATTCCATTGCGAGTACATTTTTATAGTGACAGCGGTGAGTTATTAAAGCTAACCAGTGATGAATTGAAAAACGATATTCTGCAGTTGACTGAAGAGCAACAGGACTTCGTTTTTGAAAAAGTTAAAGAAAAACCAGTGCCAGGCTTGTTAGCCGGTTTTTCTGCACCTGTTAAACTTGATTATGAATATCAGGAAAAGCAGCTGTTAACTCTGCTGGCATATAGCCAGGACCCATTTATTTGTTGGGATGCGGCACAGCAGGTTTATTTGCAGGCGATGAAAAAAGCCATTGCTGCGGGCAGTCCAGTGCAGCTAAGCCAGGCCAGCCTGGATGCACTTAAACACAAGCTGGAGAATCAACAAAGCGATCCTGCATTAGTTTCTTTATTGCTTCAAATACCATCAGAAGAGTCCTTAAGTGGCGAGTACGACGTGATTCCAGTAGCCGATATTCACAGGGTTTGTGGGGAACTTAAACAATTATTGGCTAGTGAGCTGGAAAAAGAACTGAAAGAAACCTATTCCAGCTGCCATCCGCAGGGCGCTTATCAATTTGCACCCACAGATATTGCCCAACGTATGTTGGCAAATACCTGCTTAGCATTCCTGGCAAACCTTAAAAATCCGGAGATAACGGCTTTGCTGGAGCGACAGTTTAGCAAAGCTGACAATATGACCGATGAGTTAGCTGCTATGCAGGCCGCAGTGCACGCCAATCATACCAGTGCTGATAATATGTTGCGTGAATTTGCCGCTAAATGGCAGAGCAATAGTCTGGTGATGGATAAATGGTTAGCTACCCAGGCCAGTGCTGCTCGCTCTTCAACACTGGATTCAGTAAAACAGCTGACGTCTCATGGGGCTTTTAGCTGGCAGAACCCCAATCGGATTTACTCACTGGTGGCTACTTTTACGCATAATCTGGCTCAATTACATCGCGAAGACGGAGAAGGTTATCGCTGGTTAAGGGAAGTTATTGTGCGCCTTAATAGCAGTAATCCTCAGGTAGCATCTCGTTTGGTTACGGCTTTGTTGCAATGGCGTCGTTTTGATGAAAAACGACAGACTCTGTTAAAACAAGAGCTGAAAACTTTGCAGGAGCTTCCGGATCTGGCTAGTGACCTTTATGAGAAAGTGGAGCAGAGCCTGCAGCAAGATTAAACTATGTATGAATTTAATTTTGCTCTGATATTTACGTCCGCTGAACTGGAACGTAAATATTATAAGGAAGGACTTAGCCATATCGTGGTGAAGGCTGATAACGGTCTGCGCGTGCAAATACCATTGCGCAGACTGGTTCCTTTTATTTCGGGGCAGGGGATTCGTGGCCGTTTTAAACTGATAACAGATGCTCAGTATCGCTTTATGTCACTACAGAAATTGCAGGATATTTAAAATTTAAGCAAATAGTATCTATACTCCTCGCACCAGCTAATAAAGCATTGCAATTCAGAACATAACGTCCGAGAATACCTATATATTCTCCTCCCGCGGCAAGGCACTCAGGCAAGTTCTTTGCCACGGCTTCATTTTCTGCTAGCTACAAGGAAAATAGCAAATGGCGTTGGTCGAAGGTCAACCACCAGTACTCCTCGAGAAAGTTTCTGATATCATCCGCAAAAAAATGCCTGCTGAGGCAGCAGACATCGTAAATACCTTTGCGCAACGCTTATACCGCACCGTTTCACGGGACGATCTTAAAGGTCGTGATGAAAGCAATATGTACGGTGCTGTCATTGGTTTGTGGCATAGTTTTAATAACTATGAATCAAACAGTAAAGCGACGATTAAAGTATATAACCCGGAAGTGAGCAAACATGGCTGGGAATCCCCCCATACTATTATCGAAATTATTCAGACCGATATGCCATTTATGGTTGATTCAGTGCGTATGGCATTGAACCGTTCAGGCATCGCTGCTCATTTATTATTACACACGCCATTAGTACACAAACGCGATAAGCAGGGTAACGTAACCGAAGTGCTGCCAGCGGGGCAAACTTCTAAAAGCGGACAAACTGATACCGTATTTCTGATTGAGGTTGATCGTCAGGTCGACAACGAAAGTCTGAAAGCTTTGAAGCAGGAACTGGCCTCCGTTATGGACGAGGTTACACTGGCGGTGTCTGACTGGAAACCTATGCGTGCCCGACTTGAAGAAATTGCCGAGAATATTGAAACGAATAATTTTCCTGGTGATAAAGACAAGCTGGCTGAAGCTAAGCGCTTTTTGAGCTGGTTAGCAAAAGATAATTTTACACTCATGGGCTACCGTAGTTATCGGGTTGAGCCGGTGAAAGGCGACTACCAATTAATTCAGGAAGAAGAAAGTAGCCTGGGCTTAATGAAAAAGTCTCAGGGAAAACAACCCTTACGTATCTCCGATCTACCGGAAGATGCTCGTCATATAGCATTTGGCGACGATGAACTTTTATTGTTGACTAAAACCAATGCTCGTTCACGAGTGCATCGCCCGGCACACTCTGATTATATTGGCATAAAACGCTTTGATAAAAGCGGTAAAGTGATAGGTGAAGATCGTTTTATCGGGCTTTATTCAGCGAGCTTTTATAATGATAGTGCAATGGATATCCCATTGGTGAAAGATAAAATCCAGCGTGTTATGAAAAACTCGAAGTTTGCTCCTGGATCTCATGCCAGCAAAGCACTGCTTAATATCATGCAAACCTATCCGCGTGATGAAATAGTGCAGACCAATGATAAAAACCTGCTCGATATCACCCTGGGTGTATTACAGATCCAGGAACGTGATATGACCCGTGTTTTCATGCGCAGAGATATCTACGGGCGCTTTATTACGGTGATGGTGTACGTGCCTAAAGAGCGTTATAACACCTTGCTACGAGAAAAAACTCAGGCAATTTTAGCGCGCACTATGGGTAGTGAAGAGGAAGTTGATTTTAATACGTTCTTCTCAGAATCAGCATTAGCACGTACTCAGTATACGGTGCGGGTTAAGGACAGTGATCAGGATATAAATGTGAAAGAGTTAGAAGATGATTTAGTTGAAGCTGCACGTTCCTGGGAAGACAATCTGGAACGCATTCTGTTGAGCGCTCATGGTGAATCGAAAGCACGCCAATTGGTGCGTCGTTACGCTCAGGGCTTTTCCCGAGCGTACAAAGAAGAAGTATTGCCAGCCGTGGCTCTGGCCGATATTGCGCAGTTAGAACGACTAGACGATGACCATAAACTGGGAATGCTGTTCTATCGGGCTCAGGAAGTTCAGGATGATTCCAAGCATGTAAAACTAAAGCTTTTCCATAAAGATGAGCCTATTCATCTGTCTGACGTCTTGCCAATGCTGGAAAATTTCGGCCTGCGTATTATTAACGAAAGTCCCTACCAGATCAAAACCAACGACGGTCATGTTTTCTGGGTATTGGATTTCTTCATGTTACACACTGCTGGCAAACTGGACCTGGATAAAAGTAGAGATAACTTCCAGGATGCGTTCGCTAAGGTGTGGGCAGGGCATTACGAAGACGACGGTTTTAACCGTCTGATTCTGGGCGCTGGTATGACCGGTCGGCACGTTGTTATTTTGCGTATGTTTGCCAAATATATGCGTCAAATTGGTGTTACGTTCAGCCAAAGCTATATTGAGAACACTTTCTCGCGTTATCCGGCTATTGCCAAACTATTGGTCAAAATGTTCTACACCAAGTTTGACCCTAAGGTTAAATTCACCGAGAAAAAACTCGAAAACGTGGTTACCCGCATTCAGTCTTCACTAGAGGATGTCAGTAGTCTGGATGATGATCGTATTATTTGTCGCTACATGGACTTAATCCATGCGGCGCTCCGTACCAATTTTTTCCAGGCAGATGAGAATGGCGAAGAAAAGTCATATACCTCTATTAAATTCCTGCCGGAAGATATTCCTGAAATGCCGTTACCGCTGCCTAAATACGAGATATTCGTTTATTCACCTCGTATAGAAGGGGTGCATTTACGAGGCGGTAAAGTTGCCCGTGGTGGTCTGCGTTGGTCAGACCGGCGTGAAGATTTCCGTACTGAGGTGTTAGGGCTGGTCAAGGCTCAACAGGTTAAGAACGCAGTTATAGTGCCGGTCGGGGCAAAAGGCGGTTTCGTTTGCAAAAAACTGCCTGCCGAACGGGAAGCGTTCTTTGAAGAAGGCAAAGCCTGTTATCGCACCTTTATCCGCGCACTACTGGATATTACCGATAACATTATCGAAGGTGAAATAGTTCATCCTGAAGCCGTAGTCAGACACGATGATGAAGACCAGTACCTGGTGGTCGCAGCTGATAAAGGCACCGCAACTTTCTCAGACATTGCTAACGGCATTGCTGCTGAATATAACTTCTGGTTAGGTGATGCATTTGCTTCTGGTGGATCTGTAGGTTACGACCACAAGAAAATGGGTATCACAGCACGCGGTGCCTGGGAGTCGGTTAAGCGTCATTTTCGTGAAATGGGCGTTGACTGCCAAACCACCGACTTTACCTGTGTTGCTATCGGCGACATGGGCGGGGATGTATTTGGTAATGGAATGCTGCTTTCTAAACACACCAAGCTGGTGGCTGCTTTTAATCACTTACATATCTTTATTGACCCGGATCCGGATGCAGCCAAAACCTGGACTGAGCGGGAAAGACTGTTCAAAATGCCACGTTCGAGCTGGGAAGACTTTGATAAAAAGCTGATCAGTAAAGGTGGTGGTATTTTCTCCCGAAGTGCTAAGTCGATTGAGTTGACGCCGGAAATTAAAAAGTTAATAGGTAGCCAGAAAAAATCAATGGCGCCGAATGAACTGATTAAAGCCTTACTGAGTGCCGAAGTGGATCTTATCTGGAATGGTGGCATCGGAACTTACGTTAAAGGTAGTAAGGAAAGCGATGTCGATGTTGGAGATCGCGCGAATGATGCTTTACGAATTGATGGCAAGGACTTGCGAGCTAAAGTCGTCGGTGAAGGTGGTAATTTAGGCTTTACGCAGCTTGGGCGCATTGAATTTGCCGCCAATGGTGGCCGGGTGAACACCGATTTCGTCGACAACGTAGGTGGTGTCGATTGTTCTGATAACGAAGTGAACATTAAGATCCTGCTGAATGGTGCTGTGAATCAGGGCGCTTTGACTCGCGAACAGCGCGACAAATTACTTTATCAGATGACAGATGACGTGGCGGAGCTGGTATTGAATGACTGTAATCGTCAGACCCAGTCTATTTCGATAACCTTATTGCGAGGCGCTGATCAGATTAAAGAAATGCAGCGTTTTATCCATCAGTTAGAGCGTGACGGTTTGCTTGACCGTACGATAGAGTTTTTGCCCGACGATGATGAGTTGGCTGAACGCACTGCTTCGGGTAAAGGACTGACTCGCCCTGAGCTATCGGTGCTGACAGCTTATGGCAAGATGGTATTGAAAGACGAGTTGCAAACTGAAGCTATAACTGAGGATCCTTTCCACAGCAAAGAGCTTTTCACTGCTTTTCCTGAAGTATTGCGGGAAGAATTTAGTGAACAAATGAAGGATCATCCATTACGCGGGCAGATTATAGCGACTAAATTAGCGAATAATATTGTTAATGATATGGGCCCGAACTTCGTTAGCCGTAAAAATGAGGCCACCGGAGCCAGTATTGCTGAGATAGCAAATGCTTATGTAGTATCTCGTGAAGTTTTTGACTGTCCTCGTTTATGGCGTGAAATTGAAGCTTTGAATAATATTATTCCAGCGAAGGTGCAGAATGACGTATTATTCCAGGTGCGTCGCATGGTTCGTCGGACTACTCGCTGGTTCCTGCGTCATCGCAACCCAGCGTTTAAAACGATTCAGGAACACATCGATTTTTATCAGCCAGCTTTTAAAGACTTACGCCAGAATTCCCTTAAGTATATGAGCAATAATGAAGCGGAAAATCTGCAGAAGAATATCGACAAAATGGTTGAGCAGGGTGTACCTAAAGCACTTGCTATTGAAGTGGGGACTTTAAGCACAGTATTCTCAGCCATGGACATCGCAGAAGTCGCAGCGGAACATAAAACTAAAGTTCCTCTGGTGGCCGAAGTCTATTTCCGTATGGGCGCTGAAATTGATTTACACTGGTTCTTAGAACAGGTTAATAGTCAGCCTGTAGCAAACCACTGGCAGGCATTGGCCCGGGCAGCCTTCCGTGAAGAACTTGATTGGCAGCAACGCTCATTAACCAACGCGGTATTTAACTTCTCTGGAGATGAGAAGGATGCGTCGGCGATGCTGGAGAAATGGGTGGATGCGCATAGTCAGTTTATTGAGCGTTGGAAACAAATGCTTGCTGATTTCCGCACCACGAAGAGCCATGAATTTGCTAAGTTCTCTGTCGCGTTACGGGAGCTCATGCTGCTCAGTCATAACTGCGGTTCGATGAAATAATGAGTTGGTACAACCTGCTACGGCGTCAGCTTTTTAAGCTGGACGCCGAGCGTTCTCATGATCTGACATTAAACTGGTTATCACGCATCGGCCGCTCGCCGATGCGGCGATGCCTGTCGCAACATTTAGCGGATAAACCTGTGCAATGCATGGGGTTAACTTTTCCTAACGCAGTTGGTTTGGCGGCTGGGCTGGATAAAAATGCCACCTGTATTGATGCCTTTGGGGCAATGGGCTTCGGATTTATAGAAGTAGGGACGGTGACTCCCAGAGCTCAGGAAGGTAATCCTAAACCACGCATGTTCCGGTTAACTGAACATGAAGCTATTATTAACCGCATGGGTTTTAATAATCGTGGTGTAGATTACCTGGTTGAACAGGTAAAGGCTTCCTCCTATGAGGGGATCCTTGGAATTAATATCGGTAAAAATAAAGATACCGCCGAAAGCGAAGCGACAGAAGACTATGTTTACTGCATGCGTAAAGTTTATGCGTATGCCAGTTATATTACTGTGAATATTTCATCGCCTAATACTCCAGGACTCCGTGCTATGCAGCATGGAGAACACCTGGAAGAGTTACTCGGTGCTCTTAAGTCCACACAACAAGAACTACAGAGTGTGCATCATAAATATGTTCCTGTGCTGATTAAAATAGCGCCTGATCTCAATCAGCAAGAGGTGGTGCAACTAGCACAGGCTTTTAAGAAACATGCTATTGATGGTGTAATAGCAACAAACACTACTATATCCAGAGAGTCCGTAAAGGGGCATCCTGCCGCTGATGAGATGGGCGGACTCAGTGGTAAACCTGTCGCCGCCGCGAGTATTCAGGTTATCCAGTGGCTACACAATGAATTTAAAGGAGAAATACCTATCATTGGTGTAGGAGGGATTCATGATGCCGAGGCAGCGAAGGCTAAACTGGAAGCGGGAGCGACTCTGGTGCAACTGTATACCGGTTTTATTTATCGGGGACCTGAGCTCCTTAGTGAGATTGTTAATAACTTGTAATTCGCGCAATATATGGATAAAATTTGCGCGAATATAACCAACTTTAGTAGTTGTATTCAGGGATGGGTATGAGAGCGATAACACCTTGGTTTTGGCAGTTTGATAAAGAACACGGACAACTTGAGCTCCACATGGGTGAGGTTCACTTTGCGATTGCTTATAAACGGCGATTGTTACAGCAGAACCTGCCCAGCAAACGAGCTTTCTCGATTTCTGATGCTCGGGTATACCAGGAAACCGCTGATTACCTTGAAGAATATAGTACGTTAAATGTGAATGAACAGTTACTAGCTGCTATTCATGTCGCTGCGGTCAGCGCTTTTGCCAAACCAGCGATGCCGCAAAGTTGGTACTTTAAGTTCGGGGATATTGAAAGCTGGCCTCCAGAATACCGCGCCTGTTGTTTAGACTCAGGCCTTCAGCTGGGAGAGTTTCTGATTATTGAGCAGGATGATCGCAGCAGCCTTTGTTTATTACTGGATGAAAAAATGGAGCTCTCTCCAGCAAAAGAGCTACGCCGCTTTGATATTATTAAAGTGCTTAATGATCGCCTGTTGGAAAGTAATAATCATCCTTTTCCAAAAGCCTCTGATATTCACTCATTAGCCTGATGTAGCTGATTGGCCAACTCAGTGACATCCTGCACCAAAATACATACCTGCCGTACTTGTTTATCGAGTTCACTTAACGGAATAAAAGTGATGTTTTGCAGCATTGCCGGCGCCTGACCGGTTATGGGTCGGCTGCTGGTAAAATGAAAAACATAAGGGCGCTGCTGCCAGTTTGAATAAGCACGTGCTTTTAACTGGATAGCGCTATCTACTTTTCGTTGCAGCCATTCGCGGGGTACCTCAGGACAGATCTCAGTCAACAGCTGTCCTTTAACCTGACTGGCTCGCAAGCCGCTGTGAGTCTCCATAAAGCTATTCCACAACTGAATATGCAAATTCTGATCAAGGATAATTATACCCAAATCTAAAGCCTGAACCAGTTGGCTCAGACGGTGAATGTGCATTGCATCTTCGGTGTGCTGTTGACTCATTGCAAGTACTCCAGACGTTTATACAGGGCGGGTATCGACTCCTCAGTGAAGAGCACAATAAGGTCGCACTCAACCTGACCATTAAGGAGGCGATAATCCAGTTCTACCATCAAAACCTGTTGTTCCTGATTACTTTTTAATAAGTGTTGCAGTGAACAATGGCGACCTAATAAAACCGGGCTCGCACAACTGAATTCGGCGTCCAGCTGTTCACTGACTCCTTGCAGGCAAGCGCCTGTCAATATTCCCGCTAAATCAACGACCAGATCCAGTGACGGGTCCAGGCTGTCGGACGGCACAAAATTCAGTTTTTGCAATAAGGGAACACTATCGTCACCGAGCAGTAAAATGACTTCCCCGCTAATGCCATAGCCGGAAAAGCCCTGAGTAATAGCGGATAAGGACTTTACCGATTCAGTCTTTAGTTGATTAGGCAGATCTGATAACAGGCATTGTTTAACCCGTGGTACGGGGAGCTCAATAAAAGTTTTTAACAAACTACTAAGTGAGGCACCTGCCTGACCCATGGCAATGTTAAAAACTTCCTGCAGAGTCTCCTCAGCGTTCACCTGTATAGCGTCGATGTTTTGCGTTGGTGACTGTGCTGTGCTTTGCAGCTCCTGAAGCAAACCAAATTCACGTAATACCTGCTCTAGTTGCTGAGCTTCTATTGGTTTACGGATAAAATCCAAAGCGCCTTTTTGTTTCGCCCGGGTACGGGCGTCGGGTTGAACATCACCGGAAATTACAATACTGAGAACAGGCAAATCCTGGTTCTGAATCTGCTCCAGTACCTGATAACCATTTAAACCTGGCATATTAAGGTCAAGCAGTAGCAAGTCTATCTGACCTTGCTTTACAAGTGTCAAAGCTTCTTCGCCACTGCTTGCGAAGCTCAGGTTTATTGACCAGGTATCAGGTAGGGCACGAGCGAGCATTTTTCGGGCCAGTGCCGAGTCATCACAAATCAGTACAGATGTTGGCAAGATAATATTCCTACTTCTTAATATCTAAGTTCAGATTACAGTAACGGGCTGAGGAAGAACACCAGACGCTCCCGAAGTCGGGCCAGTAACGACCGCTGGTGCCAGCGTTCGGCATCAATAGATTCACTATCCGCTTTATACTCGGTGACTAAATCACATATTTCACGACAACTTTGTGGGTCAAAAAGAGCGAGCGATATTTCGAAGTTTAGTTGCAGGCTGCGCACATCCAGATTAACACTACCAAAAATAGCAAGCTCTTCATCGATCAGCATAGCCTTTGTATGGAGTAAGCCACCTTTAAATAACATTATTTCGGCACCCGCTTGTAACAGTTGATCATAAAATGCTTTGCTGGCCCAACTGACAAGCCGGGAGTCGTTGCGTCTGGGCACCAGGATACAAATTTTAATGCCACGTTTGGCGGCTTGAACAAGTGCTTCAAAGATAGGTTCCGGCGGTACAAAATAGGGACTACAAATCGTAATACTCTGGTCAGCTCGATAGATAGCACAAAGCATAACCTGGGTAATTAAATCAAAACCAAGCCCGGGACCGGAGGGAATAGCGGCCAGCCATTTATCGCTCTCATTGGTCGAGTCTATGCTTTCAGGCAAATCACGTTCTTCAGTCTCGACTTCCCAGTCCCAGGAAAAAACAGCGGATAAGCCCTGTGCCGCTGAGCCTTCAAAACGAACCATAGCATCGACCCATTCACCAACATTGGCATGTTTATTAAAGTATTTTGGATCTGCCATATTCATTGACCCGGTATAAGCCATCTGGTGATCAATGATAACCATTTTCCGATGCATACGGATATCGGCGCGGCGAAAAGGAAGGCGCCAGGGGGAGACCGAAAGCGCGGGAATAATTTCAATGCCTGCGTTTTTAAGTTCTTTATAGGCCGCGGTAAAAAAGTAGAACCAGGATCCGGCATCATCAATCAGAATCTGAATTTTGACGCCGCGTTGGTGGGCTTGCAGTAGAGCTTTTTCAATTTCTTTTACGCGGCCAGCTGAATTCCAGATATAGAATTCCATCCGGATACTCTCTTTGGCATTACGAATATCGGTAAGTAGAGCATCAAATATTTTCTCCGGACTATTCAAGACCTTAAAATTATTGTAGTGAAGCGCCCCAATTCCCAGCCGATTAGCAAGAAGTTGTTGAATTGATATCGCCAGCGGTGAGTTGGGCAGTTGTGAATTATCGTCAGACTGTTGGGTTGCCAGAAGTCGCAGGTTCTCCATGTAAGGAAAACGCATTGAGGCTGCTTTTTCAGCGCGTCGTTTTCCTAACTGAAGCTCGCCAAAGAAGAAATAGAGCAGGGCACCTAAAAGTGGAATTATATAAATGATAAGTAACCAGGCTAGTGAGGTACTCAGGTTACGGCCACGAAAAATAATACGTAAGCTGACCAATGCAATGAATAGCCAGTAAAAAACGAATAGTAAGAAGTCGAATGGCGCCATTTTATATCCAGTTTATGATTTTACGCATTAAGTTATAGTTGTCAGGCATATCCCTGAGTGTACCTTATACTAAGAACAGACGGCTAAAAATGAGTTTATTTTACACGCAATGTTTATAAAACCAGCACTTGGACCAAGATTAGCAGGTTTTAGCAAATAAAGGCTTGCTTCACATCAGGCAAATGACTATAGTGCTGCACATCGGACGCGGGGTGGAGCAGTCTGGTAGCTCGTCGGGCTCATAACCCGAAGGTCGTAGGTTCGAATCCTGCCCCCGCAACCAACTTCTCTTTCAAAGACATCTCCTTTCGTGTTCGGTATACTCCGCACACGATATTCTAATCAAGAAATCACATGCTTAACTTTTTTGCTACCTGTGCCAAAGGCCTGGAACCTCTGCTGTTCGAAGAACTGCTGAGTCTGGGCGCTGAAGACGTTAAACAAACCAATGCTGGCTGTTACTTCAAAGGCGATCAACTTACGGGCTACCGTATGTGTTTATGGTCGCGCTTAGCCAGTCGTATATTAATGCATCTGGACAAATTGCCGGTCACCAATCGAGATGAACTGCTGCAGGCATCTACGGATATCGACTGGCCCTTGCTTTTTTCCGAGCAGGCGACCATTGCCATTGATTTTCGCGGTACTACTGACGCTCTGAATCACAGCCAGTTTTCTGCTCGTGTGGTGAAAGATGGCATTGTCGACCGTTTCCGTGAAGACCAGCACGCTCGCCCTAATGTGGATGCTCAGAATCCAGATATACGCATTAATGTGCGTCTGCAACGAGAACAAGCTACTTTCTACCTCGATCTCTCCGGTTCCGGCTTACACAAACGAGGCTATCGCAGTCGCGCTGGTGCCGCACCTTTACGTGAAACTCTTGCCGCCGCTGTTGTTTCTCGCGCAGGACTACATGAGATTGAATTTGATTCTGAAAGCGCTATTGCGGATATTTTCTGTGGCTCCGGAACCCTGCTACTGGAAGCGGCTCAGGTTGCGACCGACAGAGCACCGGGTTTAAACAGAACCGAATGGGGCTTCACTGCCTGGCGTGGCCACCGTCCTGCATTGTGGAATGGATTATTGGCTGAAGCCGAAGAACGTTTCGCCCAGGGCAAGGCTAAATGCAAGCTGGTATTTGTTGGTGTGGATACCGACGCTAAAGTATTACAGGCGGCGTCTGAAAATGCCCGCGATCTGGAATTGGAAAGTTTCTGCGAATGGCGCCAGGGCGACGCACTGGAAACAGATATTAATGATTTGGGCAAAGGCCTGATGATAACCAATCCGCCTTATGGCGAACGTATGGGCGACGACCTGGCCGTTTTGCTTTTATATCGCCAGTTAGGGCAGCGCCTGCGCGAGCATTTCGTTGGCTGGAAAGCGGCTGTTTTAGCACCGGAAGCGGTCTTGCTGAAACGCCTTAAATTGACCAGTCATAAAAAATACAAACTTTTCAATGGCGCTATTCCAGTGACGTTAGCGCTTTTTGATGTTAATGAATCTCAAGTTGAGTTTACAAAAAGTCATAATGACGACCTTGCTAACCGACTGCGTAAAAATGCCCAGAAGCTGACCAAATGGGCGCGCAAAGAAGGCGTCAATTGTTATCGGCTTTATGATGCTGACCTGCCCGAATACAATGCCGCCATTGATGTTTATGATGATCATCTGGTGATTCAGGAATATGCGGCGCCGTCTGAAATACCTGAAGGTGTTGCCGATGACAGATTCTGGCATTTGCTGGAAACTATACCTGGTGTATTGCCTTTTACCGAACAACAGATGACGGTGAAGCAAAGACGCAAACAACAAGGTAAACAGCAGTACCAGAAAGAGGAAGAGACGGAGACGGTTGAACGTGAAGTGCAGGAATACAATACGCGCTTTAAAGTCAATCTGAGTGATTATCTGGATACAGGGTTGTTTCTGGACCATCGTATTGTGCGTAAAGAAATTCAACGTCTGGCCCGGGATAAAAAAGTTCTTAACCTCTTTGCTTACACGGGAACTGCTTCAGTGCATGCGGCGGTCGGCGGTGCGACTCATGTCACTACAGTGGATATGTCTAATACCTATCTTAACTGGGCCAAAGATAACTTCCGTCTGAATCATGAAACCATCAGCAAACACGACTTTATTCAGGCCGATTGCCTGACCTGGATGGCGGAGCAAAAAGAAGCGCAGGCAGAGACCTGGGATTTAATTTTTCTCGATCCGCCAACCTTCTCCAATTCTAAACGCATGCAGGACAGCTTTGATGTGCAACGCGATCACATGAACCTGATTGCCGATGCAAAGGCCTTGCTCGCTGAGCAGGGTTTGCTGATATTCTCGACCAATAAACGTAAATTCAAACTGGATCACGAAGCCTTGACCGAACTTGGCTTAAAAGCTGAAGATAAGTCTAAATGGTCAGTGCCGCAGGATTTTGCGCGTAATCCCAATATTCATCAGTGCTGGTTTATCACTCATGTCTGATTTTTACTTATTGACCCGCGACGAATGTCACCTCTGTACTCAGGCTATGTTAATGATTCATAAGGCGCCTGTAGAGGAGCCGATACGTCTGCATTTGGTTGATATCGAGAAGCAAGCTGATTTACAGCAAGAATATGGGCTGTTGATTCCGGTGCTTATTCGTGAAGTGGATGATGCTGAACTCAAGTGGCCTTTTAACGAACAACAACTTGTGGAGTTTTTACAAGTATGAGTACTTTATTGCAGCTGAAAGATGCAATGCTTAGTTTTGGTTCCGATCCTATTCTGGACCACGCCAATCTTGTAGTAGAGCAGGGCGAACGTGTTTGTATTGTAGGTCGCAACGGAGCCGGTAAATCCAGCCTGATGAAGATCATCAGTGGCGACGTACTTCTGGATTCTGGTGCCGTATCGGCCTCTGGAGTGCGTATTGCACGCTTGCCTCAGGACCCGCCGGCGCAATCGCCTGAAACTGTATATGAACACGTCGCTGGAGGCCTGGCCTCAACCGGTGCTTTGCTGCGTCGTTTTCATGAAATCAGTCTGTTGGTTGGCGAGCATTATGAAGATGAAAAACTGATGAATGAGTTTTCTCAGGTGCAACAAAAAATTGAAGCATGCAATGGCTGGCAGGCCAATACGGTTATTGAACAGGTATTAACCCGTTTGCAACTGGACCCTGAAGTCTCTCTGGCGGCCCTGTCAGGGGGCTGGTTACGCCGTGTGGCGCTGGCTCGGGCTCTTGTTGTCCAACCTGATATTTTACTGCTGGACGAACCCACTAACCACCTTGATATTGAAATGGTGGAGTGGCTGGAAAACCAATTACTGGATTTTAACGGCGCTATTTTATTTATCAGCCATGACCGGGCTTTCATTCGCCGCCTGGCCACCCGCATTGTTGATCTTGACCGGGGACAGTTACAAAGCTTTCCTGGTGATTATGACGCTTATCTTGCAGAAAAGCAGCGCTTACTTGAAGTTGAAGCAACGCAACGTGCTGAATTTGATAAAAAACTAGCTCAGGAAGAAGTCTGGATTCGACAAGGGGTAAAAGCCCGCCGGACTCGCAACGAAGGCCGTGTGCGTTCACTGGAAGCTTTGCGTAAGCAACGTGCCGAACGCAGAGAGCTGCTTGGCAGCGCGCGCCTGAATGTAAGTGAAGCCAGTCGTTCCGGAAAAATTGTATTTGCGGGCGAAGGTTTGCAACTGTCCTTTGCCGATAAAACCATTATGAAAGACCTGGATCTGACTATTCAGCGGGGCGATAAGATTGCCCTGGTGGGGCCTAATGGTTGCGGTAAAAGTACGCTGATTAAGGTTATTCTACAGCAGCTCCAACCTGACGCGGGTACGGTTAAGTATGGCACTAAAATTCAGGTAGCTTATTTTGATCAGCATCGGGCAGTTCTTGATCCGGAGAAATCAGTGGCTGAAAATGTTGGCGATGGTAAGCAGGATGTTTTACATCAGGGCCGACCACGGCATATTCTGAGCTACTTACAGGATTTTTTGTTTTCACCACAACAGGCGCAAACACCAGTTAAAGCTTTATCCGGTGGTGAAAGAAACCGCGCACTGCTGGCTAAGTTATTTTTGCCGGAAAGCAACGTCCTGGTTCTGGATGAACCGACCAATGATCTTGACGTGGATACACTGGAACTGCTGGAGCAGATTGTAAACGACTACAAAGGCACTGTGCTGCTGGTCAGCCATGACCGTGAATTTGTGGATAATACCGCGAGCAGCATTCTGCTATTTGAAGGGCAGGGAGTTATCACTGAAATCGCCGGTGGTTATGAAGATGTGCAGTATTATCTACGGCATCAGCAAGAGGCTATTAAAGCGACAAAAAATCGTCAGGCGGACGGAACCAAAAACAAAAATAAAGAGTCAGACGCCAAGGGTTTAGCTAGCCGCCCGAAAAAGCTATCATACAAATTACAGAAGGAGCTGGAAGAGCTACCTGCGAGTATTGAGAGTATGGAGCGTGAACTGAATGATCTTCAGGCACAAATGAACGAAACTGAGTTTTTTCAGCGTGCCCAGGAATACACCGAACCGGTTCTGAGTCGTGTCAAAGTACTGGAACAGGAACTGATGCAAGCGCTTGAGCGCTGGGATGAACTGGAACAACAACAAGGTAATGAAAACGCATGATAAAGAAGTATTCTATTAGTCTGGTTGCTGCTTCCGTAATCGCAAGTGCCAGCCTCAGTGTGCATGCCAATGAGGGTTATGACGTTGTCGATCTGGGGACTTTACCCGATGCGGTATCCAGTAATCCACAACGAATGAATGAAGATGGCCTGGCAGTAGTT